>JBHLPF010000029.1:0-47747 GCA_048939765.1 Promethearchaeota archaeon
ACAGAAACCATTCCAGTTGATGTTCCGAACCCAATCAAGGATGTCGTCATTGAACTTGCGAAGCTCGTCCTGAAGCCAAGAGTCTTTGTCAACACGCACGTCATGAGAAACTATGAGAAGGGAAGCATCCTGAAGAATCTCTTTGGCCTTTCCCCCACAAGGAAGAAAGTTCAGTATCATAAGAGCGAGATATTCTTCAATCTGCTGACTTCCCTCTATGAGGCTATTGGAGGAGTCGACCTTGCAGTCTTGGATGCCACTTACTTCTTGAAGTTCTTCAAGGAAAAAGGAGCGCGAACTAGGACGGATGTTCTCTTTGTTGGACGAGATGCTGTGGCGGTAGAGGCTGTTGGGCTCCATCTCGCTGGTGTCAAACCGCAAAAGGCTCAGGTGATTCAGTCATTTGTTGAGAAAGGGCTAGGGATTGGTGATTTAGATCAAATAGAGGTCGTCGGTGTTCCCATGGAGGAGCTCGAACTCAAGTTTGAAGAGGCTAGGAGGACCCTTGATGCAGAGATAGCTTTGAAACCAGACCCTTGGTCTTCAGCAAAGGCAGTCGATGGTCTCATAGGAAATGGCTTCTTCAAGTTGCCCAACAGAAGAACGATGTCAGAAGTGGTTACAGCGTTAGAAGAAGGAGACTCAAGAGCTAGCGGCAAAGACCGAATGATCTATGCAACTGTGAAGAAACGTTTCGACAAGGGGAAACTCGTTGGTGAGAAAGTAGATAATGAGTGGGTCTTCTGGACCGTCTAGTTCTCAAAACGCCCTATGTGATTGACAGGAGCATATTGAAGTCTGCTGATTTGTATGAATGAGTCAGAGCACCCGAGGATATGATGTCCGCTCCACTCTGAGCATAGTCCTTGATATTGTCCTCATTAATTCCGCCAGACGCCTCCAACAACACCTTGTCCCGTATCTCTCGCTGAATAAGAACCTCATGGACACCCCCCACATCTTGAGCAGTGAAGTTGTCGAGGAGTATTATGTCTGCCCCCGCTTCTATCGCCTCAATGGCCTCTTGAAGAGTACGAACCTCACAGGACACTTTCTTGCTAAACGACACCCTTTCTCTAGCAGCTCTAACAGCGACACCTACCCCCCCAACCACGGCGATATGATTGTTCTTGATTAGGACCATGTCATCAAGTGCATAGCGATGTGAGTCTCCGCCGCCCACTTGGACTGCTCTCTTCTCGAAATATCGGAAGCCCGGAGTTGTCTTTCTCGTAGCAGCCACACGTACCTTTGGGTTCATCTCTTTTGCGGCTTGAACCATGTCGTAGGTCTTTGTTGCTATTCCGCTCATCCGTTGGATGATGTTGAGGCAGACTCTTTCCACTCCAAGAAGAGTACGCGCTAGCCCTCTCAGACTAATTATGGGTTCTTGAGGTCCCACCCAATTGCCCTCAAAAGCAAACACCTCATAATCAAGACCTGTGAGTTCCGCGATAGCAATTGTTTCCTTAATCCCAGCTAGGACCGCCTTGCTCTTTGCATAGACTGTTGCTGAGCCCAACGCATCATCAGGTATTGTGACATTGGAGGTCAGGTCTCCTGTTCTGATGTCTTCTTTCAAGTATCCCTTGAGAGCTTCAATCACAGAAGATGGCAAGTCAGTCATGGTAACGTACTCCTCTAACATCTAGGATGCTCTGGGTTTCTCACAATCTCCTCTCTGGGTTCTGTTTCACCAAAGATCTCAGCCTGAAATGACATGAACTCCACTTCAGGTGCTTTCCATAAGTCACTAGGAAGCCCTGCTTTCTGGCAAGTGTGTTCCAGAAATGTCTTTGTGTCCCATCCATACTGTACAGGAACTTGCGGAAGTAAAAGCCCGCGCATCATGCCTCTACTGACTATGAGTCCATCTCTTCCGACCTGTACAAGACTAACGAGTTCATCTGGACTGGCATATTCCAATTTACTCGGAGGCGTGAGGACACTTAGGTCCACGATGATGTGATCAAGTTCATCCGGACCTACTGGTCTGAAGCGAGGATCATTTACTGCTGAATCTACAGCCGAATCAATCGTAGCTTCGATCAATGGTTGTGTTGGATATGGACGACCAATGCATCCTCTAAGTCTAGGGCGTCCCTTTTCCAGAAGATTGAGAGTGACAAAAACACCCGACTTCTCCCATAGCTTGGGAGGGGCATCATCTGGAGGGCTTGGCTTAGTCTTGTCTGCCACGTATTTATCAACGGTCTTTCTTGCAAGCTTCACAAGAAGTATTCCTTCATTATCAGAATATGCATGGTCCAATCCATGTCCACCAACATTTCTCAGCACATGTTACCGGTTATGCTTTTCGCAGCTATCATAGGCGCCGTAACGGCACTCGACCAACCACTCCAGGGTCGGTAAAGAATCCACCATAGCTGTAGACCACCTCGCCCCCGATGATGGTCATGACAGGACGCGCTCGGACAGTTCTCCCCTCGAAAGGAGTGATTTTTGCTTTAGAATGAAAATCTCTGCCACGAATCTCCCAGTTCTCCTTTGATACTACAGTTATGTCTGCATCATAACCTTTGGCAATGACCCCCTTGCCTGTAATACCAAGAATTCGAGCGGGTCCTGAACCACAGACTCTGAGATAGTCCAGCCAGGACACCTTGTCCTCAAAGACAGCTGTGAGCATTAGAGGCACCAATGTTTCAAGTCCAGGTATGCCCGATTCTGCATCTCTGAATGGAAGTCTCTTCTCAAAGGTTTCGTGAGGTGCATGATCTGAAACAACACAATCAATACCCCAGGTAGCACTGAGTCCTTGTAGAAGCGCCTCATTGTCATAGGGGGACCGCAAAGGAGGAAGCATCTTAGCTCTGCCGTCCTCGTGAGAGAACTCTCCTCCCGTCAGAAAGAGATGATGCGGTGTGACCTCCGCCGTCAATGTGTCTTCGGCGCGATGCTCCAATAGTACTCTGGCAGTCGTACCGCAACTGACATGGCAGACATGCAGTCTGCAGTCATAGAATTCTCTCTTGACTTCCAGAAATTGCTTCAGGGACTCAACCTCGTTTTCGCAGCTATGGAGCTGAAAGAATTCATCATGCGTTCTTGGTTTCTCTCCTACCTCGGCAGAGGCCGGGTGAAACAGCAGAGGTCTGCCACTTTTGGCTGATAGTTCCATACACTCCTTTAGACGTTCTTTGGTATAGCGTGTGCCTTCTGTCAAAGGAGCATGTGGGTATATCTTGAATCCGAGAATCTGGGGAATTAAAGCCTTCTCCACATCGCTGACTCTTTTTGGGATTCCGGCGTAAAATCCCACGTTGACATATCTTTTCTCTGTAGCTAAGGCTATTTTCTCTTCAAGGTCTTCAAGGGTCATGGTCGGTGGGACAGAGTTTGGCATATCGACTACTGTGGTCACACCACCTGCAGCAGCAGCCATAGTCCCCGTGGAGTACTCTTCCTTGTCCTCTTGCTCTAAATCCCTCATATGAACGTGAATATCGATTACTCCAGGAAGAATGTATAGCCCCTCGCAATTGATTCTTTCAGATGCAGGGGGTTCAGCACCAGGTTCGTATAGGCCTTCAATAATGCCTGCGTCTATTGCAACCGAACGGACAACTTCCATGCCGTCCAGTACCACAATCCCGCTTTCTAAGATGCGTTCTACAGGCATACCTACTTTCTGTGTCACGGCACGATATGATTTTGTCGCCAAGGGCTATTCTTCAGGTTCTGGGACCTTGAACTTGTTTGCCACGAAACGAGTCAGATCGGTTGCGCTGATTATGCCTATGAGCTTGTGACCATCACCCACCACAGGAAGTGTGTTTAGATTCGTCTTCCTCATCGTTTCAACAACAGCGGCAAGGGACTCGTCCGAAGATACCAGTGGTGGCTCCCTTATCATGGCATCTACAACTCGTATTTGTCTGACTTGATTTCTGCGGTGCTTGTCAGGAACTTCTACACTGAACCTTGCCATCGCCTCGGCGACGGCTCTTTCAGTAAGCAATCCTAGCACTCTCGGCCCATCTGTGACTGGAAGTCCTGAGTATCCCTTATCGAGCATTTCACTCCTTGCCTTCACAAGACGTTCCACTGGATTGACAACAAGAATGTCTTTTGTCGTCATCAAGTCTTTCACCTTGACATCCTCAAACTTGGTTACAAGAGAACAGATTTCCGTCTTTGAAATAACACCAACAAGTTTGTCATCTGCATCAACAACGGGGCATCCACTCATTCCCCTATCCATCATGAGTTGAGCAACTTCTGTGACATCGTCGTCAGGTGAAACGGTAATTACGGTGTCAGTCATCGCACTTGAAACATGCAGTCTACCTATTGAAACAGCGACTACCTTACTTACACTAAGCCTGTCTGCGACATCTGCATACGTGAGAATACCCGTTACTGTGCCATTCTGAGTAACGATTAGCCTGTCTACCCGCTTCTTATCGAGTAGTTCTAGAGCGAAGGATAGCCTCTGATCCTTGTCGATTGTGACTGGTTCTACCATGATTTGATTTACTTCCAACATACAATCCTCCATTTACCGTGCTTACCGAACTGAATACACTCCGTTAGTCCAGCCTACTAGCTCCGACATACGTCACAGAGATATCTCCCATCTTCAAGTGCCAAATCAGTAGAGTACTCCCCACAGCTGTCACAAACACCACCATATGCGATTAGCTCGTCTTCATCCTCCTCATCCCTGTTCGCGGCTTCAGACCGGAGCTTCAATGACTCCATAAGCACATCAATGAGCTCAGGTGACCAGCGTAGAATATCTCTTGAAGTGATTATTCCTGCCAAGCTGTCGTTCTTCAGCACCGCCACTCTTCGAATATTGCCATGAGCCATTATTCTCATGGCTTCCGTCAGTGGGGTGTTTGGTGTTACATGAACAAGAGGAGAACTCATCACATCTTTGGCTTTGGTTTCTTTTGGGTCCTTGTCCTCTGATACCACACGTCTAACGATATCAGACTCTGTTATGATACCCAGCGGCCGACCCTTATCGCTAACTATTATCGACCCAATGTCCATCTCATTCATCGAGCGTGCCACCTCGTGTACACTGGCATCTGGCGGCATTGTCACTACATTGACAGACATGATTTCTCTCACAGGCATTGAATGCGAAGGGTCAGACATCAGATAATACCTCGGCGTATCAGAAAGTTGGTTATCGATCACCCAGAGCACCCGGGCTTCAGGGTGCATTCTTGACTGACTCAACGCCGTTGGAATTTAAACGTGTCTGTATTGTCCAGTATGTTTCAGTGAATCATATTTAGCGTCCTGCATCACTAATGACCAATTCGCCTCCGCCTGGAGGCAAGACGCGCATCATGTCTTCTTGTGGGATCTCATCTATCAAATGCTTCTTGTCCTGAGGGACTAACTTCTTCAGCTGACTGAGAATCTCCTTCACAAGCTGACCTTTCTTCCCTTTACTTGGAGCAACCTTTACTGTGTATTCCGTATGAGCAGACAATGCTGAAGGTGGGCCTGATACTGGAATTGCCTCATTATCCTCAATCAACACCCCAACAGCGAGATCCAACGGCACTCTTCGAATGTAGTTTTTAGAGCCATAGATCATGACAGCACCAGATGGTAGATACTCCCCGGAGGGTGGAGTGAAACTTACCTGCTCTGGATTGACCCAATAGGCATCACCAGATGACAGGCCGTCTTGCCATGCTCGAGAAAACGTGACCGCGAACTGTGCGGCTTCAGTGAGAGTCTGTTCTCCGGGTCGGTCTCCAGAAGTCTTGACGACTACATAGGGTGCACCGTGCAGTGCAGCATGGACAAAGACATCGTTTGATTCCATCTGCCGTTTTGCAAGTCTTTCATTGGTCTTTGCGTCACGACCTCCAATGATAAGGAGGCCTTCTGAGGATAGAAACCATCGAAACTTCTCATACCATCGCTTCTTCCTGATACGAACAGTGACTTTCCTCTTTGTTTCAGGTTCGACTTTCTTAGCTTCAAGTTCTTTCAGCTTTGTCAGTGTCTTCTCGATTTGCTTTTGTGCCCCCTTAGTCTTCGCTTCCGACTTCTTTGCCTGTTCATATGCCAATGATGCATTCTCTTGAGCACTCTTCCTAATGTCCAGACTCACATCGATATCCGCAAGCTTCACAACAATCTTGCCTTGAGAGGGTATTATCCTTTCAATTATGGCTGCAGATGCTATACCTCTCTCTCTCCCTTCTTCGATCCTGCTTGTTATCTCAGCCCAAGATAGGCCACTCGTTCTTGCGCTGGTGACTGTTTCCAGCACCTCTTGCACCATCTGAAAGCTGTTGTAAATAGTCTCTCCTGCCAGTCTTAAGGTGCTGGCTCTATCTTCTAATCGAGCGATGCTTTCCTTCTGCTTCTCGATAATCGTTTCCAACCGCTTGCGCTCCTTGACGTGAGCATCCAGAACTGCCTCATCCTCAAGTTCCATGTCAGACACGCCATAGAAGTTGTCAATTGCTTGGCTGAATGTGGAGAAGGAAGCTGTTGGTAAGCCATTATACACCTCAAACATGAATGGTACGAATGCAACCTTTTCCTCCTCCTCCTCGTCATCAATGATAATACGTGGTTCACTGATTCCGGTTCTGAGCTTCTCAATAAAGCGCGAGAGTCCATCTGCTAGGTCCTTCACCGCCTGTTCATCTAGGTCTGGAACATTTGCCTGAGGATCAACTCCTCCGAGTGCACATATCTCCTCACAACTCTGAGAGTCAAGGTTCAATCTACTAGCCAGCGTTCGTACTACATTCGCATTCGATTCAGAAAGGGCCTCTTCAAGAGCATCTGACTCTAAACTCATGACGTCCATTCCACGAGGAGGCGGGAATTCGTACTTTGCCTTAGGGATGACATTTCGGTCTTTCATTCTCCTGTAGCGCATTGCAACAAATATCGTGTCTTCTGGGTCGAGAAGGAGCACGTTTCCATTTCCAAATAGCTCAACCACCAATTTATGCGAACTCACCTCATCACCGACTTCAATCACCACAATTCTATCCAAGTCGTGTTGATAGACTGACATGACTTTCCGGTCCCGGAGATATTTCCTGAGTGCTGTACAGAACTTGGGTGGAACCCTTGGAGCAACTCGACGGTACTCAGTGAGATGAATTCGACGACCAACCTCGAAGAGAAGATGTGACGTCCCTCCTGCAGGTCGATAGAGCTTGAGCACAAAGACATCCCCATATTGGTATACATTCTTAATGAACGAACCTTCTGCCGACTCCTTTAGCTCTGGCAGAATTAGCCGAATGTCAATATTGCTCATGGTCTCTTTCATTGTCAATCGCTCCTCCAGTCCGATATTGTTATAACCTAGTCGATTGACAGACGCATAACTCCGACAGGTGTCACACGATGTCATCAGTGATAGGCCCTCTTCAGAGCATCTTCAAACGCCTTTTCAGTAGATGGGCTGACTCGGCAGACGAACAGCAGACCTATGTCAAGATAGTCTTCGCTTTGATTACAGCGTTAATCTGTGGACTTGCTGGACCTGCATTTCGTGGTTCAAGAGGTCTGATATTTGGCCTGCTCATGTACGGACTGACACTCTACGTTGTTGTTTATCTACTAGAAATCGATCCCAAAGAGATTGGAGGTCGACAAAAACTCGTAACAGCAGGCTTACCCACATTTCTACTATTATGGGTGCTTTTCTGGACGCTAATCTATACGTTCTCCCTTCCTCCAGCATTGCTCTAGAGCAGAGCCAGTAGTTGGATAAGGACATAGGCCGCACTCAGAAATGGAATCAATGGCGTACCCCTTTCACTAGTTCCCATTGACCAATTTGAATACACATAGCCTGCGATCAACATAATGAGCATCGTCAAGCCGCCTCCTATGATTGCCTCAAGTACTGGATCACCCCACAGCGCTAGCTCTATACCTGGACTACTGATGCTCAAGATGACCAATGTTTTCAAGTCAGCTCCGCCAATTGCTCCCATTTGAAAGAGTGCACAGGAGAGGACGGAAACGAAAAGAAATGCTGCAAGGTGCAGTATAGGATTTTGACCTAGATGACCAGTAAGTATCGTGATGATTAATCCACTTGCACCTCCAATCAGTACAAAATGATTGGCTATCCTTCTATCACGAGTATCCAGTATAGCGAAGAAGATGAGAATCGTGAGGGTTGTGCAGAAGGCTACCAGAGATGTGAGTGAAAGGTCTAATGTCATAGGGATATCATCTCTCGTAATAATATGGTGTTCTAAAGTATATAGTCCTCTCATGTAACCAGATAGCAAGAAAGATTAGGTAGCAGATGGGCTGCGAGTCCGTGCAAGGGGCTGACGCTGCCCCTTCAACAGCAATTCTCAGAAGCTGATGTAATGAAGGATCCTATGCAAGTCATTGAAGACACAACTTTTCGCCTTCTCAAAATGGCTGTAACGAAGCTACCCAAAGATGTTGAAGCCGCATTGAGAGTGGCGCGTGACCGTGAGGACAATGAAACCGCCAAGACTCAGCTCTCAGCAATCCTCCAGAATATGGACATTGCTGACACAGGAGTTCCAATGTGCCAGGATACAGGCATTATAATCTTCTATGTCAAGGTCGGCAGTAAGTTCCCATATATGGATGAGATTAAGGAAGCCCTTACCAAAGCCACAAGAAAGGCTACCAAAGAGGTGCCAATTCGACCAAATGCAGTGAATCCGATTATAGGTGGCAATTCAGGTGACAATACCGGTGTCAAAATTCCTTGGATTAACTGGGAGGTTGTGCCCGGCGATTCATTGGAGATAATAGCGTTTCCCAAGGGTGGAGGGAGTGAGAATGTGTCCATTGTTGGCATGCTCAAACCAGGGGTTGGACTGACAGGTGTCAAGAAACTGGTGGTAGATAATGCTATGAGCTACATGGGCAAAGCCTGTGCTCCAAACATTATTGGTGTGGGAATTGGCGGGGGTGCAGATATTTCCATTAAGATTGCTAAGCAGCAGCTGTTGCGTCCACTTGATGATAGACATCCTGAGCCTGAAGTGGCTAAAATCGAACAGGAACTCATGGAGGCCATCAATGCCACAGAAATTGGTCCCATGGGTCTTGGAGGCAAGACGACCGTACTGGCAGTGAAAGTCGACTATGCCATGCGCCATCCTGCAAGTCTACCCGTAGGAGTTGCCGTTCAGTGCTGGGCTGCAAGGCACAGCAAGGCAGTGATATCCAAGGATCTAAGAGTCACTTATGTGACACATCCATTGGAGGGTGAGTGAAATGGCTGAATATCACTTTACGACACCTATCTCTGAAGAAGACGCTCGCAAACTAAAGGTGGGCGATGTGGTGTACGTCAGCGGTGAGCATGTCTATACTGCACGTGACGAGGCTCATGAACGTGCCCTACATATGTTCGATAAGGGCGAAAAACCACCTGTGGACTTCGAAGGCAGTGTTGTCTATCATGTAGGCCCTGTGGCATGGCAGAAAGAAGGAAAGTGGCAAATAGTTTCAGCTGGCCCCACCACCAGTATTAGAATGGAGCTCTTTGAGGACGAATTCCTCCGAAAATACAAGGCTCGCATCATCATTGGGAAGGGAGGTATGGGTGAGAAGACACTTGAAGCCCTCAGGGAGGTTGGTGCGGTCTATTGTAGCTTCACTGGTGGGTGCGGCGCTCTTGCTGCGAAGGGCCTGAAAGAAGTGCGCGCTTACGAGTGGAGCGATCTAGGCATGCCGGAGGCTCTTTGGGTCATCACCGCTGATGAGTTTGGACCACTATTGGTGACGATGGACTCTCATGGCGAAAGCCTGCACAAGGTGATGGATGAAAGAGTGGCAGCACGCAAGGCAGAGGTCTACGCCAAGATTGGCATAAAGGACTAGATATCTGTCCGCTGACAGAGACTATACACTGGAAACACATATCCCCCAAAATGTTGATGCCAGCGTAAGTGCGATTCAGCGAGGTATCATCCTTGAGGAAAATCGTCCAGATCGTGTATACTGAAAACCCCAATCTCAAACTTGATGTTGCAGTCTACTACCCTGATAGCACTGAATATCGAATCCGGTATATCCACCCCACTCATCACGCAGAGGTGGAAAACATATCGAAGCTGTTGAAGGATGTCGAGTTTGATGAACCAAGAATGATCACTGACTGGCATAGGTTCATGAACGCACTCAGGATGTTACCTGATCAATACATTCGTTCACTTGATGTCATCTATTTGACACGGTCAGGAGAAGTAATCGAGGACTCAGAATAGGTTTGGTTACTTTGTGACTCTGTTAGTGGCACCTTCAGACGGAAACTGGCATTCTCTACGAATCCTCTGCCTTCATCCCTTTATCCAGCCTAAGTTAAGTTCCCAATGCTGTCAGTATCGGCACTGAAATTCCATAGAGTGCCACCACTAGTATCACCAGCATCGCGATGACCAGAAGGAGCTTCTCCCATTCTATTCTCATGCACCCCCGATGGCTGCCAGTAGTGCGTACAATGCTACATATAGCCGTTCCCTATCAAGTAGCTTGTCTGTCTATTAACATAGATAACTAGCGCCTTTCGTCCTAATTAGGGTGCTCATTCCTCAATCATGCCACTAAGATGCATGTTTTCTCATGCGACCCCAACAGTAAGTCTTAAACGGTGGCCCAGTGCCGACGGGTCAAGCTCTTAGAGAGCTCTCCATCGGAGGACTGTAGTTGAACTACAAGACGATAATGTGCGATGTTCTCGTTGTTGGCGCTGGCGGTGCTGGATGCCGTGCAGCCATTGAGGCAGCAAAGCACAATCTGGATGTTATCATGCTTAGTAAGGAGCTCCTTGGCAAGGCTCACACAGCCATGGCCGAAGGTGGTTACAATGTGTCGCTTGGGAACGTTGACCCTGATGATAACCCTGAAACACACTTCAAGGATACGATAGTCGGCGGGAACTATCTCAACAATCAGAAGCTCGCTGAGATTCTCGTGCGTGATGCCTCTGAGAGGATATTCGACCTCGAGGAGTTTGGGGCTGTTTTTGACCGAACGCCTGAGGGCAAGATTGCTCAGAGACCCTTCGGGAAGCAGTCTTGGAGGCGCACCGCATATGCCTCAGACAGGACCGGCTCTGAGATCATGGTCACTCTAATCGAAGCCATCAGAAAGAGCTCTGTACGGGTTTTCGACGAGATATTTGCCACTAAGATTCTCGTTGAGGAAGGCAGAGTCACAGGCGTCACTGCCATCGATCTGAAGTACGGTGACTACCTCGTGTTCCGTGCCAAGTCTGTGGTCATGGCAACTGGTGGTGCGGGTCGTATCTATGAGGTGACCAGCAATGCTCAGCTGGATGTCGGTGATGGTTATGGGATGGCCTATGAGGCAGGATGTGAACTCATCGACATGGAGATGGTGCAGTTCCATCCCACGGGCATGGTCAAGCCCGAGTCCGCGCGCGGTAGGCTGGTCACAGAGGCTGTGCGTGGTGAGGGCGGCATTCTCCTGAACAGTGAGGGTGAGCGCTTCATGAACAGATACTATCCAGAGGTTATGGAGCTGGCAGGGCGAGACCAAGTGGCTCGGTCCATTATGACTGAGGTCTTGGAGGGAAGAGGCTCTCCAGACGGAGGTGTGTATCTGAGCATAGCGCATCTGCCAAAGTCAATCGTCGAGTTTCGACTTGAGAGCATGATTGAACAGTTCGAGGACGCTGGAGTGGACATTCGTGAAGAGCCTATGCAGGTGTCCCCTACAGCGCACCACTTTATGGGCGGTATCAAGATAGATGAAGAGTCTGGCACCAACATTCCCGGGCTCTATGCGGCAGGTGAGTGTACTGGAGGAGTGCACGGAGGTAACAGGCTGGGCGGTAACGCCCTAGCAGACACCCAGGTCTACGGCGCGCTATCAGGCGAGAGTGCAGCCAACTTCGCTAAGGACAACGCCCACACAGGCATCAACCGTGAAGTCATCATTAAGGAGTTCGAAAAGCTTGAGGCCATGTTAGAACGCAAGGAGGGCATTTCCCCTGCCGATGCAAGGGATGAACTCAGGAAACTGATGTGGGAGAAAGTCCAGATATTCAGAAAAGAAGATGAAATGCAACATGCGGTCAAGGAGCTACGCAGAATCGAGAAAGAAGTGGTTCCCAATATCAAGGTTGACGTGCCAGTCAAACGGTTCAACCCTGGTTGGCATCAGGCCATTGAGTTCGAGCACATGGTGATGACGGCCAGAATGGTTGCTGAAGCCGCGCTGATGCGAAAAGGGAGCAGGGGTGCACACTATCGTGTTGACGCTGACCCCAATGATAAGGGCTATTACAACATCATCATCCGGAAGGGCGAAGACGGCAAGATGGAGCTTCGAAAGGAAGACCTCGTCATCATAAAGATAACACCCCCATAGGAGGTACCGAGAATGGCAACGACAATCAAGGCAAAGATCCTAAGATACAACCCCGACTCTGACAATGAGCCATACTTCCAGAACTTCGATGTCGAATATGAGCCTGGGATGACAGTTTTGGATGCCCTGCTCTACGTTCAAGACAGGTTTGACTCCAGCCTGGCCTTCCGATGGGAGTGCAGAGGAGGGCAGTGTGGTTCCTGTGCCGTCAAGGTAAATGGTACTGCTAGAATCGCGTGCAGAACAAAAGTGGAATCTGATGAGAATCTGGTCCTGGAGCCATTAGAGAAGATGCCAGTCATCAAGGATCTTGTC
Source organism: Promethearchaeota archaeon (assembly GCA_048939765.1). Taxonomy (GTDB): domain Archaea; phylum Asgardarchaeota; class Thorarchaeia; order Thorarchaeales; family Thorarchaeaceae; genus SMTZ1-83. The sequence goes on from JBHLPF010000029.1 coordinate 12,679, forward strand.
GTTGATATGGCTCAGACTACTTATCGGCTCAGACGAATCAGACCCTATGTTTCACGTGACAAGAAGCCGACGAGGCCAGAGATAATCCATGCAGAAGAGATCGAGAAAGTAAGGGAGATTCGCAAGTGTATCGAATGTAGCGCTTGCATATCCAACTGTCCAATTGTCCACGAGACCTGGGACTATCCGGGACCAATGATCATCCGACAGATAGCGCGACTTGAACTTGATCCACGTGACGTAGAGGACCGTATAGCTATGGCCATGAATGAGATGGTATATAGCTGTACAACCTGTAAGATGTGTACTGATATCTGTCCGAAGAAGATCAACATCCCCTCTCTTGCCGTTGAACTGCTTCGAGCGAAAGCTGTTGAGGCAGGATATCCACTCGCAGAGGGCCAACAGGCCTTCATCGACGCCATCAATGAAACAGGACGGTCTGTGCCAGTCAAGGACGTGCCACTTCTCAAGGAGGTGAAGGATGCAGAATTCTTTGTGGAGAGTCCACGTGGAAGAGTCGCATTCTTCACAGGCTGCCTCATAGACTACCGGATGCAGACCACTGGGAAGGCATTGATTGAAGTCCTTAACCGGAATAACATCGATGTCGTTGTTCCGAAGGAACAGTGGTGCTGTGCAAGTCCGGCCTTCAGAACTGGAGACCTCAACACAGCTCATGCCGCTGCTCGAAGGGTCACTGAGATATTTGAAGAGGCCTGCAGAAAGTATGATTGTGATACTGTAGTGGTCGCATGTGCAGGCTGCGGTAAGACACTTCGTGAGGACCATCGTCCTTTCATCGAGGAAGATCGTGGTGAGCCGCCGCTATACAGAGTCTATGACATGGCTGAGTATATGATTCGGGTGATTGGCAAGGAGAATATTGTCCCACCGAAAGGTGAGATCAAGATGAAAGTCACCTATCATGAACCATGCCACCTTGGACGAGGCCAACACGTCTATGATGAGCCAGTTGAACTTCTGAAGATGATTCCTGGCGTGGAATACATCGAGGATCCGTACAGGAACCGTTGTTGTGGTGCCGGTGGCGGCGTTCGTGCAGGACAGCGAGAGCTCTCCCAGAAGATAGCCAATACAAAGAAAGAATACCTCGAAGCCACAGGGGCCGACATGGTCACCACCGAGTGTCCATTTTGTACTATTCAGATCAACGACATGATGAAAGAAAGCTCAACCGGAATGAAGGTTCGTTACATCCCTGACCTTCTGGCTGAGTCCTACAGAAAGGGCAATGCATAACCGCATCAAATGAGGAGAGGCCGACGCTTTCTCCTTCCCAACTTTCATTACTTCACTCTTGGGAAGTGACTTCCCAACTTTACACTTTGAAGTTTAAATACTTTAGATAATGAAGTAATACCTAGTGAAAATTATGAGTACTACTGCTAATCAAGCACACATGTCAAACACAAGCTTCCGGGTAATGGCCTGGTATCTCAAGTTCCGTGAACGATTCAGAAAACCCGCAGAATTTGTGAGCACACTTGGAATTGGTGAGGGACACAAAGTTCTGGATTACGGATGTGGGGTAGGAAGCTATACAATTCCTGCCGCAAGACTAGTTGGAGAGTCCGGAAAAGTCTATGCACTTGATGTACATCCAATAGCGATTGAACGGGTTGAGAAGCGTGCTAGAAAGGACGGTCTCTCAAACATCGTAACAATCCAGTCAGATTTAGCTACTGGTCTTCCGGAAGAACACATCGACTTTGCACTTCTAATTGATGTGTTTAAATCGATAAATGATAGGATGGCTCTCCTGAAGGAGATTCATAGAATATTGAGGCCTTTAGGGAAGCTTGTATTCCTTATCGATCATGCTTCTCCAGAGGAATGTAAGGAAATAGTTGATGAGTCAGGTCTGTTCAAGCTTATTCTTCAAGAGGAGAATGTGCTTCGATACGAGAAGATCTGAGGACTACCGCCCGTTGAGATACTGCTTGAGCATCCTGTGAACTTGAAGGGCAGCCAAAGAGGCGTCAATCAGTCCCTGCTCAGCCAACGACCAGGCTGCTTGAGTAAAGATGATGACATGTGACGCTCTTGGCGCTCCGTTCAAAGCAGACATGGCATACTGCGCTGCTTTCACAATAGACCAGTCTTTCCTTGATATGTCTGGGATTACCCCCTCAAAGGCACCTGCCTTCAAATCCATCATCTTGTCCCAGTAGTCTGCAGCATTCTTCACGAGCCATAATCTGACTTTTCCTGAGTTTGGTAGGTCTATGCCACTTGGCAATTGGTCCCAGTTGGTCCCCGGTTTCATCTTAATGAGCTTCTCAACCGACAACTTCTGTGTTGTCAGAGGCTTTGTTCCGATATTCTGGTGCAATCTATCCAGCAACCAATCAACCGTATAGCTATGCACCAGTCCACTTTTGGCTGCAGACGCTATTCTCTGTGCAAGGATTCCATTATGACCCAAGATGCCAAATTCTACAATGGATGTGGCAATGAGGGTCTTGTGTTTCGACAGACTTGTCGGTGGAGCCATCCTGTCCATTTGATCATCTATTTTGAAACCATCCGGTTGCTTTTGGGGCACCTTTCTAACAAGATATTCCGTTAGATGCCAAAGCACGGCCTGATACGGAAGTTTGTAGTCAGAGGATGGGAGTTCGGTCATGAGCGACATCGGCATGATAAAGGCATGTCCCAGGTTGTCAGGGTTCTCTGCGGCTAGAGATGCAGTCATACGGCGAAGTCGAACAGGATCCTCACGGCTTCCAAGTCGCAGTGCAAAACTTAGTGCACTCATCTGTGCCTGTTTCCTTATCGACTGGGTGTAGTTTCGCATCGTCATATCCAAGGAATCAAGTCTAGTGTCAACATTGTACCTGGGTCCACGTTCGCTGATCCAGTGGTCGACTGCTGCCAAGTGTAGTCCCAAACGTTCAAGGAGTGCCTTTTGAAGGGGTTCACCGAGATCCTCTGGCGTCTTGAGCTTGGGAGAAGGAGGCTTGGTCGCCAATATATCGGGATTGGGCCCAAGCTCCTGTATCATCCGATGGATTGAGTGAGTTATAATCGTAGAATGAGGCGTGTCAAAATCTCGCTGTTCATTCCATGCTGCGGCGTGCATTAGAATCGCCCAGATAGCAGATGGCTGGCTCTTCGACACCATCTCGTTAACAAGGGATGCTGCACCGGGCTCATCACCAGTCAAGCACGCCTTGAAGAGAGTCATTGAGAACACCCGAACTGGATATAGCTCTAACGTACTTATCTCTTCACAAATCCATTGGTTCCGTTAATGTGTCCCTTCTAGGACACGATAAATGATTCTCGACACATCGGGCAGGTGATAGTTTCTCCCCTTACTGCAATTCGTTCCAAATCGCCCTTGCAGTACGGACAAGCACCAATCGTCTTGGGAGGCGGACCAGTACCTGTTCCCAGAATGAAGTCTCCTGCGTCATGGTCGATTCTGCCTGACAGTTCTCGGCCATCTAGGAGGTCATTCAGAATACGTGTGACGTTCATGGCGCTGACTCCAGAGTCCTGAGCGATTCGTTCTATTGAGATACGCCGCATCGATTGCACCGTCTTCTTAACTGCAGTCACAGGATCAGTCATGACGGGTTTTGTAGCGGGGGTCGGAGTGAGAGATTCGCGAGCTTCTGAGAGTCCTGTTGGAACTCCTCCTGCATCCCTCAGCTGCCCTCTCAATTCACCAGTCTTTCGGTTGTACTCCTCCTCAGACATCAATCCACGCATATAATCCAGGTCCAAGTCTTTGATTGCAGTTTCAATCCTCTTGATTTCATTGGGGTCGCTCATTTCCGAAATCGCTCCTTATTATGCGCATCTCTCCAGAAGTGACTATCCAATATAAGCGCAATTGGCTCAAATCCCACATCACTATAGACGAATACCTTCTGGCAATTCATCTAGTAGCATCCCTTTCGACTCAGCCATCCTAACGGCATTAGTAGCTTTCTTCCCACCTATGTTCTCCAGGGCTCCAGCCACAGTCTGTCTCACAAATAATGACTCGTCATCAAGTGCTTCAATTAATGAACCAACTGAAGTCTTGTCCTTACGCTCTCCAAGTTGTGCAGCCACGTGTATCCGAATCATATACCTCGGATCGTTGAGTGCCTGCACAAGAATTCCAGTGGCACGTTTGTCCTTCATAGATCCTAGACGGTCTATGGCACCCATTACTATTTGCTCATCATCACTTTGTAGTTCCTTTGCCAGTTCGTCTACTATCGAGTGTTCTTTCTCTTTGGTCTTCTTTTCCTTCTTCTTAGTAGGTTTGGCTGCTGCCTTCTTCCTTGCTGCTTTGGTCTTTGCGGGTGCCTTCTTGGGCGCAGGCTTCTTTTTCGCTGTAGTCTTCTTCTCAGTCTTCCCTTTGTTTGTACTCTTCTCTTTCTTTTCACTAGTCTTTGTTGTTTTCTTCTTAGTTGTCTTCTTGGACTTAGAAGTCTTGGACACTCTCTCCAATCCCCTGAGATGCTGATTCTTGGTGTGGAACATCCTACTTGACTGTTTTGACTGGGTCTGCCACATCAAAAACGCCTTAACATATGACAAGCAGTCCTAGGCCAGAGGTATCAAAGCATGCATGAGTTCTCAGCCGCGTGTTCAATCGTAGATGCCGCAGTCCAAGCAGCTGAAACTCATAATGTGAAGAGGGTCACTACTGTAAATGTCGAGGTGGGTGAGTTCACCTTTCTAATTCCTGAACAGCTCGAGTTCAATTTTGAGATAGCCAGCAAGAGGACAATACTTGAGGGTGCGAAGCTGAACATCAAGAAAGTGAGGGGACGAATCAGGTGTCAACAATGCGCTCATGAGGGCGAGGCCCAGATGGAAGATGAAGTACCCTCCCAGGTTGCAATGTTTGCTCCCATGAAATGTCCGAAATGCCAAAGCAGTGCAACTGTGATCATAGGCGGCAAGGACTTTGTCATCACGGACATTGAGGCAGAGGTCGCAGCTCCATAGATTTTAGAAGTGTTCGTCTACAATTACAGGAATCATTCTAAAGGCAAAGTGCTGTCAATCGCAATACCGAGGGAGCGACATGAGTGAAGATCAGAGCGAAACGATTGAGCTTGAGACCATCCAATCCACTAGTTCGTCCAAAATCATCGCAGTTGGTGCAATTCTTTCAGCAGTTTACGCGATTGCCGTTGCTCTGCCGATGAGCCAATTCATTGGTCCTGCAGGCTCTGGAAGCATCTTGAGCTTTGCAATATGCATTGCGCCTCTCTTCGGTCTGGTACTTGGTCCACGGTATGGCTTTGTCTTTGGACTAATTGCAGGGCTGCTGGCAACGATAGTGTCTATCCAGTTTACAGGTCTATATCTTACTCTCCCGACCATAATCATTGGTCCCGCCATTTCAGGTCTATTGACTGGACTATGCCTCCAGCCCATCACGGAGTTTCGAGGCATCAAAATTCCTGGGCCTATCTTGACATCTGGATATCTCTTGGTTGTCATTTTGCTATACTTGCTGCCCTTGTATGATGCGTGGTGGTTCATCCTACCATATGCATTGGCTACACTAGTAGCATTCGCTCTTCAAGCCTTCAAGTTCCATTTTGATTCAACAGCCTCATTTTCGCGAATTCCGCTGCAGATACTGCCCTTGACTCTGATAGGATCATTGACAGACTTCTCAATGATGACACTCGGGTCTGTGTACATCCTTGGACTTGATGCGGCTATCTTCGGGGCTGTCATTTTCCCTGTCATGCTTCTTGAACGGACGGCATCAGTAATCATCAGTGCCATAATTGCAGGCGTGCTCTTCACGGCTTTCAGGAATGAGCTGTTTGTAGAAGCCTAGCTTCCATTTGGATTCAAAATCCGCAAATGAGAGATGAGAATTAAATCAGAATCGCGTTAAGGATTCCATCCTGTCCAGGTCTGCTTGTGACTTTCGCTCGGCCTTTCTCTGTCTTGATTATGGTCCCTCTTGTGATGACCTTGCGGCGTTGGTAGTCCATGCTGGCTGGATTCATCTCTACGTCCTGAATCTCTACACGATAGGTTTCTTTCTTCTTTGGGTCTGTGACATTCACCATTTTGACTCTAAGAGCTGGGCTCTTTGTCTTCAAGCCTTTACTCTCTATGAGCTTCCTCTTGGTATCTCCTATTACTGTTTCAGTAGGAGTGCGGCCCATCTGATGCTTTCTCTTACCTCTGAATCGCTTGAGCCTTGCACCTGTCTTCGTGCGACCTGATCGTCTATGCCAGACACCCATTTCTGACTACCTCTTGGTTGGGTCACTGTCGCTCACTGCAGAGTGGTTTTAAGTCTTGCTTACTGGTCAAGATGCTGTGGATACTGACCCGTGCGAATAGTCCGGTTCAAATATCACAAGCAGCCTTGATAATCTCAGCGGAGGCAGAATAATGACTCGAATCGAAACCGCACACGGTGCCGGTGGAAAGGTGATGCAACGCCTACTAGAGGTTGTGATAATTCCTTCATTCAGTCATAGAAGACTCGGACCAATAGGTCTGGACGAGATGGATGATGGCGCTACGTTCCAAATCGATGACACTAGGTTCATTGTGTGTACCGATGCTCATACCGTTCATCCATTGTTTTTTCCAGGGGGTAATATTGGAACACTTACTGCCTGCGGCACAGTGAACGACCTTGCAGTCATGGGTGCGCAACCAGTGGCTATGACCAACACAGTCATCGTGGAGGAGGGGTTTGAGATTGACAGCCTGCAACGCATCCTCAAGTCGTTGAATGAAGTGATTGAACCGATTGGTGTAGCGATGATTGCCGGCGATACAAAGGTCATGCCCAGAGGCACGCTTGACGGCCTTGTGATGACTACAACTGGCATTGGAATTATCTACGGAAATGGACCGGTGGCAGATACTGGAGCCCAACCAGGTGACGACATCATTGTGACGGGGCCAATTGGCGACCATGGGACATCGCTTCTTGCTCATAGAGAGGGGCTTGATTTCGACACCGACCTCACAAGTGATGTTGCACCATTATGGGACCCGATTCGGTCCTGCTTGGATGTGGGTGGAGTACATTCAATGAAGGATCCTACACGCGGGGGCACGGCAGTTGCATTGAATGAGATAGCATCCAAGTCTGGGGTGGAATTCGAGATACAAGAGAGTTTGATCCCTGTTCGACCAGCAGTGGTTTCTTTGTGCGGGATTCTTGGGTTGGATGTACTACACATGAGTTGCGAAGGCACCGCGGTCATGACGGTTGATTCTTCAAAGACAGATGAAATCTTACGGGCTTTGAGAACGCACGAGACAACTGCAGAATGTCGTTTAATTGGAAAGGTGAATGAGGGCAGTCCTCGAGTTGTCATGAAGACAGAGATTGGTGGGAGGAAGATAGTGCAAGTCCCATATGGAGAGCCAATCCCACGTGTCTGTTAGATGTTTTCCACACTAGAGTCCCAGGTCTGCTCTTGCTTCGATTTCCTGCTGATCCTGTAGTATCTTCTTCATTTGATGGCGAAGCTGAGCCTTGAGCTTAATCATATCATGGTCGAGACCAAAATAATCAGCAAAGAGGGGCGTAGTCTTCAGCGACTTACTCCTTCCTTCAGGAATCGCCTCAATGAACTTCTTCTCAATCAGTTCTTTGATATGGTCATAGCAGTGAGTCCCTCTCTCAGCCACAAGCTCCGATTGTAGGATGGGCTGTTTCAAGGCCACATAAACTAGTGTCTGAAGCGTGGCGAATGATAGAAGTCCACCCGGGATAAGTTTCGCGACATGAGGAGTCAATTCAGGCCTGAGTTGCATCACCCATCGCTCTCGGGGAAGCTCCACAACTTCAAGTGCTCCCTTTCGTTTATTGTACATATGACCAATCTCTTCCAACACTCGTTTTGTAGAGGACTCAGCTTTTCCCACAACAGCAGCCAGCTCCTCTATCGAAATTGGCCTTCCAGCCACATAGAGGGCAGCCTCTAGTTTCACCTTGTCATCATCCATAGAACTCACTTCGTTTCGATAGATGGATGTATCTCATCTTCCTCCTCAGACGGGGGAGGGGGAGGAAGCATCTTCACCCAGATGACATCATCTTCATCCATCCAGATGTCAATAAACGCTCTTCCATAGAGGTGAAGCAGGGCAAAGAAGACACGGACAATCTCCCTTCGAGTATTGTTCATAAGAATATCAACAAACTTTGCAGTTTCACCAATTTCCAATATTCTCAAGAGATCGTCATAGACTTCAGTTATGTTCTCCTCCACATCTGCCCTTGTAGTTTCCATTTTGAAGTCCATTGGCTCTATGCTGGGTCGATATCCTTTCTTCCGCGGAATAGCGTGCTGACGAGGACCTTTGCTCAACACTCGGTCCATCGCTATTAGCAGTTCTTGAAGAGTGACTCGTTGATTGCTCACTCTAAATGGAGGTCGAATCAGAGGAATGACAAGTTCTTCATCATCTGCATCCTTATCCGGAGGAAGAATCCCAAGCTCAACGAGTTCACGAGTCTTCCTCATGAATATGACAGATGCCGAGTACAGCGCACTTCCTGAGATTCTGAAGTCAATGTCCCCTAGGCGTTTCATCTCACGAATGAAACCTGCAACTAGCTTACCGACATCAACATTCCACGGCTTGATCTTATCCAGTTGAAGTACATCAGTGAGGAGAATGTAAGGCGGGGATGCCCAGAATGGTGAGTCCTCTTCCTCACTCATGCTACTTCTGCCACCTCCTCTAGGTCGAGCTTGACGATTCTTGAAATACCGTCCTGATTCGAAACGCCAACTAGGAGATCTGCCTTCCTGACTGTTGTCGTTCTCAAGGATACAACGATGAACTGGGATGATTTTGCCATCTCTGCGATAAGAAGGGCCACATTATGGGCATTGACATCATCTAATGCAGCATCAATCTCATCGAACACATAGAAGCTTGCTGGATTATACATCTGGATGGCAAATATGAGCGCAAGACCCGTGATAGTCTTCTCGCCGCCACTCATGGCGTCCAGCGTCACCAGTTCTTTCCCTCTGGGTTTGGATCTAACGGTGATACCGCCCATAAGTGGATGCTCTGGATTCTCAAGCATAAGTGTCGCCTCACCACCAGGTGAGAGCTTCGCAAAGACCTTTGCAAAGTTGTCTGCTATGTCATTGTACACCTGCAGGAATTTCCTAGTCTTCTCCGCTTCAATCTCTTCCATAAAAGCAAGAATCTCTTTATGTTCCTCCTCAAGTCGCGTCTTCTTGTCAACAATCTCCTCGTATTGGTCCTTCTCGATATCATAATCCGTGAGAGCCTTTAAGTTGACAGGTCCCAACACATCGAGCTCTCTCTCGAATTCCTTTATCTTGTCATCGAAGGTATCAATCTCTTTGTAAGTCAGCTCCCGCTCCTTCGCCTTCTTGGCCATTTCCTCACTGGCATCTGCGAGTTCATTCAATTCGGCTGTAAGTCCAACCAAGTCGCTTTCGAGTCGTGATTGCTCCGTCTGGAGTCTATAGACTGCTTTCTCATTCGCAGTCTGCTCCTCCCGAATCTCCTCATGACGGAATCTGAGGTTTCGGAGATGTTCTTTCAACTCAAGCTGACGTACTCGTTTGTCCTTCACCGCCTCGTCTATCTTCTCACGTTCGGTCTTCAGCTTCTCAAAGTCCTGTTCTTTCTCCTTCAAATCAGATTGCAGCGCATCTACTCGTTTCTCCATGTCTGGAATACCCTTTTGCACCGTCTTCAGGCGAACATCTAGCTCGGTGAGCTTCGGCTTGAGACGTTCATCCAGTGCTACTTTCAGACCAGTTATTTCGCTTGTCAGAACCTCGCGTTCTTGGTTATGGTGATTGAGAACTTCTTTGAGATCCTTTAGATACTGAGTTAGTTTGGCGGTGTCGGATGTAGCCAAGGTTTCATTGGCCTCATCTCTTTGTTCTCTGACCCTCTCTCTGTGCTCTGACAGCTCAGAGTCCCTCTCCTGAAGCTCCGAAATCTGAGTTTCGAGTTCCTTGATTGTAACTTGAGCCTTGCTGATCTTCTCTTTGAGAAGGGCAGTCCTATTCTCTTTCTCTTCTAATCGTTCTTCAAGTCCTTCAAGTTCGAGCTTCGCTCTGTAGTTATTCTTCGAGAGGTCTTGAATCTCCAGGTCCAGCTTGCTCTTTTCCTTTTGAAGGCTATCCCGCTGATTGCGTAACTCTGACAATATCTCACTTAGTCCCTTGAGACGTTCGGCAATCTCTGGACTGGTGTCTTCCAGTTGAAGAGAGAGACCGGTCGCAGGTTTGTAGTAGTGACCGCCAGTAATCAGACCTGACCGTTCAACCAGATCGCCCTCTAGTGATACTGCTCTACGCCCCTTGAATCCCATTGCCTTTGCGGTTTCAAAGTCCTCCGTGACTAACGTGTCTTGGAAAACAAACTCGAAGGCTGGTCTCATTTTCTCATCGAATTTTACAAGGTCAATCGCCAGGCCTATGACACCACGGTCATGAGGGACTCTCCCTGGCTTTTTGGTACTGATTCTATTGAGTGGGATGAATGAAGCTCTGCCAACCTTCTCAATCTTAAGTATGTTAACACATTTAGTGGCGACATCGTCATTCTCTACCACTATATGGGTGAGCCTGCTCCCTCCAGCGATTTCCATAGCTGAGGCATACTCAGAGTCGATTGTACCCAGCTCAGCTACTGTTCCATGGATGCCTTCCACAGTCTTTGAGTCACGGAGTTCGAGAATTCGACGGATTGCACGTTGTCGCTTTAGGAATGCTTCTTCAGCCTCTTTCAAAGCATCCTGTCGTGCTTGGACGCGAATTAGCTCCTCTTTTGTCTTTTCGACTATCTGGGCTGATTCTCGAACCTGCGCTTCTACCGTCCTGAGATTGTTCTCAATTCTTGCGACTTCATCTCCCTTGTTCCCTTCATTCTCTTCCGCTTGCTTGAGGGTTTCACGTCTTTCCGGTATGACTCTGCGAAGGTCTGACAGCTCTTCTTCCGTCTTTTCCAGCATCTCTGTTGAATCACGAAGCTCCTCATAGTTCATTCCAAGCTCTTTGCCATCGGTCTTTATCGCTGAACGAACCTCAGACACCCCTTCATCAAGCGCTCTCATCTGATTATTGAGATCTTGTAGCCTTAGTGTGATCTCAAATGATGTTGCTTGTTCCTTCTCTATTCGGTCCTCTAATCCGCTAATCTTGTTTGTACAGCCAAGTATCTCCTCATCCAATCTGGAAAGCTCTTGGTCTTTCTCCTTAACGAGCGCGTCTGAACCACTCACCTGTTCTTGGATTGACTGAATTTCAACCTCGACAGAAGTTCGCTCATCCATCTTCGTGTTGTATTCGCCCTGCATGCGTTCAAGATCTGCTCTGGCATGGTCTACAGCTGCTGAAACAACTCCGTATTGCTCTGAGATTCTAGCAGAGTCTCCGCCGGTTATTTGGTCAATTTCTCCATCAATGCTCTCGATCTCGAGGTCAGTGTCACCAATGCCCTGTTCCACTTCAACAAGTTCCCTGGAGAGGTTCTCCGCCTCTTCTGCTCTCTCGCCGAGAGTTTCTTGGATAGTTTCAATCCTGCTCTTTCCTTTGATAGCCCGCCAAGCTATGCTGTCGATTCTGACCTGTTTTATCTGCTTGTGAAGACTCTGATGTCTGCGGGCATCAGTCATTTCTTCTTCAAGCTTCTCAAGTTGGCGCCTTCGTTCCTGAAGCTGCATCTCAACCTTTCCGAGATTAGTTTCGCTCTCTGCGAGTCTCTTGAGCGCACGCTCCTTTTGTTCATCGTATGCAGATATTCCAGCAATCTCTTCTATCAGCTTGCGCCTGTCTGTGGGGCTTACTTTTACAATCTGTGCGATCTCTCCTTGTAGAACCAGATTGTATCCATTGGGATCGACACCAATTGCCCCTAGGACCTCTATGACCTGCGTTCTTGTTACAACTTTGCCATTGATTCGACATGTGGACTTGCCGGAATCATCAAGCTCTCTCTCAATCACAACTTTGTCTGAATCTACCTGCAGCTTTCTATCTCTGTTATCAAAATGAAGCTCTACAGTAGCAGACTTGGCTTTGGGAGGCATATCCGGTTTTGGTGGCGAATACAGAAGGTCAGAGAACACGTTTGCACGAAGTGTCTTTGCGCTGAGCTGCCCAAGTACGAACAATACTGCATCAATGACGTTTGACTTGCCTGATCCATTAGGTCCAACAATACATGTGAAGCCCTCGTTGAGCTTGATGGTGACCGTGTCTCGTCCAAATGACTTGAAGCCCTTGCATACAAGCTTCTCTATGTGGACCAAGACGCTCCCTTCCCGGCTCTAGACGATTATCATATGATAGGCGTGTCTGTTGTACAGCCTTGATATTGCACGGCCCTAAATATGATTGGTACTACCTTGGTATTACCCAGACCTTATTCAGGTATGCCTATGCATCTTCGACTAGCAAAAGAAGTCCAAAAAAAGGTAACTCTGCAGCATTTTGGATTCAGAAAGTCAGCTAACCATTGCCACTAAGGCTCGCTTAAGAGCCATTCTTAGCAGTCCCATGGACTCGCGAGCTCCCTCTCCTGCAATTCCAGCAAGAACTACCTTTACATCGCCTAGAATTACGATGTAGCCATTGTCAGCCGCGACGGATACCTCTTTCAATCCTCCCTTGTCTAGTCCACTGGATAGTTGCGAGGAGTTTCCAGCAATCTTGACTGCAAGGTTTGCGACATCAGAATGCTTGATGCCCCCACTGATAGTATGACCAAAGATCACGTTCCCCTTTGCATCGCATACTACTATGCCCTCTAAGTTCTCATTGGCCGCCATTGTATCGGCAATCACTTGCTTTACCTTTTCTTCATCCACTTTGACATACTCTCCGTGGGCACTGCCTGTCTGAATGGTGCTATTCTTCTAAAAACCGTTTCTCCTATAAATGGGAGTATTCCTTTCGCGGATGATTTTCGTAGCTTAGGTTAAATACGCAAATGTGAACCTAGGCCCAAGACTTTTGGAGTCGAATTTAATGCCTATGCTGAGAACTACTTCGGAGGCTTTTCCTTCATCAAAGGATGTACTGAAAGACCTCCCATACGTCTTGCGAGTCGAATTTGGAGACTTGGCACGAGACGTTACTAAGATTGTTGGTAAGCCAATTGCTTGCCATAAATGCAATGGCTTCCTTCTCAGTGTAGATCAGATACTAGAGGATGACAAAGTCGGAAAGCACTTTGTCTGTCCTTTCTGTGGTACACTGAATGTTATTGAAGGGGAGATCGTTGTCGCAGGCGACGATACAGACTTCGTTGTGAAACCACCACAAGACATAGAGACCGGTACTGATACAATCTCAACAGGCGGCCGGTCTTTCTTGGCGTTGATAGACGTTTCTGGGTCCATGGCTGGCGAAAACTTGGCAGCAGTAAAGCGCAGTCTAAACACATCAATTGACAGTCTGGCAGCCAACACTCCAGACGCAATGTTTGGTCTGATTGAGTTTGAAAGCACTGTGGTCTGCAGAAATCTGGAAACCGGGGAGCCCATCGAACTCCCGAGAGAGTCCTTCCAAAGTCTGGACTCGATCATGGATTCGACGAAGAGCCTGTTGGACAAAATCAAGATGGTCAAGGTCGGTGACAAGTCATCAGATCTGAAACGACATGTTGCTGCGCTGAGAGACCAGGGTGGAACTGCACTGGGGCCAGCTGTGGGTATGGCCTACACAATAGCCAAACACCGAGATGTTGGTCGAATTGTGCTTCTCACCGACGGGCTTGCCAATGAAGGAATTGGCGCCCTTGAGGGATACCAGGTCACTCCTGCCAACAAATACTACGAAGACCTCGGTGATGAGTTCAGAAAGATTGGAGCCGCCTTCGATGTCGTAGGTATCGCGTCAGGTGGAGCCATGGAACTCAAGACACTGGGTCTGTTGCCGGAGGCTACTGGAGGCACTATGTACTATGTGACACCTAATGAACTGGATAGAAGCCTCTCAGAGCTTGCAGGAGCAGCCCTTCTGGGGCGTGATGTGGAGGTCAAACTCATCACACCTGAGGGAGTCAGGCTCAAGGATGCATCTGGTGCATCCCGTGCAGTTCTTGAGGAGCTCAAGAAGAAGGGCGGCGGAAAGATTGGAGTTGTCGGTGAGGATCATGAGCTATACTTTGAGGTAGAGCCTGAGAAGAAGATCAAGGATGAGGAAGTCCCGATTCAGGTACAGGTCTCTTACACTGACAATGAGGGTGCGAGAAGGGTCCGTGCAGTGACAACCAAACTGAAGGTTTCTGAGAAAGAGGATGAGATCATGAAGACTCTCGACCCAACTGTAGGCGCGACCTTTGTCACTCAGAAAGCTGGTGAGGATGCAGTAAGGGGCGACCGCAAGAAGGGCAAGGAGAGACTTGCCTTATTCAGGACCGCCATGAAGGCTCGTGCAAAGGCTGCACCCAAGCCCGTCAAGGCGATGCTCGATAAGGCCGATGATGTCCTTGAGAGTGAAGAGATGGAGCTTGAGCGTCAGGAGGCACGGTTGATGGAAGCCCCTGCTGGAGGCGCTGCACCATCTGCAGCCGCTGACATGACTGCGGTCGAAAACCTAGCTCAAATGAAGCGTAGCTCTAAGAGGATGTTTGACGACAACGAAGAATAAACGATAACAGAGTGGCGTTGCTGCGAGCAGCGTCGCTCAACCCTCTTTTTCTGTCATACAGGCTTCGGTTGGTACAAGTTTCAAAATGCGCAAACGGGCTCTCTTACCATAATAATGTCATCATAACTGCTAAATACCCAACTGCGGCGTTAGGATTTGTCAAATGGACAATTGAAAGCAGCGGAGATTCTACTTTGATAAGTCAAGAGCGGCTCAACAGCATCCTCCAACAACTAAAGGCTCAAGACGGCGTCCGTGGGGTCGTGGTCACCACCATGGAAGGTCTTCCTCTGAGCAGTGACCTGGATGCAGAAACAACCGAGAACGTCGCTGCAATCATAACCTCTCTTGTAGGAAAGGCACTGGACACGGTGCGTCTCCTACGCGAGGGATCATTGTCCTTCCTTACCTTGGACACAACACAAGGTCAAATAAACATCGCACCCGATGAAAAAGAGGGCCTGATATTAGTGGTCCTCAAGAAGAACTAGTATGTATGGGGCTATATCCATGAGCGATCCGAAAGCGTTCGACAGAATCCTCACGGACATCATCCGTCAAGAAAAGGGAATCCGCAAGGTCATCCTTGTAGATAAGACAGGTCTGACTATTGCTAACGTGAGCAAGCTGTCATATTATCCAGTGGACGTCGACAGTATCGGCGCAATTGCGTCTGCGGTCTTTTGTGCCTCAGAGGAACAAGGAAAGAATCTGCAGATCGGCGAGCTCGAGATTGTCACGAGCGAGTTTAGCGAGGGCAAGATATTCGCATCTGCGTGCGGCAAGGGTGTGCTGTGCGTTGTGTCTGATGCCGATGTTAATATAGGCATGATACGTCTTGTCATGAAGAAGCAGGGTGTTCAGCTCGCAGACGAGCTTGACAAGTTCCTGGCAGTGGAGCCACTAGCTCCCAGCGGTAAGGACAAGGAGCTGGATGAGGAGGACCTCAAGTCCGCCCTCGCAGAGCTTGAGAGGGTCTGACCGCTTCGAGGCGGTTGACCTTGTACGCTCTACAGCCCCAATTGTGCCACAAACCCTTTTATGAGACCACACTTTTGGGCTTATCAGCCCCCCGAGCAGGGCCTCCATTTGAGGCCAAGATGAGCACAGGCAGTGACGCAGCGAGGTGAACAGCGATACGTAAAGACGACAAAGGCCGCATACATCTCAAGTTGGTCTTCTACGGACCATCACTCGGAGGCAAAACAACTGCACTTCGTTGGCTCTACGGAAAAGTTGAAGGTCTCCAGAAGGGAGAGTTCACTGCAATCGAGGATGAAACCAACCGCACTCTGTTCTTTGACTATGTCCCAATGAGTGCAGGAGGTCGAGTGCTCTTCGATGTGTTCACAGTCGCTGGTCAGAAGCGTCATAGGCACCAGAGAAAAGTAGTGCTCCAGGGCACTGATGGCATACTGTTTGTTGCTGACTCATCCCCAGATCAGAGGGATGAGAACACAGAGAGCTTCGAAGAACTCAAGCTCTTCCTAGGAGATGCTCTGGGCCGTGAGATACCCATAGTGGTCATGCTAAACAAGCGAGATTTACCGAATAGAATGTCGCGTGATGAGATGCTAGACCTTCTCGGTCTTGGGGGCAATGTTCCAATCTATGAAACGATTGCTGTACAAGGCGTAGGAGTTAAGAGGGCGTTTCAGGCAATAGCGAGGGAAGTCATCCTCAAAAGAATGTACAAATGATTGACTAGGTGAGGCGAATGTCAGAGACCCGCGGAGACACTTTGGAAGGCGTTCTTAATGAACTTCAGGGCAGCATACCTGAGATTGAGGCGTGCGCAATAGTCAGCGTAGAAGGGCTTCCGATTGTGTCAGCTCTGCCCACAGATGTTGATGAGGCAAAGGTAGCTGCTATGACTGCAGCAATGCTTACTCTTGGAGAAAAGGCTGCAATCGAACTTGGGAAGGGCAATCTGGAGCAGGTCAACATCAAGGGTATAGACGGCTGGCTACTTGTTATTCAGGCCGGAATGAACGCATGCCTTACGGTGTCTACCACCGCCAGTGCCAAGCTAGGAATGGTCTTTCTGGAGATGAAACGAGCAGCTGAGAAAGTCTCGGGGATGATCTAGTCATAGTACACAATCTATCTGAACATCAAGCCTTTTAGGGGCTGCAAATAGATTCAGAGTGAGATAGGACGTGCAATTGAGTGAACCTAACAGGCCCCGTGTATCGACTCTATGAATATTTTCTACATAGGCAGTTGCACAAAGAAAAGGCGCCTCGCCATGTTGGAATTATTCTAGACGGAAATCGCCGCTATGCACGTCAACATGGACTTGAAGTCCCTTGGTTTGGGCACCAGAAAGGCGCTCAGAAGGTCATGGAGGTCTTGAGAATCCTCTGGGAAGCCGGAGTCAAGGTCTGCACTCTCTATGCCTTTTCAATAGAAAACTTCCAGCGAAGTCAGCATGAAGTCGATGAGATAATGGCCATTGCCAAAGACAAGTTCAGTGAGGTTGTGGGCAATCCGGATGTCCACAAGCATAGGGTTCGTATCCAAGCCATCGGAAGGGTAGACCTGTTGCCAGATGAGGTCCAACTGGCCATAGCACAGGCCGAAGAGGAAACTCAGGCCTACAATGATCACATTCTGAATGTCGCCATTGGCTATTCAGGTAGAGCAGAGCTTGTGGATGCGGTACAGGCGATTGGAGAGAAGATTAAGTCAGGCAGTCTAGACCCCTCCAAAGTCGATGAGGAATTAATTGAGAAGCACCTCTATACCAACGGCGTCCCTGATCCCGACCTGATAATCAGAACATCTGGCGAAGAACGCCTCTCAGGCTTCCTTCTTTGGCAATCTGCATATTCAGAGCTATACTTCGCGCAGATGTACTGGCCTGCAGTAAGACGGATTGACATCTGGAGAGCACTCCGATCATACGAAAGACGGGCTCGCCGTTTTGGCTCATGAGCTATCCTCCCACCATCTCAAGACAGCTCCCACCATCTCAAGACAGGCTTGGTGACACAGCGCTTTATATTGCTCCGACGACTCTTCGTTTGAATGGAGGAGACTATATCCTTGGCACGCAAGCCAATTGATGTCTACCAAGGTCTGATTACGACAAAGCTATCGGTAGATAGTGTCTCACAGATCGATTCTCTAATCGGACGTTATGAGGACCAAATGTTAGCCGGTCACAAGCTCTCCTTTCACCTCAAAAAATTCATAGAATTCTGGACTAGACACTGCGCATTTCTTGATAACCGTGAAACAACAACCATGTCAGATCTAACCATAGCCATAGATCTGTTAGATTACTTTACCTCAACCTCAAAATGGTGGACAATGACACGAGAGGATCCCGGACTCATCTTGAAACTTCCATCACGTGACCCCCGTGAATTCATCAAATCGATTCCTCTGGTTCAGATGGGGGCTGAAACTCTCGGTCGTGTTACTGGTGCAAGGGATCGACTCGTTCGTTTCCTAGAGGAACATGAATTGGGTGACGATAGAACTCGTGCCACACTGGCTGAGCATCTAGTATCGATCTGGCTGCTCCTTTGTGGTTTTTCCTGCAAAGGACAAGGACGGAACATCACCACGGAAGAAGATTTTGAAACCGCATATGATATTGTTCGGATTCTGCTCTTCTACATGTCCCTAAACGATTTCAAGGCACTCACCGCAGTGCGTCAGATTGCCACTGATCCTAATCTTCCCAAAATTGCGGTGATTGGTTTCTCTCCCGGGTTTGAACGAAGACTAGACTCTTCGCTTGCCGCGAGCCTGGAGCATGTGCATGGTGAATTTCTGACAAATCTGGCCTCTTCGACTCCCGGTGCATCAAGAAACATCCTCACCAACTCTTTGCGCATCCTAGGGCAGCTACAAGCTATGAAACTTGAGATGACAAGGATTGAGAAAGAGGACTATGACTCGATTATTGTCGGGGCCATGGGCCTCCTTGAAAGGCTTGATGTGCCTGCGACGCTGCTCCAGAACGAAGATGAAGTTGTAGCACTGTTCAAGAGTCTACAACCCGGTGAAGGTGTTGAAGAGAAGCTATCTTTTCTAACAAAGAGAATAGAGGGATTGCTGGTAGACTCAGCTGGCAACAGAGACTACGTGCTTCAATATTCGAGAATGGTTCCTCGAATTATAGCTCTCCTACTACTGGTCGCTGCGGCAACCAAAACGGAGCCGACAGCGCCTCTTCAAGACCAAGATTTGAAGAGAGGTCTCATTCTGCTCAACAGACTGTTCAGTGACTAGTAGACTTTTCCTTACTGGGGTCATCGATGAGGATACGGGCATCCACAACAAGTGCACCTTTTCCTTTTTCATAAACAAAGGTCGGATTGCAGTCAAGTTCATTGATTTCTTGGTTCTCGTCTATCATCTTTGAAACCCCCATGATAACTTCGACCAAGGCATCTATATCTCTAGGCGCTTGTCCTCTGATACCCTCTAGTATCTTGGCGGCTTTAATCTCTGATATCATTTCTCGGGCGTCAATTTCTTTGAGAGGAATGAGTCGAAATGTGACATCCTTAAGGACCTCGACAAAGATTCCTCCAAGACCAAACATGATGGCATGACCGAATTGCGAGTCGCGTGTGACCCCTACAATGACTTCTGTCCCCATATCTGCGAAGTCTGAGATGAACACTCCTCTACTGAGATCAACCTGTATTCCCTTTTCTTTACCGAAACTCTTGACATTCTCCATTATTTCTTCGAATGCTTGACGGACCTCTTCCTCGTTCTTCAGATTGATTTTGACACCGCCTGCATCTGACTTGTGGAGGATGTCCTTAGACAGTATCTTCAAAACAACCGGAAAGCCGATCTTCTTTGACTTCTCCACTGCTTCGTCAGCCGTAGCAGCTGTGTCATAGGCAGGGATTGGAATCCCATATTCCTTCATTATGTCCTTGGCCTCATTCTCAAGAACAAAGGTCCTTCCCTCATCTAGAGCCGTTTTGAATATCTTCTTGGCTGCTTTCATCCTTTTTCAGACCTCTCTGCATTTGCTGCCATGTCGGTCTTATTTATCATTTGAGGCAGGAGCTGTCTTTTTGAACTTGCCTCCCACATGGTTCCATAACACAATTCTAATAGCAGCACGCCATGACCAGACTGTGAGGCACGAACTTGGGATTTGACATACTAGCTGATGGTCAGGCTATCATGGATTCGTCAGGTGCTGATTTTGAAAATCAAATGAGAGGGGCTTATGAGAGTCGACTTGAAGTATTTGGACCCGATTTAGTGTGCTACAGTCCCACTGCGTATCCCTACAAGATAGATGAACATCAACAGGTCAGCCGGCACAATTTCATCTCTATTAGTGTCACAGGGACATCCTGTTCTCTTCAGTGTGATCATTGTCAAGGCCGTCTTCTCAAGGGAATGGAGCCTGCAATGACTCCTGACCAACTCGTTCAGGTATGCAAGGAGGTCAGAATGCGCGGAGCAGAGGGAGTATTGATCAGTGGGGGATCTGATTCAAAGGGCCATGTTCCGCTCTCTCAGTTTGGAGAGGCAATAAAGACAGCCACCTTGGAACTAGGTCTGAAGGTCGTTGTCCATACCGGTCTTGTCGATGACAAGACCGTTCAATTGTTGAAGGAAGCATCAATAGATGCTGCAATGCTGGACATAATCGGAAGCAAAGAGGTCTCAGAGAGAGTCTATCACTTGGAAAATGGCCCCGAGCTCATGGAACAATCGCTCGAACTGCTGCACGCAGCAGGCATTCCCACTGTTCCACATGTCTTAGTAGGCCTCGATCATGGTTCGCTTGGAGGCGAGATGGAGGCTCTAGACATGATATCTAGCACTGACCCAGCCGGAGTGGTGATTATCGCCCTGAGCCCATTGCGGAAGACTCCAATGGCTTCTGCTGCACCACCTTCTGCAGAATCAATAGGCAAGGTTCTTACTGTCGCTCGCCTGGCGATGAAAGAAACCCCAGTCTTGCTCGGATGTGCAAGACCAATAGGACAACACAAGATAGACACAGACAGGTATGCGCTTCAAAGCGGAGTCAACGGCATCGCTTACATTAGCCAAGAAGGTGTCGACTACGCGAAGTCACTCGGTCTAAAGCCGGTGTTTAGGGATGTATGTTGCAGTCTTGCATATGACATGATTAAGTAGTTCCTCTGCTGACACCAAATCCCGCAAGCTCATAGCCTAGGTCAAACAACCAGAGACCCACAGCCGCGGCAAAGAAATCTGGCCAGATGAATGAAAGCAGGATTACAGCTACCTTCAGAGTGAATCTGTAATAGAAGAAGTATGATATCCATTGTCTTTCACCACTGTCCGCCCAGTCATTCCCGCGTTCATCTACTATCGCTGCTAGAAGTAAGATGATCAGGAGAGCAAACAGCGCAGCTCCGTTAGATATTGCAGGGATACCACCCAGCAAGAGCAATGCACCTATCATGATGAAACCAACTAGATACTGGGGCTTGTTTACCTTCCCAGACAAGAGAACTCCAAGGACGATTGCGCTCAGAAGAACCAGATCCCATTCAGACAGCGTCATGATTTGTCCAAATAGCACTCCTGAAACCGCTAGGGGCACAACTGCCGCATTTGGTCGATTCAGTTCATCAAGAAGGTCATCACCTATCTTTAGAGTCAGCCCAGTCAGAAAATATGCAGCATAGTACAGAAGCCACTCCGTCACTAGGTTCGCCGTCCAGGAATTCGCTGTGGTTTAGAATAGTGGCTCCTCAGTCTAACTATGACTCGTCGCTGGGCATCTCTGCCCTCAGATAGCCAATCGCATCATCGGAGCCTCATTTGCATTCGATGATTGGTTGATAAAAGTTGGTACGTGTTCTACTGAAGAACTACTGGGGTTCCTACAGCCTGTCCAGGGAGGTTTGTACGGAATTTAGCACGAACAACGCCGCTATTGCCATGAGGTCCCAAGACCTTCCCCAAGAAATCCCTTCCCGTTTCTGAAGTCCATTTCACATTCCGACCCGCAAGTGCAGCGGCCTCGGCACGAGTCTTAATGGAGTCGAATAACAACAGCACCTGATTGGGATGTTGAAGGTGCTTGCCTCGTCTGTAGCTTGTGACTACACCATGTAGGCCCTTCTTGACTTCTTTCTTGGACAATTGAAGTTCCTCCTGAGGAGTTCTCGTTGACGCCCTGGAGATGGAATATAAGAGTTGCGTCATGGGAACAGCTAAATCACATTATCCCAGGCCCCTTATCTGAATCTGGTTTTCTGTCAATCTCGGACATCTGTGAATCGATGCGTTCAGCTATGGCTTTGCTCTTTTCCATTAGAACATCACGAACCGACCAGCCAGTAACATTCTGTTGTTGAGCGATCTTGAATAGTGCAAACCAGATTTGACCATCTGCATATGCCCCTGCCTGATACAGCTCTTCAACCATCTGTCTTATCGTACCAATCTTGTCATCCGAGTCCTCAATCCTCTTGTGAATGACCTTCTCCTTCTTCAGGACATCTCTGACACGCATAATCATCTGAACCGAGCTGAGAGCAGACAACACAACAACAAAGAGTGTAATGGCCAACAAATCAACGATCAATTGAAAGCCCCCTCTCGGGTAGAGAATTATCACTATTGACCCAACTAGGATTATTTCAAAGACAATTCCCTCAATAATGGTGTTGAGAAGTCCCTTGACTCTCCAAGCGTAATATCTGGCGAGTGATGATGTCGGCTTACGGAAGTTCATGATGGAGTTTAGATATGCATTCCTTCCCCCTCGCACGAGATAGATGAGAATCGCCTGCAAGAATAGAGCATTTACTACAATGGTGAATGAATAGAGGCTGACAAGGTTCTGCATAGCTACACATATTCGTGCCGTTGTTTAAAAGCTATTGAAATGCGCTTGACAAATTACTTTCGGCTCTCTCTCCAGACCTGACACGTACCCGGAAGCGCATGCCTCCCTGCAGAAAGGGCTAACCCTATTCTACACTGTATAAGTCATACTCGATTCGTTTTGGGTATACGCGGGTCCGGGTGTGGCCCTCCCGGAATACGACCTGGGCTCGCGTCTTATTATTCATCTTACGAATGACTTATCTCAGGTCCTAAGGCTCTCGATGTCTGTGCCCGAGATGAAACCCGTACGTCACATAGACCCCGCAGATGACACAACTCTACGTAGCATTCTAGAATCCATGAGAGATGTAGGCGTCCTTGGAGCTGGGCGGCTTGGAAGAGCCGCGTCAATTGTTGCGCGTATGTTCAAGGAATCGGACTGTTTCAAGTTCCTATCACTCTCTGGCCCAATGGTTCCCGGTGGTCTACGGGGAATAATCTGCCATCTAGTAAAAGGTGGACATATCGACGCCATAGTCACAAGCGGCGCGAACATAGTCCATGACCTTGTTGAGGCCTACGGCGGAGCACATTATCACGTTCCGCCTCAAAAGGATGACCATGAACTAAGAGAGGCAGGGATGGGCAGGATTGCCGATCTCTACGTTGAGGAGAAGGATTTTGAGGTCTTCGAGAAAGGAATCTACAACTTCTTGGATTCACTTCCTGAGGAGAAAATGACAAGTCTTGCTCCAAGTGAGTTCATATCGGAATTGGGACACACTCTGACAGATGACGCATCGATAGTGCGACAGGCCGCTCAACACAATGTTCCAATCTTTTCTCCTGGACTGATGGACTCGATGCTCGGCTTTCATATGTATACGTACAGTACCACAAAGACATTTGCTCTGGACTTTGTGAAAGACTTACGAATTCTAGGAGAGATTGTGACCAACGCCAAGAAGACGGGTGCAATTATGCTGGGCGGGGGTCTTACAAAGCACTTCACCATGGGCTCTACAATATTGCGGGGTGGCCTCGATATGGCTGTCCAAATCACGCTCGACCGTCCCGAAGGCGGTAGTCTTGGAGGCGCCCCTCTGGTCGAAGGGATATCATGGCAAAAGGTTCAGACTGAAGCCCGATTTGAAACAGTCATTGGCGATGCAACAATCATCTTTCCAATCCTAATTCTAGGTGTACTCGGATAGTCTTTGGCTTTAATAGTCCGATGAACGTGCCATTGCAATAAGTCCAATCAGCATGATTAATGCGCCTATGTACAGATGCTGTAGATGAAACCCACCTATGATAATGGGGGGAAAATCCGGCATCCAGTGCAGCCACCCTGTGCCTGGTACAAAGTCATGGAGGTCATCTACAAAGATGGCCAGTCCAATTACAAAGAGTATCGCTCCAGGAATCTTCGAAATCTCTTTCACTCTCCTCCGTCAATTTATGACGGGACTAGGCTTCTGTATGCAGCAGTTGGATATCAACTATTGCACGCCTTGGAGAAGATTTATCTCGATATACAGTTAACAAATGTTAAGACAATACGGAGATGAATCTAATGACGGACAAATACCCAATCCCATACAGTAAGGAATCAGTCTATTTCCAGTACGACGTCAAGGACTTCAATCGAGCCAGGAAATTCTATGAAGAGATTCTAGGCTTCGAGAAGACCTGGGACGGCGGTGAAGAGGTTGGTTGGATGGAGTTTGCTTTGCCAATCACTGGTGCACGACTGGGTCTGAACTATAAGCCAGAGGGAGAGATTGCACGAGGATCAGGGACCCTCACACTTGTAGTAGATGACCTTGTGGTCACAAAGGAGTATCTGAAGAGTAAGGGCATTGACTCAGACGAAATTGTGGATATACCCGATATGGTCTCTTACTTCAACCTCGAGGATTCTGAGAGCAACCTCATTCAAGTCGTTTCTGATCCCCGTGTAAAATCCGAGGAAGAGAAATGACTGAGGAAATGGAGCCAATCGCGAAGGCTTTGCTAGACCAGTACATGTCAGTATGGAAAATGCTGCAGAACGCTATCACGGAAGCTTCTGATGAGAGATGGCATGACGGAGTGGGTCAATGGCATTTCTCACAGATTGCTTACCATATCATCGAAACAGCAGAGTTCTATCTTGGCAGTGATCCTGATGTGATGCAATGGGGTGCCCGTGCTGGTGTAGTCTGGGATGATGTCGATGACATACAGAAGGAATTTCTTCCTAGACTGACCAAGGAACTAGTCAATTCATATCTGCAAGAGATTGGGAAAAAGTGGGCTGATACTCTGAAATCAACTTCTGATTCCAAGCTTCTTGAAACAGATGGGTTTCATTGGTTCAGTTCCATACTTGACAAACTCATCTACCTCTTGAGGCATACCAACTACCATGTTGGCGAACTCAACCGGGCTCTCAGGGAGTGGGGTCTAGCACCTGCTAGATGGGAGTAAGTATATCAATAATCGCCATCACCACAATGTTCCTACTCAGTCTTCACCGGTTCAATAGTGTGCGGACTCGGACACGTGTAGGAAGGGCATGTGATCGTTCGATTACTGTACTTGCTCATACCTTTTGCTAGAAAGATATGCCAAGAACACAATAAACACATCTCCGACAAGTCCTACTACTAGAGCCGCACCTCCAGTGAGAGTTAAGAAGAAATCTCCGGACGCCTGAAACAGTACATAGTAGCCTATCACTTGGAGGACCACACAGAAGGCAATTGCTATCAGTAGTTTTTTTCTGAATTCCAACCACAGAACGCCTCAGATTCACATTGTCGACAATCAGTGTCACCATTGATATGTAATTCTTCCTATAATCATCTTAGGAAAGAGTGTGATTACGAATTGGAAAGAAGTGGATGGTCAATAATCTTGATCAGTGCAGTCGGATTCCTGATTTGGATTACATTAGCCTTCTTTCTTATGCTATCTGTGCCAGATGCTCATGGAGATCCAGTATGGGCGTTCTTCCCGTTTATGCTTCCGCTGGTTGGCATAATCACACTGATATTCTTCATAGGATTCATGTTACTGATAGCAGCTCATTTTGAAAAGGGAAAAGTAGAGCTAATTTACTACTAAGGCATGTTTTCTTGCAATCGCCCATTCCTAGGCCATAATCCTTTTGCTCATGAATGGCATCGCAGAAGCGCTCTAAGTCAAGAGAGGGCTCTCCCTTCCCGTTTCTTCAGTCATTGTCACAGTACAATACGCTCACCATGGAATTGGTTATAGCAAACCGCATCACTATGAACACGGCTAACTCATCAAATGGAGTAATGCGAATGCAAGACAATTCGGAAACAATAGCTCCGAGTTCAGAGAGAACTACCATCGTTGCGGCGACAATCGCACTGATGCTGCTTGCTCTATTTGCCCCATACATAGTTGCTTACCAAGAGTTGTCAGAGTCGGTTCGATACTTGGTTGCTGCAGTTTCTTGGTCAATCATCGACCTATCTGGTGAAACCGCATTGATTCTGCCCCATCCTTATTCGATCCCATTCATCTTTCTGTTTGCATCTCCACGCCTTTTGTTTGTTTTAGCCATTAACAGATTCATGCGAAAAAGGAATCAACCCGGAGAATTCCTTCTTGCCTCAGCAATACTCGTCTTTCAACTATTAGCACCATGTCTATTCTTCTACTTCAATCCATTCTACATTGAATTGCCCGGAGGGCCACTTGTAACACGACCTGCACCGCCTGTAGGTTCGCTCATTTGTATTCCAGCTCCGATTCTGCTGTGTGTTGGTCTAATGGTCCTTGGCTTGTGGAAAACTCAATGGCCCGCCCTGGAACCCGAATCCTCCAACGAGCAGGCAATTCAACCCACAACCTCCCATTCCAAGGCCATAATCCTCTTTTTCGAACTTCCTACTGTAATGGCAGTCAAATTGAGTTTCACTGCGGATTTGGGGTGTTCGATATAGATGGATTCCATTGAAATCCATGAATGTAGGCTCGACCGAAACGATGCTAAGCCAATCATTGGTGAGTCATGCAATTCTGTGTCGTGTGTACTTGCGTAGAATGAGGAAGACAATAGCTGACAGGGTAATAGCCAAGATTGGAACAGCTATGATATCCATATGACTCTGATAAGTAGCATCATAGATAATATGGGGGTCGACTATTGGTCTATCTCCACTGTATGCATCTCGATGAACCTCAAATAGCCAACCATCTTCATCTTTGAATTGAAATGCCCAGACAAGCTGAAGTCTGATCAGGTAATGTGTACTCGTAATTAGTCGAAGGCGTAAGAAGGACCCGAGGCATTCTGATGATGTAACAGAAGAACCTGCAGATGCGTCTCTCAAGATCATAGCATAGACATAATCCGGATTGATTAATCCCTCTACTGATATCTGAGGAATCTCAAGCTGTCTATAAGTGAAATCCATAATCTCCCCGGTGATGGCATCAACACGCGCCTCAAGTCCCTGAATCGCCTCATCAGGCAAGACCTGCCCGGTCGGCGTTCCTACCTTGAACCTGTACCACTCTCCCATTGTTTCATTTGGCCATGTTTCTACCTCAAGAAGCCTCGTGCTTCTTGGCAGCGTGTACTCATTATCAGCTAGGAACTGAACTAGTCTTGCTTCCACAATAGAACGATTCACTGGACTGCCGTCTGGTTCGATAGGCTCCGGTAGGATTTCCGAATCGACTTTGCTGTCCCAATGTACATGATACCAGGTTATCCGACCTGTAATCGCGTTCACGCCGGTCACTACCACAAGCCCATCGTAGCCGCCAGTATCGTCTCGATGGCTTGTGAATCGAAATGTCCACTCAGGAAGATTCGGATTAAACTCAGTCCAGTGAGTATAATTCAAATAATCCCAGTAATGGACTGGGATGAAATCTCGAGATATGTTGAGGGCTTCGTCTTCGCTTATTACATTGGATGTTTGAGGTATGAAGTTTAAGACATAAGGTCTAAAGCTTTCGAGTACATAGCTCCCAGTAAAAACCACTGAATCTGAAACCTCGCTCACCAGCACAGCAAAGGCGGTTTCATTGATGGGCGTTCCTGGTAGCTGGATTTGCAGAGGAGTCGCACGTGAGGTAAGAAAGATGTAAGTTGGACCAGAGAGCCCAGCTAAAACTGCGAGCAACAAGAGAGATGCAGTCACAACTTTCGAGCGAGCGCTCCTTGATAAAGCCATATTGAACACTAGTAGAGTCTTGACCTAGGAGAATATGATTCTACGTTTTGAGCTATCAGTCTTCTTTCCGGCTAGCAAAGCCTGAGTGTAGCTCTATGATTAGAGCTGGTCTATCTAAAACCAATGGGCTCAACACGCCACATCATCACCGTTTCAGTCAAGGTGAAGATACAACCTGCGAGCAATGTCACCAATAGCAGTGTATCAGAAGGATTTAGTCCAAAGCCAAAGAACAACTGATATGCAACAAGTTCTGTAAGAAAGAAGAATAAGTAGAAAACATAACGAGGGACTACTATCTTTCCTCGCCCAATGAAGAATCTAAGTACACCCACTTTGACACTTCTGGCTACTTCATACCCTCCATCCGGATGCATGAACACAAGTTCAAGGTCCTTGAGCTTGTTCAGGTGGTATAAAGCTAGGCTTGGACTCGAAAGGTGTGACTTTCGCTGAACTTCTCTGAGGCTCATCTCTCGCCGTTCTTTGAGCATAGCGTAATACACCTTCAAGGTCGTTTCCCCGAGCTCCGATCCCAAATCTTCCTTTCGTTCAAGGTTTGACATGAAAACTCCACACGCCTATCTATTAATAGAGGTGAAGTTGGTTAAGTATTTGCCAATCCTGCAGCCTTCCTCAGCTGTCCAATAGCACTTTTCATCGTATATAGTAGTAGAAAAATGTCAGCCAGGCAATCCCAAGAGAGATCAGCGAGAACGCATTCATCTATGCAGGAACGACGTCCAATCCACTAGTCCCACTTGGATAGGTCGCGCTCACAATTCCACCTGACGAGGCGTTTTATTCTCGTACAAGAAAGAGAGGCATGATATAGACTATGAATATGATGGACTGTAGAATTCGCCCTAGTCTGATATTCATTATTCGACTAATCCTAGACAAAGAAGAGTAGCACAGCTCAGGGAAGTCCAGATAAGGGATAAAGTCAATATTGAAGCTGGAATTGGATAGCTTCTCTGTTGGAGGTGGGATATCTGACTCGCCATTGGCTGGCCATAGCAAAAGCCGAGTTCCTCGTATGGAGCTCTAGAGGCAAAGGCAAGAGAGCCATAATTATGTCTTTCATTCTTCTCTTCGGCATCTTCTGGGCATTTTATCTTGTACCCGAGATATGGCGGCTTGTCATTGGAGAGAATCTCTTTGTCTACTCATTTCTAATGGTAGCACTTCCTGGGCTCATGCGGATGGCGATGCTGCTTTTGTGGATGCTCATATTTGTATACCCAATCCTCTATGCTCTCCAGGAGATTAGAATAGGTCAATGGGAGATAATCCTTAGCTGCAATGTGTCCACGAAATCTTTGCTTGTGGGAACATTCGTTGGCAAGATTCCCAGTTATGGCCTCATGGTGCTGTTCCTGGCGCCTGTGCTGTTGTCACCATTTGTCTTGGCCTATGAAGTGACTCTTCTTGGACAACTGATAATGCTTGGAGCAATGCTTCTGACTGTACTGTCAACCCTGTGGATATCCAATCTTGTATCCCTGGCTATTCAGGCGAAGATTGGTGAATCGCCGCGCGGAGCTGATTTGGCAAAAGCACTATCAATGGTCATCGGACTGATTGTTGGCTTGCCGCTCTATGGAATGATGTTCTACGCGGAGCCTGTTTCAGAGTTGTTAGGTATGAGCGTGTTCCAATTGTTCCCATTCACATGGGGTGCTGACATGACATCCTGGGGCGCCCTTCTGTTCAGTCCTGTTGTGACATCTGAGATGCTGGACCTTTTCGTTTCAGTGCTCGGCCTTGACATTATAGCTGACACGGTCTTGCTGTTTCTTTTCGCACTAATCACTGTGGTTGTCGCATTCCGAGCTGCAGATAGGGTGTTTACATTCCAACTTGGAGAACGTACTGAGGTCATTACTACAGTCATCCGAGAGAATACAGTTCTCAGGGGAATACGAAGATTGAGCCCTGGACCTTTTGGTGTCCTTGTCATCACTAGTCTCAAAGATTTCTTCAGAAAAGCCGAGAATCTGTCAAGGCTTGCCTACGGTGTCATGATGGCAGTGCTCATGCCGCTCATCATCACTATGAATCCCTCAGGTTATCCCGGGGATGACCCATTCTTCCAAGTCTTCATGCCAATGTTCATGATGTCCTATATGCTCATGATCATTGTGGCCTTGACCTTTGGTGGAACAGGTTTCATTGAGAGCAAGGATCATCTCTGGGTGATAAAAAGCGCTCCCTATGGATCAAAGAAGTTCATAATGGGACGACTCGTCAGCTACCTTATCTCAGGAATTCCAATGGCGCTGATACCTTCGATTGTAGTTGTCTTGATCATCAGGGTCGAACCGATATTCGTCTTGGGATTGTTCCTCTACAGCTATGTTCTACTCACGTGTACGGTGATGGTTTCTGTTGGTGTCATGGCAATCAATCCAAATTATGAAACTACAAGGTCTCGTGCCTTCGCCCTGAACGCAGCCATTATTGGAATCATTGTCTTTGGCACGACGTTCCTTTCGATCATTGTTGGAGTTGTCTACCTAGGGGAACAGCTATTGTCTAGTCCATTCGGTTTGGTGGGAGGCATTGTATTGTTGACAGTCTTCCCTCTTGTTTTGATGGGACTCACAATGACATTGATTGGTATCAAAGTCTTGGCACGGCCCGAACGATAGGACCAATCTCATCTCACCCGTTGACGATGCTTGAAACAATGAGTCTGCAGTTTGAGAATCCTTCATGGAATTTGACGAGGAGAGGCATCCCATCCTATCCAGAGAACAGACCGCAACTGACAAGAATCTTCAGACCTAGTGTTATTGGGTACAGAAGTGTTAGAGAGAATTAAGGCGAGATTTCAAGACCTCCTCCACTACATTCGAACCAGAGATAAGCAGTACTGGCTCTATAGAATTGCTGGACCTACACGCTTCGCGTTCGCTGGAAATTTTATATTGCTCCTCATAATCGCCAACATCGATATAATTCCTCCAGAGATGGGGCCTCCCTTCGTAATTGCTTGGTTTGTGGTTCAGGTGATCCTTGCTGCCATTTCTATGGGGGCACAACTAATGACTTTCAACAAGACCGGTAGGGTAGTTTTTGGAGTCTTGATGACTCTTCTCCTCCTAGCAAGCGTTGTAGTAATCGTGTATCTTCTACTCAGCTCAATCTTCTAGATGTCTTTGGGTTTATTCCCGCACAATCTCTGCAATTCTCGGTGTGTCATCAGATGTAGAAGGTATGCGCTGCGCGAGCGCGTGACAGATCCAAGAGCGGCCACATTCTTCATTTTATAGAAAACCTGCGCCATTGATATGCAATTCTTCCCATAATCAACTTAGTAAAGGTCGATCAATGATGAAAAAGGCTACTGGTGCTAAGAGGATCTCGCCTCTGACTGTAGCTGCTATCACAGGAATAGTCGCCCTCTTCGGACCTGTTTTTATTGTGTTCTATTCAGCTGAGAATTTCACAGTTGCCGCTATGGCTTGGATATTTTTCTCCGGCTCCATGGGTGTGTTTGGAAACTTCATATTCGACATCAATAGCCTAATTGCCTCCCTGCCTTTCACATTCCTCCGTATTGTGTTTGTATGGATGATCTATCGCCTTTACCGTGGTAAGACCTCCATCAGGAGAGTAGCAGTCACTGCAATTGCCACTGAGCTACAGGTTCCTGCAATCTTCCTAGTTCAATTCTTGGCTATATCTCCAATCTATGGGGGATGGCCTTCATTGCCTCTACCTATTCCAATACCCCTTCTTGCTCTCGTGGGACTCTTACTAATAAAAATCGCCCCGCCTCCCGAAGATGAGCTCTGGATTGAAAAAGAGCAGACGGAGTATTGGTGGGAAGAAGCGAGTGAATGAACAACAGTGATGCCTATGAGGATAGCCCTGCTATCTTGGACAGTCTGCTAATTTGAAACGTTGACCATCGAGAAAGCCAACCCAGATAAACTGGACGAATAACTCGTCAAATAGCATACTATGTAACACGATATAGTATGCAAAACGATATATAGGTTTTAGCCTTCTTCTCATTGGACCGAGGGATGTAATCACTCTGGAGGCAATGTCATGTCAGAAGACTCAACAATTGGAAGCCCAGAAATGGAGTACGAGAAATGGTCCGTACAGATTAGGCGCGGCGCTCTCTCACTGGCTATCCTGGCAATCATCCTAGATGGCGAGTCTTATGGCTATGACATAATGAAGAAGCTTGGACAGGAGGAATATGCAGCGCTTCAGGTTGAACCAAGCACAACCTATCCCCTTCTTCGAAGACTAGAAGCAAGAGGGATTCTTGAGGGCAAATGGTCAGACGCATCAGGCAAGAGGCGGCGACTTTACTATGTCACAAGAGAAGGCCGAATGATTCTGCGCCAGATGGTCAATTCGTGGCGAAGCCTGAATGATCAACTCATGCATCTAGTAAAGGAGGCTGGTCTTTAATGAGCGATGATCCTCTCATGACTATCGAGGCATATTTAGGCCATGTGAGAGAGCATCTGCCTGAGTCGATGGCAGAGGAGGTAATCACGGAACTCCGTGGTTATATGATTGAGATGGCCGAAGACCTTGGAGATGGCGCCGTTACTAGCGTATCAGCCAAGAAAGTCGTAGCACGATTTGGAGCCCCATCAGAGGTAGCACGAGAATATGCTCTATCTACCTCTGACTTGACAGAGAGTGTCATTGCAGTGCACCGTGATCAGCAGCTAGCGGATGATATGCAGCAACAACGAAGAGAGCTTTCTCCAGCCAGCTATGCGGCGACATTCTTCAAATTCATCGTAATCGCTGTTCTTTGGCTTGTCATAAGCTGGACTGTTATTACTCCTTTTGCGTATTGGTGGGCATCTACAGTTTCAATCATTACACCAGTTGTCCAGCTTGGAGTTTTGGCGACTGTCTTTGCAGTTATTCTGCTAGCACCAAAGCTGAGAGGAGTGAAGCTAAGAACTGCGATGTTTTCAAACTGGTCCAGTTTCCAGAAGATTGTCACGTTCCCCGAGAATCTTGCAATTGAGGTCTATAGTACCAAAGTCCTAGTAGACATTGGTCTAACAATACTGGCAGTATTTGCTTTTGTTGTACAAAGCGGTTTTAGCTTTCCATTCTTTGCGATTTTCTTCTCAGCTCCTACAATACTATTCCTAATCTTACATTTGGCTTACGCAGTCCGCAGGTTTGGGAATTCTGACCCAATCTCATTCATCAGGCGCGAATATGCCGTGAATATCGCCCTCTTGTTATTGCTCAATGTAGTGATTGCATGGGGCACATATCCATGGGGTGTTTCCCCAATGAATCCATTCCTCGTTTTGTATTCATTTTGGTATAGCACGCTCATTCTATATCAAATTGTTATACGAGCGCAGGACCTTTGGTGGGAGCGTGTAAGGGGTCCCGATGATTCTTCCACAAAAGCACCACAACTATCTCCAGATGAAAAGCAGAATGTATTGAGCGAGGTAAAATGGGCATCTTTGAGGACTGTTGGTGGCATATCAGCTACATTCATTGGAATCTTACTTGGGGGGTTCTCAATTCTTGTTCTTGCCAATAGTGGAATTCCAAGCAGTTTCTGGTATACTCATTGGATGATTATTGTGATTATGGTTTCATTCTTCGGAGTAGTTTCGGTGACATTAGCATCAGTCTATTTTGCAACTAGGTATTTTCTAGTCAAGTCAGGAAGGCGTACAGAAGTCTTTGGAAAACGATCAAGGACTGAGGCTGCCATCGATTCGATTATCACAGTGACAGGATTCTTCCTAGTTGTCTTGAGCTGGCCGCTCTTAGCGGGAGATCTAATTGATGGTGTGCTTGACCTAATTCCTAGCCTTTGGGCTTATCCTCTGCCCTTGTTGGTGACCGCTGGAGCAATTTCAACATGGCCTTTATGCTTGCTCATTGCAATAGTCGCCCGCATAGCTGCAGATTTTAGAGATTTGAAGGAA
Organism: Promethearchaeota archaeon; assembly: GCA_048939765.1. Lineage (GTDB taxonomy): Archaea > Asgardarchaeota > Thorarchaeia > Thorarchaeales > Thorarchaeaceae > SMTZ1-83. Next base: position 46,261 of record JBHLPF010000029.1, read on the forward strand.
GAAGATAGTGACTTCGCCTTAGAATCCATGGATTTCTCTGGCAATTTATTTGCAGTCCAAGCAGCTTTCATGACAGGAATCTTCCTTTCTCTATTGGGCTCCTTGGAACCATATGCGATAATCTTGAACGAGATGTTCGTGATCATTGTGTTTTCTTATGCAGCCATGGTCCTCTTTGCATTTCAGAAATCTACATCCCGAACCAAACTGAAATGGAGGAGGGGATTATAGCATCGCGAGAGTGTGACAGGCCCGTAAGCCGGCACATTCATCATCTTAATTGGATCACTCTCATTGAGAATCAAGCCACACAATTGGCGGCTTCCAGCAGGTCATCCAATATGCTTACTGCATGGAAAAAGGAGAAGTGCTCAAGATGAGCGAGCCAGACACCGCAGAAACGCAGCGATTGGGAAGTCCTGTTGACGCAAGAATAATAGCGATTGCCGCTGGAGTCATTGCGTTGTTTGCCCCAATCATAGTCACCCTTACGCTGACTTCATCTACCCTGTCTATTCGTGCCATGTCATGGTGGATAGAGTTTGAATCTCATCGGATAGTCATTGATTATAGTCTTACTCTTTGGGGCTCGACATTTCCCTTAACAGCTCCACGATTGATTTTTGCATATCAGATGTTCCGCTACTATGAACATAGAAGCACACGCCTCTTGACACTATTAGTTAGCCTTTTGACAGAGCTCCCAATGTGGATAGTAGCTTCAATGCTTATTGCCATCGGTGCTTGGAGTCCTTCAATTACAGCTCCAACACCCTTCATGGTAATATTTGCTATCGTCATGTTATGGAAATGGCCATACCTTGAATCACAGACACCTTGGTGATTTTCTCTCTAGGTACGGAGTCCACTGATGCAGCTATGTAGAATCATAGGAAACGTGCACGAGCGCGTGACAGGCCCACAAGCAGCCACGTTTTCCCTTTTCTGAAATCCTAGCCGCGGTTTGTTTCTCCCCAAGGTTTGTCTATATAGCCATCATATCGTGTCAAAACAAGAGCAACTCTCATTGACCTCATATACCTCGGACACTCTACTGGGATTTTGAGTAGGTCATGAAGCCTATGAATATGATAGAAATAGCAATAAGGAAGGCAGCAGCAATGATGGAGATTTCAATAATCCCCAGTACCAATCTATTGGCTAGCACTAAGTATCCGTACCAAGCTATTACGGAAACGGGGATCATAATGCCTATGATGATGATGCCTAGGCCCATTAGGTGCTGGTGTCTTGTAAAATCAGTCTGCTCTCTGTAGCCAAGCACTATTAGGATAATACCGATTAGAAACCCGAGTATTAGAAGTGGCGGGAATGGTATTGTAAACATCAATTGCTGCATCTTTCAGACTCCATCGAATATCAGTTTCAATCATTTGGTAGGTAGAAATAAGCAGTTAAACGCTTGCATAAATTATTAGAGATTGATTTGAAATAAAGGCTGGTTTCGTAGGAAAATGCGGGTGCTG
>JBHLPF010000030.1:0-3301 GCA_048939765.1 Promethearchaeota archaeon
GCGATGAATGAGAATGTAGGTTCCTCCACAATGTCCTCTTCAGACTTCATCATCTTCATGGTCTGTGCCTACGGCTATGCATGGGCTGCAGGCGCAATTACGATACTCCTCAGTGTGCCTTTCAACATGGTTCAGGTGGTAGCAACTCCCGGACCTATTCTTGGAGCCTTTGTGGTCGTCTTCCGAAGGGATGGAATCTCAGGCATCCGCAACCTGCTACGTAGAGCATTTCGTTGGCGTTTCAGTCCCATCCTGTATCTGGTGGCACTACTGATCCCATTCCTGGTCTTGGCAGCCAGCTCTGGAGTTGCGATAGTCGTAAACGGAGCAGCCGTGCCAGATCCATGGTTCCTTCCAGACTTTACCATCCCCTTTCTTATCGGTTTCCTCATCTGGAATGGTGTGACCGAAGAGGTGGGGTGGCGAGGCTATCTACTACCCCGTGTTCAGGACAAGGTCGGTTCGCTTGCAGCTAGTGTCCTTGTTGGAGTCATCTGGGCTTTTTGGCATCTGCCGCTATTCATCATCCCTGGGTCTTATCAATATGGCACATCATTTGCTGAATATGTATTAATCCTAGTTTCATGGACCATCATCATGGCCATGTTGTACAATAAGGCTCAGGGAAGCGTCATTGTGCCCATCCTTCTACATGAGGCGCAGAACTTCATCGCGTTCACAATAGTTCATCCCAACGGTGCAGGTTTCTATACTATGCCATTCTACCTGCTGTTTGCACTCGCAGCAATTTTCTTTCTACCACGACCACTGGCCGAAATTGGGAGGAAACCAGTTCAGACTGAATTTGATGAGAAAGAGGAATCATGAAAGAATCAGGAAGAGAGAGGAGCAACCCTCTCTCAGAAAATGCAACTACATCTGTTTCTCCCGATAGTAATTGGTCCTGAGCAACCGAACAATTTATTACAAAGATATTAACATATGTTTGTTAATACTATTAATAAGGACTAGTTAATCAAAATGGGAGAAATAATGTTCTCAACTCTACGATATCCGACCAAACGGCAGGGAATCATCTGGCTCAGACGACGTCGGAAGGAACGCTCGTCCGAGATCGCTAAAGACCTCAAGGTATCACGGCCCTTTATCACCATGGAACAGAAGAGGGCGGAGGCCCGAATCAAGAAGCTCATAGAACACGCTGCATCAGTCAACAGGGTGAAGATAAAGCGTCTGAGTGCTCAGTATGGCATTGCGGAAGGATACTGTCATGCAAATCAGTCTCAGACCTACATCACCTACTCTCCCAAAATCGGTGTTCTGAACTGGTATATCCATAGGGGAGACTGTGGTACCTGCGACATAGAGGACCAATGCAAGAAAGCCCTCCACACCTTGGCTGAGGAATGGGAGATTCATGCGCCTCCGGATATGCCTCCAACAGAACTCGGTGAGTATCTGTTTGACATCATCAGGAGACGACTCAAATGGAAGAAAAAGTGACGGATATCACAAGAATATGTCAGAGGGCCCCAGGTCCATCAGGTGGAACGATTGAGCATCAAAGACCTTGGCCAGTCATTACGGCAGTGGGACTAATTGCCGTCTTGTTGATATCAGCCCCTATAGCCTATCCCTTCTGGGCTCCTCTACTCAACCCTTCAGAATATGGGTACGATTTAGTACTGCTAGATGTTGACCAAGACGGCAATCTTTTGCAGACCGTTACATACGCCTCAAATATGCAAGACATTTGTTCCATGTGTCCGAAGATAATAGAGTTGGCCACTGGAGGATTTGCCATTGCAGGCTCCTACTTTGACAGAAAATTGTGGGTGATTCGAACAGATGAGAACTATAGCACTGTCTGGAACCGAACCTACGAAAGACCACATTCTTCCAATCACCTTGGATCAATAACTGAGATGAATAATGGAAACCTGGTAATAGGGCATTGGTCCCACGACCGGGATGAGGCCAAACAGGAATATGTCAATTTCACAGAATGTACTCTGGTTATTGACGATGAAGGGGAATTTGTCAGGGAGAAGGTTTGGTCGCCCTATGCTTGGGATACATTCTCACATTGTGGTGATGGAGGATTTATCCTCTCAGGAGCCAATTTACAGGAATCTATCCTTTTGGGAGTCTTTGAACGAAGGGAGGATGACGAATTTTGGATTGCTCGTCTTGATGCTGACCTAAGTGTCATTTGGAACAAGACATACGCAGGTTTGTATTTGTACCCCTACGGAGATATCGTTGAGGATATAGATGGAGGGTTTACGATATTGACCAGTTATGAGAATGGGGGTGAACTAATCCGATTAGACAGCCAAGGTAATGAAACTTCAAGAGTTCTCATAAACTCGAGTGAAGTAATGTGCAGTCATCTGACTCAATGCAGCAATGGTGATTACCTGGGTTGGACTGTGGATTACACCACAATTGGCGGGTGTAGGGGTTGGATGGCCAATTGCATCATTTGTTTTGATACTGAAGGAAACACCCTATGGGAGAAAAGCAACACTCCGCAATTTGGATGCGGCCCTAAAGGGATTGAGGAGTTGAGTCCCAACGTATATGTCACTTGGAATTCATTCGAAAGCGTAGATTCTTCGGGTGTATTTATTGACTGCTTTGATGCAAGCGGCATTACTCTCTGGAACCGGTCAGTTGTCCTCAATGACTATGGATTCACTATGTCTGATGTCATAGCCAACAGTGATGGTGGCATCACAATTCTTTGTGCGGTGCATCCCCGACTGCTGCCTTCTGTTCTTGACTATTTCTCAGATTCGGAGTTGTCTGAAACGTCAGTGCCGCTCCCTCTGACAGTTGGCGTCATCCCGATTGGAGCCGCGGTGATAGGTATCGTTGTGCTGAAACGACCAAGCAGAAAGACCCCTCAAGCATGACTGTCGGCAAGAGAAGGAGTAGGTTTTGAACAAGATCAATGAAATGACCGTCGCTAGTCATTTCGTCCAAAACGATTTCAGAGGTTCTTTCGATTCTTAGTTAATCTTATTATCGACTGGTGCGTAGTTTAGGAAGTGTAGGTGTATTGCCTTGGAACGGAAAGAGTATGCGGCAATTGCTGCGACTATCCTCATCTGCATACTTCTGTTCCCGTGGGGACTAATAATCGATAGAGGGCCCAATGCTATCCCTGAAGATATGTTCGCTGTTGAAACGATTGAGAATCTGGACTCATTGGACCCCCATGTCAACTACGAGAGCTACGGAGCAGGACTAGATTTCAATATCTACGAAACATTGTATACTTACCCCTGGGGCTCAAACAATACTGAACCATCCGTTCCCCTTCTTGCGGCGGCGC
>JBHLPF010000030.1:3401-47445 GCA_048939765.1 Promethearchaeota archaeon
TCCCATTGGGCAGTTGATTATGGGGAATATGATACGTATATGAGAAACCACACATGCGGTACAGGTCCTTACATGTTGACTGAGTGGAGACCGAACGAGTTTCTTAAGATTGAGATTTTCGATGACTACTGGAGAAAAGATGCCACTGAGGCAGCTATTATTCCACCATCCTACGCAGGCGTCATCAAGACCGTTCTCTACAAGACCAACTTGGATACGACTGATAGAATGCTCAATCTGAGAACTGGTCTCGCTGACAGTGTATATTGGCCACTAGATTCTGCATACGAAGCTTTGGACAACGATACCATGATGTCCAGCGATCCAAATCTCTACGTATCCTATAGCGGCGCGGAGTATACCATAATGGCCTTGGCTTTTCAATTCAATAGAGTGAACATCTCACGTGGCGGGGTATGGAAGGAGATTGATAGTCCGTTTCGTTTCAGGGAATTGAGGAAATGTTTCGCATATGCTTTTGACTATCAGGAGGCTATAGACAGGGTGCTTAACGGATGGGGTATACAGGCCAGGGGGTTCATACCCCAAGGAATGTTTGGTCACAACTCGACACCCTGGCAGGAGGAATACAACCTGGATGAAGCAGTTGCGTGGTGGAACCAAGCAATGAACCAACCAGGCTTCGTGGAGAATATCAACGCTTTGGAGGGCTACATTGATCTCTATCATGGAACTGGGAATATAATTCGCACATGGGCTTTGAGGCTAATGAAAGCCTTCAATGAAGTAGTTGCCCATCCCAGTGCCAATCGAACCGGAATTATAAATCCCCCAGAGGTTAGGGTTAATCTTGTGGAGTGGGCTCAGTATCTTGAGAAACAAGACAATGGAGAGTTCTTCATGTGGCTAATAGGACGGACTCCCAATTGTGCAGATCCCGATGATTCCGCGATTCCATTTGTGTACTCCCAGTGCACATTCATGAAAGATAGTGGATACGATAACCCACAGGTCGATTATTTGATTGAAGCTGCGAGGAATTCCACGTCTTCCCTTGAAAGATTGCACCTTTACAGTCAACTTCAGGAAATTGTAGCTTTTGACCAGCCTAGTGTGTATATCTATCAGCCAAGAGAATTCAGAGTGTATAGATCATGGTTGGCAGGTCTAGGTATGATTTGGAACCCAATGCACGGATACTACTGGTACCACATCTACAAGGACTACCTATCATAGGATTGCTCCCGATTACGCATTCAGCTATGCATAAGTGGACAGTAGTCCAAGACATGGTGAGGAAACCAAGTGATACCACTCTTGACGCAGCTGCAGATGGCTATGGTCCTGCCATTTGTGTTGGGACTATTCTACATCAAGCAGAGGAGAGATCTCGCCATGAAGAATTCACATCTGCTGGGCAAGGCGTCCATCACGGTGGGAGGGCTTTTGGTTGTCTGGTCATTCCTCCTGGTGCTCTATGTTGTTCCGACCTTCATTCTTGCTGAGCTGGGGCAGGCCTTGTTTGGTCTCTTTGTCAGCTTGATTGTCTGGAGCGGCATTATTCGCGACTATCTTAGAATGAAATGATTCTGAGATACCACTCAAGTGAACTGCGATAGGAACGGACTATAGATTTAAACTCGAATAGGGCTATAGAGGGCGGGAGATTGCAGATGCACCGTAGGTTCGTCGTCTACTCATTTATTATAGCAACTTCTTTGTTCTCTCTATTCGCCCAAGTCCCTGCAACTACAATTGGCACTTGGAGGAGCAATGAAAGAATAGAACAGACCAGCTTTCTGCTACCGTCATCACTCACAGCCCATAATCCAATAACTGTAGATGGCGACCAGAACTTCACCAACACCGCTCTGGCTGAAGGATGGCAAGGTAATGGGTCCTCACAAAATCCGTATATTATTGATACTCTTGAAATTGACCGAGGGGGTGCACCAGGTCATTGTATCAGTATAAGCAACACTCGTGTCAACTTCACAATCAGCAACTGTCACCTCACTGGGGCATCTATTGATCCTGGGGCTGGCGTCTTCCTCAACAATGTATCATATGCAGAAATCATCAACAACAATTGCAGTTCCAATCGGTTTGGGATTAGCTTGGCATCAAGGTCGGACCACAACTCCATTATCAATAACACATGCAATGGCAACAATCGAGGAATAAAGGTAGTTTCTAGCTATTACAATACTATTGAAGGCAACTTCTGTGACGGCAATGGAGATGGAATATACCTGATTGGATCAGAAAGCTGCCAAGTGAATTGCAATTGGGTGAATAATAGTGCATGGTCCGGAATTCATTTCGAAGGTGTTGATATTGGTTCCATTACAAACAACACATGTCAATATAATGGCCAATCGGGCATTGAATATGTTGCTTCCGATCGTGGCTTCATCGCTAACAACACCTGCAGAAACAACACATGGTTTGGGGCATACCTATTCTTTTCATCCAATTCAATTTTCACAAACAACACATTCGTGAATAATGGCTATGGTATATTCATTGAGTCCGGACCCTCCTCCTGTGTTTTCACATGGAACATTCTCGAAGCTAATAGGAATCTCAACGCTGAGGATCACGGCGATACTCCAGGTGAGATTATGTATAACTACTGGTCAGATTATGCAGGTAACGACTCAGACAATGATGGGATTGGAGACACACCTCATGTGCTACCTGACGCAATAGATCCGTATCCATTGATATATTACCCAACTCCACCAAGGTGGATTTCAATCCCCCAAGATGTCGAAATTGAGCAAAGTGATGAGATATTCCACGCATTTTACAGCGCCTTCGCTCCAGCACCTCTTACCTGGTGGGTGAGTGACGGAGTTCACTTCGCAATTGATGACTCTGGCCATCTGATTTCCCTGTATTTCTTGGAAGCGATCACCTACGACCTCAGGATTGTTGTGAGCAATATCTATGGGCTAGCCATCTCTGCCGATATTACAATTAGAGTGACTGAGGACATTTCACCGAGTTGGATGATTGCTCCCCTTAATCAGACAATTGAACGTGATGAAGCATTCGACTACTATGTGGCAGCTATCGACTCCTCTGGAATCGCAAAATGGATCCTCCTAAGCTCGTCTTATTTCACTCTGACAGAGTATTACTTTGAGGGTGGAAGCACAGCCCGTTTGACAAACACTTCTGTTCTAGCTTCTGGTACCTATTTGCTCAATATCAGCGTCTTTGATACTCACGGCAACAAACTTTCAGCTCTATTGTACGTAACTGTCAAGCAGCCCGCTGTTGATACAACATCGCCGTCTTGGGTCATAGCATCACTAACTCACACTCTCGAATTCGGTGAATTACTATCAATACAGATGGGAGCATGGGATGCATCAAGTATCGACCATTATTGGATAAACGATACAGTCAACTTTGCTATTGATGAATCAGGTCTAATTACAAATGCCATAACACTTCAGGTAGGCGAGTATAGCTTAGAAGTCAGAGCATATGATCCGTCTGGCAATTATTGCTCAGTCATTCTCATTATCATAGTGGTGCCGCCTAGGCTCACACTTCCCCTAGATGTCTTTGCCGCATTGAATCTTGCCGCAGGGATGGGATTTACCGTCGTTGTGATCGCCGCAATCGTCTTTTTCCGGAAATGGCAATCCAAGACAGAAGAATCGTGACAACCCTATGAAAATGGTTTATCCCGAAAGCCTTTATTCATAGTTAGTATGATGACGAAAGCACACAGAGGAATGGCCGTGAGCTATTATGGATGGAGAGATTATCGTTACGCGAGAAGACCCGATTGCAATAGTGACAATATCCCGACCAAACAAACTCAATTCAGTAACCTATGATATGTTCGTTTCATTTGAGGAGAAGGCCTCGCAATTGACAAACGACCCTGATGTTGCGGCGATCATCTTCACTGGTGTGGGTGAGAAGGCGTTCTCTGCGGGCTTTGATATGGAGATGATGATGGGCCTCGCCCCCGATGCCTATATGGACTTCTTTCTCCTGCTAGAAAAGACAACAAAGACGATACGAGAGGCCAAGAGCTGCATCACTCTTGCAGCAATAAATGGATTTGCAGTCGGATTTGGTGCCATGGTTGCCTCCGCCTGTGACTTCCGATTCTTCTCTAGAACAGCGGCGTTCCGTTTTCCAGAGATTGATCTCAGTATCTTTCCCGGAATGGGTGCGGCCTCGAATCTCCTCCATCTTGTAGGCCCATCCAGAGCAAAGGACCTCTTGCTCTCAGGCAGAACGATTGAAGCCGAAGAGGCTTTGAGGATTGGCCTTGCGGATAGAGTCTTCGACCATGCTGAGCTACTGGTGAAGACAATGGAATTCGCTAAGGAATTGACTCAGAAGGATAGAAAGATTCTGTTTCGAACAAAGACGCTAATCGATGGAATAACTGGAAAGACGGTTTTCGGCGCTGCTGAGATGGAATCAGCTTACAGCGAGGAGTGGCTTAGAGAAAAACGAGACGGGTGAATGGATCCTATAGTCCTACTAGCTCCATAAACTCCTCTTCACTCAGAATTCTAATTCCAAGCTTCTTTGCCGTTTCAAGCTTTGAGCCAGCGCCAGGACCCGCTACGACATAGGCTGTGTTCTTGGATACACTAGAGGAAGTCTTCGCTCCCAGACTCTCAACTAACTCCTTTGCATCCCTTCTGTTCATACGCTCCAATGTTCCTGTGAAAACGAATATGCTACCTGTCAGAATCTGAGCCTTTTCTTCAAGAAATGCTTTCGTCCCCAGACCTGCTTCAATCAAGCCCTCAACCATATTCCTCGTTTCCTCGTATTGAAAGAACTCCACAATACTTCTCGCAATCTCAGGTCCAATGGTTTCAAGTCTAACCAGGTCGCTTTCATTCGCAGACATCAGTTCTCTGACAGAATCGAAGTTGCTTGCAAGAATCTTCGCTGTCTGTTCTCCAACATTTGGAATCCCAAGTGCGAAGATGAATCGAGTTGGAGGAAGGCTCTTTGCAGCCTCAATCTGTTCAAGAAGTTTCAGGGCAAGACGCTCTCCGAAACGCTCCAAGCTTAACAAATCATCAATAGTCAAAGTATAGAGAGAAAGAAGGCTGGTAACAAGTCCAGCATCAACCAGCTGGTCTACGCGTTTCGATCCCAGTCCCTCGATATCCATGCCACTGCGTGATGCGAAATGCTTGATACTTCTTCTTAGCTGAGCAGGACAACTGATGTTTATGCATTGAGCCAGTTTCTTGTCTTCGCTCATATGAATTGGTGATTTGCATACTGGACAGGTCGTTGGCATAATGAATACCTTTTCAGATCCATCTCTTGAGTCCTGAACTGGGCCTTCAACCTGTGGAATAACATCGCCGGCTCTGACAACAATGACGACATCGCCAATTCGGACGTCTTTACGCTCAATCTCGCTCTGATTATGGAGTGATGCTCTACTGACTGTGACTCCACCTATCATAACGGGATCAAGTTCAGCCACAGGCGTGAGTCGGCCGGTTCTTCCCACCTGGACCGTAATGTCGAGGAGCTTGGTCGTGGCTGCCCTCGGCTTGAATTTGTAGGCAATAGCCCACCGAGGGTCCCTAGCCCTGAAACCCATCCTCTCTTGATTCGACTTGGAGTTGACTTTGAAGACTACCCCATCTATTTCAAAGGGTAGGTCATCTCTTTTGCCTTCGAGCTCACGATGATACTCTAGAAGCTCATCGACACCCTGGCAGACTCGAGAGAGTTCCAGCTGAGTTGGTAGGCCCCATTTTGGCAGAGATTCCAATATTTCCCATTGCGTATCGAAAGCTCGTCCTTCAGATTCTATCACATCGTATATGTAAATCCGCAAAGGTCTGCTTGCCGTGATTCTAGAATCCAGTTGTCTTATGGAACCAGCTGCTGCATTGCGCGGATTGGCGAAGGTTGGCTCGTCATCAGCCTCGCGCTGGGTATTCAATTTTGCAAAATCCTCAACTGCGATATACGCCTCACCACGAACCGTCAGGCGAGATGGAATTCTATCAGTATCATTTTCCAGCAAGACAATGGGTACTTCTCGAATTGTCCTCACATTTGCAGTGACATCCTCACCTGTCAGACCATCGCCCCTAGTAGATGCGAGAGCCATTGATCCGTTCTCATAGATCAGTTCAACCGCAAGACCGTCAAATTTGGGTTCCGCAGTATACTCAACGACCTTAACGCCCAATTCACTTCGACATCTAACATCGAATCTTCGAACCACAGATGCTTCATAGACTGTCTGAAGACTCAACATTGGAATTGCGTGTTCGATAATCCCCAATTCTGATAGCGGCTCTCCGCCCACCTTTTGTGTGGGCGAGTCGGATCTCCGAAGCTCTGGGAATTTCTCCTCAAGAGCTATCAGCTTGAGTAACAATGTATCATACTCTGCGTCACCAATTACTGGTGAATCAAGAACATAGTATCTATGATTGTGATACCTGATGGCTTTTGATAATCTACTGATAGCATGCTTGGCCTTCTTCTTGGAGGTAATTTTGTCAACATCAATGTCAGGTTTGAGATCATCTTCGGTCATCGTTGCTTCATCTTCCTTACAACACTCGAAAATAAACAATGACTTCTAACATGCCCCATTTCTCACAATAATGTCGCGAAGATTGCTTTATCAATCCCACTCATGCATTAAATCCCAAAGACTGAGCCAACCATTTCGTTTAATTAGGAATAATGTCCCCAAATTGACCTCTGTCCAAGTGAGATGATTTGAATGACAAAGAAGGCTGTAGTCGCAATAGGCGGAAATTCTCTCATTCGAGATAAGACGAAGAAGACAGTTCCTGATCAATATGCCGCCACAGCGGAAACCTGCAAACACATAGCAGATATGATAGCCGAAGGGTGGGATGTGGTCATCACTTCAGGCAATGGCCCGCAGGTTGGGTTCATTCTTCGTAGGTCCGAACTCTCTGAACATGAACTCCATCCGGTTCCTCTGGATTCCTGCGGAGCTGACACACAAGGTGCAATTGGGTATATGATTCAGCGGGCACTTTACAATGAGTTCCATAAGCGCACAATGGACAAGCATGTTGCCACCGTCGTCACACAAGTCAGGGTGGCAAGGGACGATCCCGCATTTGAGAACCCAGCAAAACCCATTGGCTCGTTCATGGATGAGAAGACCGCAAAGAAACGTGCTGAAGCTAATGGATGGCAGATAAAAGAGGATTCAGGAAGGGGTTGGAGAAGAGTTGTAGCATCTCCGGTTCCAAGGGAGATCGTTGAGCTTCCAGCAATCGAGACACTCAACAAGAATGGAATCATTGTCTATGCGGTTGGTGGCGGTGGGATTCCAGTCGTCGCAGACGCTGATGGCCAACTCGAGGGCGTTGCGGCGGTCATTGACAAGGACCGAGCATCAAGTCTTCTCGCTACCGGGCTTGACGCAGACCTCCTGTTGATTTCAACTGCTGTTGAGAAGGTGTATCTCAATTTCGGTCAGGAGAATCAAGAGGCAATAGACAAGATGGATCATATCGAGGCTCAAAGATATCTTGAAGAAGGACACTTTGCGCCGGGAAGCATGAAACCAAAGGTCGAGGCCTGTATTGAGTTCATCAAGAATGGTGGCGAGATGGCCATTATCACGGACCCGCCAAATATCACCAAGGCCCTTCGTGGAGAAACTGGTACCAGGATTGTAGAAGGGCACGCGGTTCCTCCACCCCCGCCAGTAAGACATTGACCGTTACATTAATGCTGAAGATTGATGCCGCACTACATGAACTCCTATGAACCGAGAAGTAGTATCATCAGAAAAGGCACCAGAGGCAATAGGTCCCTATTCGCAAGGTATCAAGGCAAACGGCTTTGTCTTCTGCTCAGGGCAGATACCCTATGATCGAGAACATGAAAAGATGGTTACAGGTTCCATAACAGATCAAACCAGACAGGCACTAAAGAACATCAAAGCAGTCCTTGAAGCCGCAGGATCCAGCATGAACAAAGTTGTCAAAGTCACTGTATTCTTGAAGGACATGGATGACTTTGGCGAGATGAATGCTGAATATGCTAAGTGGTTTGCTGAAACGCCTCCAGCCAGAGCGGCAGTACAAGTGGCCAGATTACCTAAGGATGTTGATATCGAGATAGAAGCGATTGCAATCCAATAGGATGTTGATGCCAATAAAGCCACTGTGCATTTTTACCATGAGAACAAACCTTTTCTAGGGATTTTCTAGCGTCCAAATCAAGGGTTGGACCACGCTAGAGTGTTGACGCTTCTCGTGGGGGTTTGAATTTGGCGATAGGAACTGCTGAGTCCCATGGAGTTGTTCAAATTCTTGACCAGGCTACAGGCCTGATGAAGAAATCAAGATACCTTGAGGCCGCAAATGCCTTGGAAGATGCTTTGACAAAGTACCCCACCAGCAAGGAGATTCTGCAGCAGCTTGTTGTGTGCAATATTGAGCTCAAGAGACCTCAGAGTGCAATCTACATGCTAGACAGAATTACTAAGACTGCTCCCGATGAACTATCCGCTTGGTCAGACAAGGGCTTCTTACATCTGCTCCTAAATGAGAACAAAGAGGGGACTGAAGCTCTGACGAAAAGCATTGAATTGGACTCACGAAATGGCTATGTCTGGCAGTTGCTTGGTCTTGCACATATGGGAGAGGAAAGGTGGGCTGAGGGGCTTGACGCCTTTGAGCGTTCATTGTTGCTGGATCCAAACTCCGCTATCACCTGGTATAACCGTGCAGTGTGCTTCTTCTTTCTAGAATACTTCCATGAAGCCCTTGCTTCCGTAGAGAGGGCGTATTCGCTGGACCCCGATCTCGAAGCGTTGGCTGAAGAGTGGGTGACCATCTTGCAGGAAGCGGTAGATGAATTGGGGATTGACTACGTGGATGATTTCGAAGCTCAAGCTAGCTAGTGTCTTCCTTTTTGGATGCCGCTTTGGATTTCTTCTTCCTAGTTGATTTAGGCCGCTTCTTGGGCTTGCTAGGCTCAATTCCATCTAGGATCTCTTGGATGGTCTTTTGTTGTTCTTTCATCTTGAATTTTGTCGCTGATGCAAGAGCCTGCCTTAGGGCTCCCTGAAGCCGCTCCGACTCAATCTTCTGCTCCTGTGGATCCGTCATTTCCGCAATAGCATCTCTGCGTTTCGGTAGGACTCGAAGAAAGCCCTCTATAGCCGCCATGGCTTCCTCCTTGCTGACGAGTTCATCCATTGGATCAGTATCGGTGGCTTCAATGATGCGGCATATCTGCGAATACACCTGCCTGTGTTCATCCAGAGCGGCACTGAGTATTGATTCTACTTCACTTCCAGGTTCTGCGTCCTTTAGTTTCGCATTTATCTTGGCCATAGCATCATCTAGGAATGCCTTTCGCTCGTTCAGACTAGTCTTCTTTCTTTCCATCCAGCGCCATTCGTTCATGATTCCATGAGTCAAAGTCAATGCCTGATTGACCGTTTCTCTGTATTCATTGACCTTTGCCATTGCTTCGGTTAATTCAGTTTCCAGAGTATCAGCAACATCAGTTAGTTGATAACTCAGAATGTCTCCAGCCTGCGCATCGGATAAGACGCGACTCTCCTTGATAGCTCTAGCCGTTTCATCCCAAAGCTTGTCGATCACAGCATCTTGGAGCCGAACATGGGTACCCGGCTCGACCTGTGCAGAGATCTGGTTGATTCGCTCTGTCAGGGTCCCCAGCTCTTGAATCTTTGACTTTAGGAGCGCCCGCCCGAGTCGTTCATTCAACTCCTCTGTTAATTGTTGACGCTCCTCCGGCACTTCCAGCAATGCATGCGTATTATCTATCAGATATTGGAGTGCTTTCTCGTAGGCGGCAACTGCTTCTTGATGATTCTCCTCGTCGAAGTATCCGTCTCCCTGTCTCTGAAATACTAATACGGACTCTAAGACATCATATGGTGAGGTTCTAAGAAGGCTCACTCCGTATCGCGACTCACTTGACATGTTTAGATCAAGCGGTACTTCCCCAATAGTCAAAGAAAGAACAAGGATTCCATCAGACCCGACGGCATACACATGGAGGTGGTCAGCATCGATGTATTCGATTTTATAATTCTCAATTAGGAATCGGCCCATCTCATTTCCTCTGATGAGGTCCCAGGCTGTGATGAGACCCGAGTTCATTACAGCGACCAGATAGGAGCTGTTTGACCACATAGATACAACAGGATTCGAGGTCTTATTCTGAAGAGTACGAATTAGCTGCCATTCTACCCTGTCCCATATGCCAATCTCTCCAGATTCAGATCCTATTATTACGAATTCGGGATTGCCAACAATGGCTGTGGGACGAATCTTCTTATCGAGTCTTGCTAGCTCTGTGGGTGCCTTATTGGGTTCATGAAGCCAAACTCTGGGCTCTTCCTTCCTGCATCCAGTTAGTATGACCTTATCGTCTGACCATAGCGTCGATATGTCAGACTTATGAAGCTGCCAGCTCGAGGTCTCGTGGGTGTCTTTCTTTATAGAAACTAGTCTTCCATCACGTGCGCCGACATAGAAACTGTCACCTTGGAGGGTGGATGTAATGGCATGATATGTCAGCTCAAACCATCCGGTCATGCCCCAAGTCTCTTTTTTCCAGACGTATACGCGGCGTTCGCACGTAGCATATACTCTGTCGTCATCGACATGAACTACAAGCGGTTCTGTACTGGTTTCTCCAAGCTCCGCTACTAGTTGCCAGTCTTCCTTTGACCAGACTCTTACCTTCAGGTCTCTACAGGCAGCGTATAGAAACCTATCATCATGAACAATATGAACTGCATCCACATCTAGGACGGCAATGACTTCATGACCAAGTGGTAACGCCTCACCTGTGCTGCCTCCTGCAGAGATGGGCATAATTGTATCTCGCTTTTTTCTGTTTTAGTGCTTAAGTCTTTGGTTCTTCGCGTATAAAACTCAAATTGGGGCCGAATTGCGCATTCCAGAGTCCACGCGGGATTTGTTGAAAAGGAATTGTTAGTTTATGAAGCAATGCGCGAAACATACTTTTATAGCTCGAAAAATAGAAGATATCAATCCCCAGGCTGGAGGTAGGCATTTTGGATAGTCACGCATGGAGACGCGAAATCGACAAGGTCGCTGAAATTAAAGGAATGTTGATTCAGCTCAACAAATCTCTAGAAGACCAGACTGACAGAACCGTGCGCCATTTGTATGATACACTGGCGAAGTTCGCAAAGTTTGAGAGTGATGCAGGTTCAGCAGGTTTCATGAAAAAGAGAAAGCTGGTCGCTCAGATGGAAAAGACTGCTGGCGCTCTTGAAGAGGACTTTATGCGGGCAGTAAGGGATTTCTCAGACCTGCTGCGAAAGGAGCAACGAGAAACAGCTGCAGTCCTTCCAAAGCTTCAAGCAGAGAAACCCAATGAAGCAAAAGCAATCAGCGCGTTGACATTTCCATCTACAGGAACTGGGGATGCGAAAGACCTAGAAACCCTCTTGACATTTGCGAAGAATTTCTCAAAAATCACTCTCGGCGTTCATCAAGATCTAGCCCGAGAAGTCAAAGAGTTTCTGGACGAAAGCAAGCGGATCGTTGAGACCTATGAGAGGCATATTACCATAGACAGGGGTGAAGTCGCCTCGACTCTGTCATACGAAGAGGTAGCCCAACTGCCAGTCGGGGACATTATCGGACTATCTGAGAAGCTAAAGGCTGAACGCACATATCTTGACGGGCGGAAAGACGAAGTAAGCAAGATGATTGGAACTGCTTTGATGACTGAAGTAGAGTCATTGCAGGCGTCAGTTGAAACAGCATCAAGATTGGGCCTAGAGCTTCCAATGGATTTTGGACAGCAACTCAGAATCATTGCAAGAGACTCCTCAAAGACAACGAACCTAACTTCACTCATTGCTCTGGAGAATCAGCTTCATTCCGCGAAATTGAAGATGTCGAATCTACTCCGCGACAGGATTATCAATATGAAACATGAAGTGACCTCTAAGATTGTTGAGGGAGGCATTCCTGTCACAGCTGCTATTATTCCAGAATCACCAATTGTTGGTGTGGAGGCTGAAGATGTTGCTACTCAGCTATCCGGATATCAGAAGATGGTCGAATGGGAGTCTCAGGTCAATATCTCTCTGAAGGACCATGTGGAAGAAGTAATCGAGGAAATTGAGAAAGCCTTGGATGCTCCAGATGATGCGGGAATCAAGGATGTCGCCAAGGTCAAAAAGTGGATTACGGACACTAGGACGTCTTTGAAGAAGCCAACAGTTGATGGCATGGTTGCAACTTATGTGAAAGCAAATGGTATGCGTGAGGAATACCGAAAGAACATTACTGATACCATTCGTGGATATATCACCAGATTCAATGAACTCGCTACCTCAGCAGACCGCGTGCTTGATTACGCTCAACTCAGTAAGAAAGCACCAAAGGTCGAAGAACTTGATGGAGGTATCGTCTATCTTCTGCAGTCACTTGCTAGCCTACGTGTCGCTGTCGAAGACGGAGTTGCTACTTTCCGTGATGCATGCAAGCAAGAGATTGAAGTGATTGTTGAGGACCTTCAGACCATCAAGCCTGCATACGCGGAAATCTTCATGCCAATCATTACCGAGCTAGACGAAGGCTCCATGCGGATTGAGAAACTCAACGATTTCGGCGAAATCAGGTCCGAGATGAGAACAATCAAGGACACAATTCTTGTTAAGGCGCAAGAGTCATTGGAGAATCTCCGCTACAGGCTTGGAGTCAAGATTCGACTCGCAGCAGCCAAGCTGATGGGAGCTGGTGTTGAGATTCCAAAGGAAGCTCAAGAGGCAATCAGCGAATTGAACAGCGTCGGTGTGGCTGCTGACACGGTCTTTAGTCTACCTGCAATCGCGAGGAAAATGATTGAACTCTATGAGCACAAGATAAGCGCAGAAGTCATAGAATCACTGAAGGAAGAGGTCGCCAAACTTCAGAAATCATTTGATCAAGCAGACGCGATTGGAGTCCCAGTCAAGGATGAGCTCAAACTGCTAAAGAAATTGCGAGAGACTCCTCCGGAAGAACTGGAATCTGCAGCTGATTCGTTTGATCAACTCATGGGCCTGACAACCTCGCCAGACGTACACAAGAAGATTAGGACACGAGCAGAAGAGGCCTACCGCCAGATTCAAGGCGCTGTTTCCATCTTTGAAGAACAAGGTATGTCTGACTTCGTTGGGCGCCTAAAAGGACTATTGGAGCAAGTTCCAGACCAACTCAGCAAGGATTCAAAGCACATCTTCGAAGTGCTTGATGTCTGTCTCACATTGGCAAACATCCAAGATGAAATGTTGCAGGTCATAAAGGGTATTGCAACCAAGGATGGAGAAGTTCATCAAGAAGAAATCAAGAAGCAATCGGAGTATTACTCGACAATTGAAGCAGTCTACGAAAAGCATCCCAAGGACTTCAGCAAGCTCATCTTCCCGCTCGAGAAGCTCCGGAAGCTTGAAACTGACCTAGCTGAGGCCACGGTTCTTGAGGACGCCATTAAGGACTTCAACGAGCTCAAGGGACTTCGATTGGAATGGGTCGAGAAAGCAGGAAAGATGGATGACTGGCATAAATCCATGAAGGTATTCATAACCGGTTTCAGTCCATCAGCAACGCCTGACCAACGTGAGACTTTCGTCACTGACGCAGTCAAGAAGGTCAAGGAAACATACAGTAGAGAGGACATCAGTTCCTATCTGACATGGGCGATTCGTGAAATCACAGACAAAATGGTGGAGAAAAGAGGTTAGCTGAAAGGGGACACAAACAATGCTACGAGGAACATCGAGTGATGATGATCTGACAAAGGCCGCGGAGGTCTTTGCAATTGGGATTGGAGAGTGTGGGAGTAATATTGTAGGCTCCTATCTGAAAGCCAGTAAGGACAGGCAACTGCCTTCCAGAGTCAGAGGCTACTTGCTCATGAACACCGACAGAGCTGACCTCACCAAGGTGCGGCAAAAATACGGCATCCCCAAGGAGCATACAATGCTCTACGGTGCATCAGAGATAGGCGTTGGTGGAAGATTCATGGACGGATATAATGCTGTCATTGAGTCGAAGGACATCATCTTCGAGCAGCTCAAAGACCTAGGATTCGAAGGAGTCTCGGGCTTCTGCATTTTCACGAGCCTTGGCGGCGGTACAGGTTGCGGCGGGACACCCGCCATAATCGAACTGCTAAAGCAGAGATTCCAAGAAGAAGAAGGCCGCCGAATCTTTGTGTACGTTGTAGGCATCCTACCATTCGAAGGACAGTCGAGTGAGGCGCTGAACTCGATCTGGGCTGTATCCCGTCTTCTTAGAGCACAGCTCCAAGAACGTGGAGCAGACCTTACTATTCTCCTGAGCAATAGGACTATGCTGAAGCGAATCCTCCAATCAAGAGGAGCTGATAGCGTCGACTATCTTCAACGTGAGCTAGAGATCGACATTGCCAATATCAACCAGATTGAGAGCATGGTGCCATCCACTCTGGATGAGGGCGGCGAACTAGAGGCTCGAACTGAACAGGCATTTGTTGAGTTGGTAAACCCGCTCGCACTGGATGTTGTCGAGGCAATGCTCTCGCCAGGTGTGTATGAACCTCACAAGGATGTGTTCCCGACAACAGACCTTGCGGACTATGCGAGAAAGCTTGACCCTGTCGTTGTCCCAGCGCTTTACACAGACGTTGGATTGATACCGGACGCAGGCAGCATGCCGAAGCAGCTCAAGACAATGATGGATTTTGCAGTGAAAGAATGCTCCTATGCTGATGTAGGTGCAGAGCCAAATGCAGAGAGTGTATACTATGTCTTCTCTGGCCCAAGGCACATCTCCAAAGCTGAATACGGAATGCACCTGAAGGAAGCACTCAATGGATTCATTGCTCCTGGAGCTGCGATCACTCCATGTTATGTTACATATACCACCAAAGATCCTTCTACCAACCTCCTTGTCCTTCTGGGTCTACCAAAGATTCCAGAGCTTGTACAAATCATCAACGAGGCAACCCAACTCGTTAATCTTCACAGCGGTTCTTCACCGCTCAAGCAGGGGTGGTTCATGCGGGCTAAGGGAACAAGTAGAAAAGAGCTTGTTGATGCCATTGCGGACTTCCGTGAGCTGTTCTCATACTACATGACACCCGGTGATGCAGCTGAACCGATGTAGATGATGGGATGGTGCGGACTTGACTGAAGGAACCAACATTGCAGAGGACCTCCTTGACAGAGTTCTCTTGATAGTGACCTTGAATTCAACTCTCCTTCATTTTCTTCTAAGCACCCAGGTAGATGGTACAGTTGATCCCGATAGAGTGGACTCCTTGATTCAAGGCCTCCTCAGGACTCGTCGATGGATGGAAGAAGCGACTGAACTGAAGAACATCACTCCATCCACACAGAACATCATTAGTCTAATAGTCAAAAGGCTTTCCCAGATTGAGAGCCTGTTGCCGAAGCTATCAGCAAGAGCAAAAGAGGCTGAAGCAAAAGGAGCTCCAGCTGCAGAGATCATCTCTTTCTTGGATGATGGCGCTAAAGCGTCTACGACTACAGCTATCAAGACCTCTGGAACGCCAACGGCTGCCACGAAGAAGACAGCAGCAACACCAGATTCCGGTGTCATTCCTCTTGTTGGTGAAGAAGAGGAAGTCCCTGTAGAGCCTTACCGAAAAGTCGAGGTTGAAAACGACGAATGGGGCTTGATAGGGCAGATGCAGAGGATGATTACTCAATATAGCAAGAGATGCCATGTCCTGCTGCCTACATTCTGGATTGATACTCTTCGCGAACTCCACAAGTATAGATCCGACTCGCCATTCTATGGAGATGTGATTGAACTCCCGGGTCGGGTTATTGTTAGAATCGTAAAGGGACTTCTCACTGAAGCTCCAGGAGCAAGGCTTCTTCAAGATCTATCCAAGAAGCGCCCACAGGAAAACTATCTGAATCCCTCAGAGATGGAGCGGATTGAACGTGCTGTGGCTAGGTACTTTGCAGGCGTGGTGGATGTTCTAACTGAAGGCGAATTCAATGTGGATGAAAAGATTGGAGAGGCTCACGCAAGCTTCGACAGCTTTGGTTGGGGAGGTCCTGAGCTAGAGAAACGAATCATCAAGAGGATAAATCAACAGGTCCAAGAAGCAATCCAAAATGCGGAATCGGCCAGTGATCCTCCAAGACAAGTGATTTATTCCGAGATTGCTAAACTATTGACAAAGTTGCAGCATGCAATCCTTGCAGAGCCTAGATTGAGAGAGATTCTGGCTCAAATGAAGCCGTGAGAGATTGTTAGCGCAGCAGCACATTGGATATAAGGGGCAACACCGTGGACCATTCAAGACAGTTGAGGGAAGCCTATGTCCGGTCTCAAGACAATGCTTAATCCGAATGTCACTGCTGTGGTTGGAGTTTCAACATCCAACCCATTTTCCCCAGGAAATGTTATCTTCAGGAAACTCGCCTTTGAGAACGGCCTGCCTACATATCCGATAAATCCCAAAGGAGGACTTGTCGAGGGGAAGCAGGTCTACAAGAGTATTAGTGAAGCACCCGATGACATCGAACTTGTCGTGATTTCAGTACCGGCAAAATACGTACCTGGTGTTCTACAACAATGTGCTGATAAGCGGATAAAGTCTGTAATAGTGGTCTCAGGAGGATTCAGCGAAGTTGGAGAGTCAGGAGCGTCGCTTCAAGATGAAATTGTGGAGATTGCGAACAACAATGGAATTTCAATGGTTGGTCCTAACTGCATTGGCGTCTTTGTGCCGGATCAGATAGATACATTCTTTCTGCCATCTGAAC
Source organism: Promethearchaeota archaeon (assembly GCA_048939765.1). Classification (GTDB taxonomy): domain Archaea; phylum Asgardarchaeota; class Thorarchaeia; order Thorarchaeales; family Thorarchaeaceae; genus SMTZ1-83. Next base: position 20,176 of record JBHLPF010000030.1, read on the forward strand.
GTGTTGCGCGTCCCAGAAGGGGAAATGTGGCAATCATCAGTCAGAGCGGCGGATGGTTAGTGGAGCGACTGGAGGAGTTTGCCGCGAGAGATGTTGGTATCGCAGCAGCCATCTCTATCGGCAATCAAGCCCAGACAAATGTCACTGACTTCGTGAGATATTTCGGGGATGATAAGAAAGTTGATGTCATTTTAGCTTATGTCGAAGGGTTTGGCAAAGATGAAGGAAGAGTATTCGTAGAAACCTGTTCTGAGATTGCTCCCAAGAAGCCGGTAATTGTGCTGAAAGGAGGCGAGTCAGAGGCAGGTCATAGAGCAACGCAGAGTCATACCTCGTCACTCGCTGGAGATATGGCAATTACAGAAGCGGCATTTGAGCAATTTGGAGTGATTCATGCGATTGATGAAGACGAGGTAATGGCGTATTCAAAGGTGTTCTCAAGCAGACCAAAACTGATGATAGGATTGGGTGTGGGAACAATGACTGTGAGCGGTGGTCACGGAGTGATAGCAAGTGATGAGGCTGCTCATTACGGTCTGGTTTTTCCAGCATTCACGAAAGAACAACAGGAAAGTATGAGAAGCGTCATGACACCGGCATACCAGGGGATTGCATCATTTAGAAATCCAATTGATCTCACCGGAAGTGCCTCGGATGTCGATTACGAGCGGGTTCTAGATGTAATGCTTGCTTTCGAATCCATTGATGCAGCGTTGCTGCTGCTCCTCCCCTATGCTCCAGGAATATCTCTTCAGATAGGTGCTAGAGTCGCGAACGTTGCTAAGAAACATGCGAAGACTGTGGTTTCATATGTGCCAAACCTGGATAAGTATGAAGTCATTATCCGGGGTTTCGAGCTGAATGGAGTTCCTGTAGCGGATACAATTGAAGAGGCAGTACAGATGCTAAATGGAATTCGGAAACGCTCAAAATATCTAAAGAGAATTGGGGCGCTCTAACCCGCAATCTTCCTGTAGTCTATATCTAAGGATTTGAGGGCTTCGACTAGCTGACCACTTAGAATCAGAGGTCTCTCAGCTAGATCATCAACCCCGCTACAACCAGTCAGGTACATCGCAACCTTCAGACTCTCCAGAATTCGTTCTATCTCAACAACCACATCAAGGACAGAGCCCATTGCCGCAGGTCTCAGCAAAGGATGGGCAACGCCAGCTGCGATGGCACCCAGAGATAGGGACTTCGCGACATCGAGGCCATTTCGAATCCCGCCAGTTGCGATTACATCAAGCTCGGTTGCATCACGAACCATAATGACGCTAAGTGCAGTAGGTATGCCCCAGTCCCAAAAATCAAGTCCAAGCTGTGCTTTCAAGTCATCATCTTCCTTGACCGCCCTGAAGTATTCGACCGCAGCCCAGCTAGTCCCACCTGCACCTCCGACATCAATAGCATCCACCCCGACAGATTCTAGTGCTTGAGCCACCTCACCAGAGATCCCAGCTCCAGTCTCCTTCACAAGCACGGGAACGTCAACTGAATCCACTATGGAGGCAATGTTCTCCAATACGCCTTCTGAATTTGAATCACCCTCGGGCTGAATTGCTTCTTGCAGTGGATTAAGATGGATAGCGAGAATGTCCGCATCAATCATCTCTATGGCGTCAGGAGCCACATCAACATGAGTTGCCCCAATGTTAGCAATCACTGGGACGGATGGGGCTGTCTCTCTCACGACTCGGAATGTATCTGCGAGTGAAGGATCCTCTACTGCAGCCCTTTGACTGCCAACTCCAATCGGTATTCTGAGCTCTTCTGCGGCGCCTGCTAGCTTCTTGTTGATGTCATATGTCTTAGGGTGGCCGCCAGTCATAGCTGCAATGACAAGGGGAGCGTGAGCCCTCAGTCCCAAGAAGTTCGTCGTGAGGTCAATCTTGTCCTTGTCTATCTCAGGCAATGCATTGTGAACGAGGTTGATATGCTCAAACATTGTAGACTGTCGGCATTGCACGTCCTCTTCAAGACATATCTCGATATGCTCAATTTTCCGTCTTCGTGTCGTAGAAGATTCCGAAATATCATCCTCTAATGTGCTGTCTGCAAGTGGCTCTCCTTTCGCCATGGGGTCATCTCCCTGTGAACGAACTGTGTACGAGGATGTTGATAGCCATTTTGGTTGAGACTACTTTCGTTTACCTACTGCTTCTATACGGATGTTTCATTCAAAGTCACAAAGGTAGAAGTGTGGTATAGAACATGGAAGACGAGTCGGAGTTCAGAGTAGAATCCCCAGCCCAGGAGGAGAAGGAAAAGATTGAACTTCATAGGAACTCTACTTCGCGAGTTCCTCTAGTACCTAGAAATCACTCTCAGCAAGATAGCTCCAACCAGATGCAACCATCTTTCGCTTATCCTTTTGCCACGAGTCGTATCCTTCATCACGAATCTTATGCAATGATGGTAATGCCCATGGTCGAGCCTTTAGTTCCGAACAAGATTCTATCCGAATGCAGTCGAGGCATGTCCGATATCCTCTATCAATTGAACACGATCTTACTTTGCAGTCTGGGATTCCTCCCCCCTTACGACAGCCTCTGCAGCCGTCAAAATCATCTTTTACCCCATCAAGCACCTTCTCATACCTTTCTAGATGCATTCGGACTGATTCGTCTTCGCCGATTTCTGCTGCACGCCTTTTAGATGGAGCTAGCACACTCTGAAGGTCGTCAACGCCATGCACAAATTTGCTTTGGTGTATGTCACAGCCTGGACAATAGAGACCACAATATGAGGTCAAATCATCAGAGCTAGGCATACGACTCACCTAAGCAAGGTATAGACATTAGTTCAAGATAAACCTTCTAACTCAGGTGTTCATGCAATTGATTCCTTAGCACAGCATTATTAACAGCTTCAGCCAACACAACTTAGACGCTTCAGGCATGTATTCGGAGGCTTGTTGTCATGACGATAGCTATCGTCAAGTTTCCCGGGACAAATAGCGAGAAAGATGTACTTCGAGCGCTTTCATTAATCCCAGGAACAAGACCGTTTGTGGCCTTGAGCCAAATGGGGTCAAAAATCCTACAAGAAGCAGATGCCCTGGTCATTCCAAGCGGAGCCTCGATTGAAGAGTATGTCAATGTAGGGGCAGAGAAGTGGATAGACAGTCTAAAGGATGCGATTCAGGAAATCGCTGAATCAGGCAAGCCAATCCTAGGAATTGGAAATGGCGTACAAATATTGACAAGATTCGGTTTGCTGCCAGGTCAGCTTCGGATGAATAAGAACGGGAGATTCATTTGCAAGTGGGTCTATCTCAGGGTATGTGAGGACCCCACGATTTTCACCGAGGGACTTGAAGGACTTGTGATTCGAATTCCAATAGCACACTCCCATGGGAGATTTCACTTCAAGAAGAAGGAATTCGAGAGAATAAATCAATATAGAGGGGTCGTGTTCAGATACTGCAATCAGGAAGGAGAGAGCATCCCTGAAGCTAATCCAAATGGATCGATAGACAATATTGCAGGAGTGAAGAACGAAGCAGGAAATATATTGGGAATTATACCGCAGCCGGAAAGAGCAACCAGAGCTGAACTAACATCTAGTGATGGTCTGATTCTTCTAGAGAGCTTTGTGCGGTCTATAAAGTCGAGGAGTCTTTCATGATATCTGAGCAGGAGAGAGAGCAGCTAGCGCTAGCTTTGGGACGAGAGCCAACAGAAACCGAGCTAGGAGTGGTTTCAATTCTATGGTCAGAACGGAGGAGTTACAAAAGCAGCAAGCGGTGGTTCAGCGAGTTCAAGACTGAAGGAGATAATATAGTACTGGGGCTTGGGAAAGGAGCGGGAATTGTCAATCTTGGAGATGATGTATTTCTTGGAGTTGCCATGGAATCGAACAATCATCCTACACAAGCAAATCCGTACATTGGATCTGCTTTAGGAATTGCTGGTGTCATCAGTGATGTGATTGCACATGGATGCAAACCAATTGCATTGCTGAATAGTCTGAGATTTGGAGACCCTGGCATTGAAGAAAATGCCGCTGCACTTAGAGAGGCAGTGAGAGGGATTTCGCATTTCACTAATAACGTAGGGATTCCTATGATTGGAGGGGACACTGAGTTTGACCAATCATTTGAGAAAAGCAGTGTGCTGAATGTTGTCTGTGTCGGAATAACGAGTCCAGACAGTATGGTTATGAGCAGAGCTTCAACTCCTGGACATCACCTGGTGCTCTTCGGTGCAAATACTAGAAGAGACCGCCTAATTGACTACACTGAATCATCAAGAGAAGCAGCGGTAGCTGTGCCCGGAAACCCTCTGGCGGAACGGATAGTCATTGATGCACTGGATCAACTAGTCGATTCGCATCTTCTGGGCGGTCTGGAAGATGTTGGCGGAGGCGGATTGGCCCTTGCGGGAGCGAAACTTGCCGCAAGAGGGAGGACCGGCGTTGAGCTTCATGCTGACTTGGTCCCGATCGATGAGGAAGATATGAGCACGCTCGAAATCATCACTTCCGATTCGCAAAATCGAATGCTTGCTGTGGTTGCTCCTGAGCATTTGGAGAGAGTCCTTTCAATACTTGGCTCCTATGATACTCCATATGCAGTAATCGGCAAGGTGACAGACGAAGGACTCTACAATGTTTATCATGACGGGGAATTGAAAGCGAGCATTCCTGCAGTTCTATTGACTAGCGGCTTTCTCGAACCTGATCGGTTTGAGGAGTATCTTCCCGAGAGAACTGCATCAATTGACTGGTTAGTGCAGCCAGAGGATCATGCACAGATGCTGCTATCAGTGCTTTCCTCACCAAACATTGCCGATAGGTCTTGGATCTATAGTCAGTTCGACCAGCACATTCAGGCAAACACTCTTGTTGACATAGGAGATAACTCAGGTGTTATCGATCTTCCTAAGGGAAAGAGAATTGCGCTAACCACATCATCAAACTCCTTCTGGAGCCATCTTCACCCTCAGATTGGAGCGGCGAATTCTGCCACACTTGCTCTAAGGAATCTGGTTGCATCTGGGGCAAAGCCCATCTTCATAGCGGATTGCATAAACTTTGGAAATCCTGAACGTCCTGAGTCGTATGCGGAGTTTGTAGAGGCGGTGAAGGGCATAGGTAGTTTCTCACACGACTTCGATATTCCTGTGATAACTGGCGGAGTCTCACCCTACAATGAAAGAAAGATAGACGGTAGGCCCAAGAGGATTCATATTACTCCCCAGATTATGATGGCTGGAGTCCTATTGGAAGGACATCTTCCTACTAGACGAAGGCTATGTACGCCGTGGGCTAACATCTTCCTTGTTGGCGAAACTCATCGAGAATTGAATGGCTCTGAGTTCCAACGAATCCTACTAGGGAAGATTCAAGGACTCCCGCCTGGATATCAGCCTGCTGCTGAGAGAGCGGCAATGCGCGCAGTACTTGCCTCATTTGCCAAAGGGCTCGTCAGGTCATGTAATGATATTGGACGAGGCGGCTTGGCCATTGGATTGATGAAGATGGCTCTGCGAGGAGATTTGGGATTTAGACTCGACCTCACGGATGTTCCCGGATCTGCAAAAGGACTGACCGAGATTCTATATTCGGAAACATCAGCCAGATATCTTGTAGAGGTGACAGAAACAAATCAGGATGAATTCCTGCGCACTGTTGAGGGATACGGAGTTGCAGCCACTGAGCTAGGGTTGACTTTGAACGAACCGATAGCTAATTTTGGCGCTTTCAGTATTGATCTGAAAGAAGCCAGAGAAGCATACCTGAATGGAATTGCAGGAATACTAGATACATGAATCACAAGATTGGATGCCTGAGATATTATATCGCTTAGATAATAAGGCCGCTAAGGGCTGTTCTGGTCGTGCATCACCTATGAGCGGCAAGTTAGTTTATCCATACACAGATGCGCTTCTGCAATACGAATTCAGGGATGACCATCCCCTAAAGCCTGACCGACTATCCTTGACACACGAATTGTCCAAAGAGCTCGGTCTTCTCAATCATGTCGACCAAATCGAACCTTCAATGCCTACAAGAGAAGATCTTGAAATATTCCATAGCCCTCAATATATCGACGCTGTGATTGAAAGCGGCGAAACGTTGACGCCGAAACCAAGCTATGGACTTGGGACAATGGACAATCCTGTCTTTCCTAATCTGTACGACGCTGCGGCCCGCTATGTTGGAGCCACTCTGGATGCAATGAAGGCAATGATGAATGGGGCGCCGAAGGCGTTCGTCATCTCCGGAGGATTACATCATGCACATGAAAGCATGGCGTCAGGATTCTGCGTCTTCAACGATATTGTGATTGCGATTAAGCATTTTCAGAAGAAGAAACCATCAAAGGTTCTATACTTGGATGTTGACGCTCATCATGGCGATGGAGTACAGAATGCCTTCTTTGAGTCAAAGGACGTATTGACGATCTCAATTCACCAGCATGGACAGACTCTGTTTCCAGGCACAGGTTTCACTCATGAAAACGGGAGAGGGGAAGGTGTAGGCTATTCAGTCAACATCCCTGTGTTGCCTGGTGCAGGAAGTGAAGAACTCATCCAAACGTTCGATGAGGTAGTTGTTCCTCTCTTTGACGCATTTCAGCCGGATCTGCTAGTCACACAACTGGGAGTTGATGGACATTTCTTGGACCCGCTAGCGCAGCTCAGCTATTCCACCAAAGGCTACGAGCACGTCCTCAAGAATTTGAAGAAGATGGCCGAGAAGACTTGTGGCGACGGATGGCTCGCTGTCGGAGGGGGTGGATATCATCCTGTCAATGTCGCGCGCCTTTGGACGCTATTCCTTTCGGTTATTCTAGACAAAAAGATACCTTCTGAGATGCCTGACTCATTCATTCAGCTCTGCCGGGAAAAGGGATATTCAAATTTCCCAGAGAAAATGAGAGATGAAGACAATGTGGTCCAAATCTATCTTCCCATAGAGCAAATCAGGCTTGATCTCGATAGAGTTCTTCGACAGGTCAGGGAAAAAGTGTTCCCCTGGCATGGACTTTCGTGAGTCATTCTTCCCCGTGGAAACTAATATCTATCCACTCTCGCACCATTCTGGTCACCATTTCAGATGCCGCCGCGATGATTACAGCATCAGCATCCTCAGAAAGCAATGAAGACGGGTCCACGCCTACACGAGCCATACGAAGAAGAGATGGATAGCAAAGAAAGCCCAGAGCCTCCACTATCTCCATCGCGTCGGCGCCTGCGACTTGCAGACGGCCTCGTAGTAGCTCATGAGGCGAAATTCGTGCGTCGCTGTCAAGCAGGTCCATAAGGGTTTCAAAGTCTGATGAGATTACAACATCTGGCTCAATGCATTCGTCATAGACCTTTGTCAATCCGCCATCGAATACAATGGAGTACTCATCGTCAGTGTCAGAGGTCTTGAAACAGAAGGAAATGTTGGAGAATGAACCTTCCTTAGAATGCATGAGCTCTTCAAATTCGTCTTCAGACATATCGTGAAGCTGTCTTGCCTTCTCCACACTAACACTCAGAGCTGATCTGCAGCCATCAACTATAGGACCAAGATACTCCATCAGCATAAATCGATCTACATTGATGTCAGATGATAGCTGATTGAGGCTTCGTCCGATGCTTCGGGGTTTCTCATCATTCTCGGTCAACTGGCTCGAGAAAAAGGTAGGCTTCTTCCTTTTAGAGATGATGATAAGCTCCCAACAAATAATAAAACTCAATCCTAGTAGTAAGAGGATGCACCAGAGAAGGAATGCACCCCATGACGACCGATATTCACACTCATCTCGGAACCGACAGGAATTCACTTCACGAGGTCGATAAGCACAATCTCGCTGAGCAAGTGGACCTTCTTATCAGTCGCATGGACCATTTTGGCGTTGAAAAAGCTGTGCTCACTCCGCTAAATCCATTCAAAGATAACGAGCTAAATATGGCAGCAGCAGCTATTTACCCTGATCGCCTGTTTAGTGCGTGTACTCTGCTTCCTCGACCGATTGATTCGGCTATCGAGAGGTTAAAGCACTACATCAAAGAGGGATGCGTGGCTGTTGTTCTTGATGACAGGAATTATGGACCAGAGGACCCTGCTGCGCTGATGTTGATTCGAGAAGCTGTGGATCGCAATGTGCCGGTCTATATTCATAATGATGTCTTGACTGCTGGGGGGCTTGCATTCATAGATAAGGCGTCAACCATGTTTCCAAAAGGGAAATTTGTGATTCTTCATATGGGGGGTCTCTTCGGCTTCCCTCAACTCATTCCATTGATGTCACGTCAGAACATCTGGTTGGATATATCCATCACACTAGTGAGACTCGTTGAGTCACATCTCAGAGTATTCCTTGATGCACTTGCCCAGGACATTGGTGTACGAAAGCTTGTGTTCGGTTCAGAGCATCATAGCGAATACTTGGACTTGAGGGCTGCTTTGAATCTGCTAGATCTGAATGTTGAAACAAGCAGGATAATTCGTGCTGAGAATGCATGGGTCCTTCTAGGACTTGATTTCACGTAGAGGGGTCCATTCTGCTATTCCAGATATTGTGAAAGCATCTCTTGATGAATCAACTGCTCAAGATCATCTACCCTTGGCATTCCGACTATTCTAGAATTGGCGACAAAGACAGTTGGCACAGCCAAGACCTGATGTCTTTCAGTTAGAGCGGGTTTCTTGTCCACCGGAGATTCCACCACCTCGATATATGGCTGATAATAGGAGACTCGCGCAAGAGCTTCCTTCACAACCTCTCTCGCTTCATCACAGAATGCACAAGTATCTGATACGAAGAGAGTTATCTTGATCGACTCTCTTGTGGTGTCGAGTTCTTGTGAGATGGAAGTCTTGTCTGTCATGGAATTGCGATGCATCATAGCGAATTCCTCAGCGTTACTCAGCAAAGGCAGGAGGCTTCAGACGAACATGGTCTTCAACTCGGTCCACTGCTCTCAGAGGTATGACTTCCCATGTGTGAGGGCTCTGATCGGTTTCGGATCTCTCAATAACAACTTGAGGACCCAAATCGTCATCGTACCATACCTGCTTCACACGACCCAAAGGAAAGCCTCTGAAGTCACGCACAACCTTTCCTTTTAGCAACCATTTCACTCTGTCATTCTTCATCGCTCTCAAGGTGACATTGAGCAAGTCATTGAAGAGCGTGTGTACAACCTAGACAATATTCACACACGTATCGGGAGCTGTATTACGCTCCTACTCATTCCGGTATTCTTCATCCTCATATCCACATTCAACAATCGTCGAAGGCCTTCTTTGAGCGCCATGGATTGCCTATGCTTCATCGACCGAGTGAAAAGGCATTACTATCAGATACAGGTGTAACGAACAGAACATTCGCGTTCTTCTTTAGAGTGTCAACTTTAAAGAGCCATCATATAACTATGAGAGAGATAATGACCGAGTTTCTTAGAATCGCTGAAACACTGGATAAGATTGCTGCTGTTTCCAGCAGGAATGCCAAGATTGGCTTCGTAGCCGCACTTCTCAAAGAAGTAGACTCTATCGAAGTTAGGACGACTGCTCGTTTCCTGGGTGGTCGCATCTTTCCAGAAAGTGACGATCGAGTCCTCAATGTATCTTGGAGCGGGCTCAAATCGGCACTTAAACAAGTCATTGATTTCTCAATGGAAGATCTGAGCGAATCATATCAGGGAGACACTGGTGAGGCTGTTGCTGCTTTGCTTGAGTCAGGGAAATTTGCTAGGCAGACAGCGCTCTTCTCAACCCCACTATCAATAGGGATTCTCGAAGAGAACTTCAGTATCATTGCTGGGCTTCAGGGGGCGGGTTCAAAGAAGAAGAAGGAAACGATCTTGGCACAGATATTGAGAGATGCGGCCCCAAGAGAAGCGAAATACATCACGGCCCTGGTGTTGAATGACATGCGCATTGGACTTTCTGAAGGTCTCTTGGCGGAGGGAATCGCCCGAGCATTCAAAGTAGAGCCGAAGCTAGTGAGAAGAGCATGGAGTCTCACGGGAGATCTGGGCCAAGTTGCAGAGAAGGCGGCACAGGGAGGGGCATCAGCCCTAATGGAATTCAAAGTGATGCTCTTCAGGCCTGTGAAACCCATGCTTGCCAGTCCTGCTGATTCTGTTGATGAGGTGTTTGAAACAGGTTCGTTGTACGCCTTCGAATTCAAGCTCGACGGAGCACGAGTTCAGATTCACAAGCAAGGAGATGAAGTCATCATCTATTCTCGTAGGCTCCAAGATGTCACTGAAGGCCTGCCTGATATTGTGGAAATCGTGAGGAAGAAAGTGGGTGCAGGAGTGGCAGTCTTGGACGGGGAGGTGGTTGCCATTGATGACAGAGGACAGCCGTTTCCCTTTCAGGTTGTGATGAAGCGGTTTGGAAGGACGCGCGAAGTCGAAAAGACAAGGGATGAAGTCAAATTACGGCTGTTTCTATTTGACCTTCTTTTGCTCGAGTCCAAGCAGCAGATTGATTCTACATATACTGAGAGGAGGAAGCTGCTAGAATCTGTAGTGCCTCAGGAACTTCTGATAGAGAGTTATACCGCTACGAGTAAGGATGAAGCAGCTAGATTCTTCGATAAAAGTAAGAAACTCGGACATGAAGGGCTGATGGCAAAGCAAGTTGATTCAGCCTATGTGCCAGGAACCAGGGGTAAGAATTGGTTCAAAATCAAACACTCATTGGATACTATGGACTTAGTGATCATAGCTGCAGAGTGGGGACATGGACGAAGGAAGAATTGGCTTTCAGATTACCATCTCGCAGTTAGAGACCCCGACACAGATTCGTACGTAATGATTGGCAAAACATACAAGGGTCTAACTGACATCGAGTTCGAAGAGATGACTAGCAAGCTCAAGTCAATCTCTACTGGAAGGAAGGGCCATGTTGTTATTGTTAAGCCTGAGATTGTGGTCGAAGTACTAGCAGCAGAGATTCAGGAAAGCCCAACCTACGATTCAGGGATGGCCTTGAGATTTGCAAGAATTGTAAACATTCGTGAAGATAAGTTGGCAACTGATGCGATGACGCTGGAGCAGTTGAAGACAGTCTATGCAGAGCAGTTCAAGTATAAGGCAGGCCAGCCATAAGAGCAGTTTTTATGGAGGGCCAAGAGACAAGAAGCGTACGAACAAAACAATGAACTCCAAGTTCGAACTCGCCAAGAGGCGTATAAAAGGGAAGCCTGCTTCCCAATTCGGCAAGAAGTGCTAAAATTGGTTTCCAAGGAAATTACACCCGGTATTCATATTGTCTTGGGAGGCTCTTTTCCGTTTTGCAATACACTTGTCATATTAGGTGATGAGTTGGTAGTTGTCGATCCGGGATGCTCCATTGAATCCCTTCGACGATTCCTATCATCACAGAATAGGGAGCTGCGAAATGTGGGAACAGTTATCCTCTCTCATATCCATCCAGATCACATCACGCATGCAGCGCGACTCAATCGATTATCCGGTTGTAGAATTGCAGCTAACGAGATCACTGCTCCCTTATTCAATGAAAAGGAGAGAATGAAGGAATTCCTTGGATTTCATAAAGCTAATCCAGTACGAAGAGCTTGGGAAAATCTTGTTAATGAAAGAATGTATGGCGCTCTCGATGAAGGGCGGGTTGATGAGATCCTGAAAGATGGAGATAGGATCCAACTTGGTGATGTTTCATTAAGGGCGGTAATGACACCTGGTCATCTTCCAGATCATATGTGCCTTGAGATTGTAGAACACGGCCTCGTCTTTGCAGCTGATCTAGACTGTACTGAGTTTGGCCCATTCTATGGACATCCGAACTCCTCTATAGAGGATTTCAAGAAGTCAATCGCTAAGGTTCAGAACGGCAACTACAGCGGAATCATAAGCGGCCATCTCAATGAACCCCTCCTGAGAGATTATAGGCTCGCCTTGGACGCATTTTCACGTCAGTTTGATATTCGAGATGACTTGGTGTTTTCAGCCATTGAAGAAGGAGCTGATTCCCTAGATAGAATCACAATGACCCCTATTGTCTATCCATCGCTCACAAATCCAGTGTTCCTGTACTTTGAGAAGTGGATGATTGAACACCATGTCAAGAGCCTGATTGCCATGGGTCGCATAGAGGAGAAGCAGGGTCGATTAAAGCCGATATAGCAGATACTTAATACCCAGTATGCTTTGTGTTCTCAGTCAAGCCCTGGAGATGATAGAATATGCCAGATTCAGAAAGTGATAGAACTGATTCGAACGATGAGTTGGGTGATGCTAGAAGGCTATTGGCGTTAGCAGATATTGTTGACAGATATCCACAGGTTGTCACGAGAAGGGTAAATGGAATCATATACATTCTGATTGGAGGCGGGATATCATTCGCAACGCTAGTCTTGTTCGTACTTACTGTGGTATATAGCCCACTAGCCTGGAATCCTCTGTTGAATCTAGCATTTGTCGCAGTGAGTCTGCTAATCACGTGGGTCATTTCATTTCGACTTGTCGGTCCGCTCACGAGGTCATTTCCGAAGAAAGTGGTGCAACAGAAACCGCCTATCTGGTTCTACATTATGTGGGGAGTTATTGCCGTCGTCTTGGCAATTTCATCGGTGGTTCTATTCACACAAGAGAATCAGCTGGGGTTCCCAATCGTCGTTCAGTGCGTTCTAGCATTTGGGCAAGCGGTCAACTATTACTTCTCGAGAATGGATCCGGATAAAACCGCATTCTACAAGGAGAATCTCGCCTTTGCTATTGCGGCACTGCTGTCGATCCCAATCATGCTGTTATTGCCAGAATTGGCATACCTGATTTTAATCATTGTCGACATCGGTGGAATCTATATCATCGGAGTCTATGCACTGATTACTGCTGAAAGACTCCTTTTGGAAACCACCGGGCGGGGATGACACTGTCTGCAGATAGAGACCTTCTGAGGGTACTCGCTGGCTTCATGAGCGAAGACCGAGAGACCCTCGTACCTGCCAGACTCTCTATCTTAGTATATCTCTACTTCACAGGTTCAGCACAGTTCTCCAAGCTTCAGGACAAACTCGAATTGACCTCCGGCAATCTAGCTAGTCACCTGAAGAAGCTCGAGTCCATGGATCTAATCAAAACAACACGGGGATTCATCGAGGTGAAACCAGTCCGCTTCATTGAGATCACTCCTGCTGGTGTTGAGAAAGTGAGAGAGCAAGTCCTTAGAATGCGTGAATTGGTATCAAAGGTAGTTGAGAATGAGTCTTGAACAGGTCAATCCACAAATGCTTTAACTATTGTTAATGATTCATGATGCACAGTGCTGAGGCTTCTAGATGACAAATCAAGAGGGCAGACCCAATAGACTGAGTTCAGAGAAGAGCCCCTATCTCCTTCAACACGCCTATAATCCAGTGGACTGGTACCCATGGGGCACAGAGGCATTCGAAAGGGCTAGGAAAGAGAACAAGCCCATATTCCTTTCCATCGGCTACAGCACCTGTCACTGGTGTCATGTCATGGCACATGAGTCATTCGAGGATGACGAAGTGGCGGCGCTCATGAATGACGCTTTTGTCAATATCAAAGTGGACAGAGAGGAACGACCAGATATTGACGGAGTGTATATGCAGGTTGCTCAGATGATGACAGGGAGTGGAGGATGGCCTCTTACAATCGTCATGACGCCTGACAGGAAGCCGTTCTATGCGGCTACGTACATTCCGAAGGAATCAAGGTTCAGACAGCTAGGAATGATTCAGGTCGTTCCAAGGCTCAAAGAGATCTGGGAAACTGAACGTGAAAATGTCCATGATGTGATAAGCCAAATCGAGGATGCACTTTCAGCTGAATCTAGTAGCACAAGCGATGTTCAAGTTGACCTAGAAACAATGGAGACCGCCTTCTCCATGTTTTTGAAAAGGTTTGACGAGAAGAGAGGGGGATTCGGCACTGCACCGAAATTCCCTAGTCCTCATAACATAATGCTGCTCTTGAGGTATTGGAAGAGAACGGGCAACAAAGACGCTCTGAACATGGTTGAAACAACGCTCAGGGAAATGCGAAAGGGAGGGATCTGGGACCACATAGGATTTGGATTCCATAGATATTCCACGGATGCCGAGTGGCTGCTCCCTCATTTTGAGAAGATGCTCTACGATCAGGCAATGCTTCTTCATGCATACATTGAAACTTTCGAAGCAACCGGAGATGCCTTCTATTCAGATGTTGCACAGGATATCATTCAGTATGTCTTTAGAGACCTGACCAGTCCTGAAGGTGCGTTTTATTCGGCTGAAGATGCAGATAGCGAGGGCGTCGAAGGCAAATTCTATGTATGGGCTCACAACGAGATCAAGGGCATTTTGGATGCTCAAGAATTTGATGCATTCTCTAGATACTACAATATTGTTGAGCACGGCAACTTCGAGGAAGAGTCTACTCGAGAAGAGACAGGACTAAACATTCCACACGTAACAGACTCACTGGAAAAAGTTGCAGAGGAAATTGGCACCACTTCAGACCTACTTGATAAGATACTAGAAAATGGTCGAAGCAAAGTATTCGATGTCCGCGAGAAAAGAATTCGACCTCAACGGGATGATAAGATTCTCACAGATTGGAATGGCCTATTCATTGCAGCCCTGGCAAAGGCGTCTCGGACTCTGGGTAATAACGACTACCTGAAGGCAGCTGAGCAGGCAATGGATTTCATTCTGACTAAACTGAGGGCAAATAATGGTCGGTTGCTTCACAGATTCAGAGAAGGAGAAGTTCTCGTGCCTGGATTCTTGGATGACTATGCGTTCCTGGTATGGGGACTCATCGAACTCTATGAAACCTCATTCAATCCGAAATATCTGGAGTTAGCCAGAGACCTGACAAAGACACAGATTGAACACTTCTGGGACACACAGAAAGATGCCTTTTTCTTCACAGCTGATGACTCTGAGCAATTGCTTGTGCGTCAGAAAGATGCCTACGATGGTGCGATTCCCTCGGGCAACTCTGTATCCATGTTAAACCTCATTCGATTAGCCAGGTTGCTAGGGGATGAAGAATTCGAAGCGCTATCTGCTCAAATCGCAGAGCCTTTTTCAGGCATCATCAATAGAAGCCCTACTGGATTTTCGTTCATGCTGATAGGTCTAGACTATGCTTTGGGTCCTTCTCATGAAGTCGTCATAGCTGGTGGACTCGATGAAGAAGAAACTCATAGGATGTTGGAGGAGCTGAGGAGCCGATTCTTGCCAAACACTGTCGTTCTTCTTCGCTCGAACGAGGAAACTTCCAAGAGATTGAATGACCTTGCACCATTCTCAAAGTTCTATGACAGAGTGAACGATAGAGCTACAGTTCATGTCTGCATCAACCACAATTGCAAGCTCCCGACAAATGACATCGATCAAATGCTCAAGCTTCTTGGGGAAGCGTCTTGAGAGAGCGGTCTATTGCGAAGGTCTCTTGCGGATAATGACTACAACGACTACTACAAGAGCTCCTACTGCAAAGGCAGCCAGAATCAAGTACGGTCCAAATACGACAAAGGGGTTATTGGGCCAAATATCCGCAAGCGCATTTCCAGCTGCGAGCCAAGAGTCTGCAATCCCCAATAGGTGATTAGAAATCTCGCTCAATTCAGACTGATGTGCTGTAAGGACAGATTCCAAATCCCCAGTTGAGTTGTATTCATCGGCCATTCCAATGAAAAGTGATGCAACGGGACCTTCTTGCGCAGTTAGATTATTGGGATACACTAGTGTTGAGTTGGCAGAAATAGCCTCGAAATGCGGCAAAGCCTCTCGTCCCGCAGTCAGAAATGCCGCTAGATCAATGTCGGGCATTAATCCTGGGAGGGCTTCCAAGCCAGTCCTATAAGAGAGATACTGAAGACTAACTTGAGCTTCAAGTCCAAGCCCTAGAAACGTGAGGAGTTGCGCCTTGAACTCACGCTCACCGTCCATCCCTGTGAATATATCGAAGTATTCCGTCAGTCCCTGAATAGTAAAGTCCTCACTAAGGCCTCTAAACGCAGCTTCTCCAAACTTCCAGAGAACAGCGGTACTCGGATCTGCATAATATGCAGTTGCAGTGCCGAGTAGCTTGTCGCGGATATACTCTCCTAGGAATTTGCTTGGATTCTCCGCGGGAATGCCACCCGATTTCAATAGTACAGTGATGAAATAGCGGTCCGACCACGCTTGGATCAGGTTTGTGTAAGTTATCTTTGTATAATTGCCTCTTCCATCTTCCGGGTAGCCAAAGTTTTCCCCGAACGAACCCACCCCAGGATCGATGATAGTGGCAGATGAATCTGTGTCATTGTATCCGACTATGAGGATTCCGTGCGCACCTCCTGAAGCTCCGAGGTCTCGAAGATAATCATAATCAGCCGCGGGTAGCCATGCGGGATTGACACTGATGAGAAGTGGATAGCCCTCATCAATTGTAGATCTCATGAGCGCTAAAGCTTCACTCTGTCCATCAAGTAGTACAGTGTGGATTCCTCGTCCCTCCCACACTTCTACCAGCTGGTCCGCCGAGGGAGTAGAAGTATCGAAATACATTGTTAGATTCAGACCGTAGAGGTCTGCAAGAAACTGTGTGGGCTCAGCCTGCATATAGATTGCTCCAGGATAAATCAGCCATGTGTCGTTATACCTCACATATGCAAACGAAAGGCCTACACCAGTGGCAGCTAACACATCATGAAGGTCCAAATCAACACCTGCAGCCTGAACTGCCGCAGAAGTTGCAGCCCATGCACAGAGTCCGTTGATCTCTTGCCAAACATATGGCACATTCTCAATTATTCCTTCAGAAAGTACCTTCACCTCATGATTTGGAGGAGTCTGTGCTTCCATCGATAATTGGGGCGTAAGCATAACCACTGTGATAAGTATGAGCGCAAGGGCGCCGGACCGTTTCATGTTTCGTCAATCGCTTCAGTAGCTTTCCTATCATAAGCATGTCGCTGGAGGAATAGGTGAACTATAAGATTCTTGATAGATGATTAAATTCGCACGCTTCCTAGCATTAAAGCCAATTACGATTTGCATTGAGATGATTCACATAGTCTTGCACATCCAGAATAAGTACTAATTATGAAATAGCTGACAAAATGGGAGGAAAATGAGAAGAAGGTCTATGTGCATCCTTTTTGTAGTGCTTCTTATGTCTGCCGTCATTATAGGCGGATTGTACTTATTGATGACCCTTGAGCCTATAGTTGAGTACGATGTGACAGAGGTCATAAACGAAGACACCTATCCAGATGCGGAGAATATCTCAATCTACTACGACGTCTGCTTTCATAATGCCACCTTCAATGTAGTCAATGATCCAGGATTTATGATCAAAATCAACTATAGACTTGAAGTCCTTGTGGATGGAGCCAAAGGAAAGAACACGAATCTCCAAGTGCAACATAGTGAAAATGGGAGGGTTGTGAGTATTCAGATTCTGAAAGAGAATCCAGCTGATGTGTGTGCACTGAATAAGGGAGATGCACGCGCATTTGTCAATGTCACAATCAATAGGGCTTACACGATTGACATCGAAGCATCGGCCGGACATGGCAATCTGAATTTGACTGCAAATGGCGCAACCTTCGACAACATCTACTTCCATCATGGCATCAATTGCCCTGGAAACAACAACTTCAACATAACAAACTCAGTGGTGTTTGAGGATCTGAGGTGTGAGGTAACCACGGGCAATTTCTGGGTAAGACTTGAGAACGTAGACGTGAGAGGCACATTGACCTGTTCACCGGAGAGTAGTGGAACACTCATAATAGTATGAAATCTTCAAATTTCAATTGGTGAAAACAGACTATCCGCATCCAATGACCAGAGAACAACGTTTATGCGCTTGATGAGTAGAGACGGCATGGAGCGAAGTCTGTTTGAACTATCACCTGGTCTTGACACGCAGATGTAATCTCAATTGCTCATATTGCCATGGCGGAGAGCAGACAGGACCGGATTCGGAGATTCAATATTCACTCGAGGAACTTACCTCCTTTTTGAAGCAAGACGATGATGTCCAACTCATGCTCTATGGTGGCGAACCCACTCTCAGAATTCCTCTAATCACTGAAATGATGAAGCGATTCTCCAACGCCAGATTCATGCTACAGACCAATGGACTGCTTCTGAATCAGATTCCAGAGGAGTATACCAGGAGATTTCACTCAATCCTTGTGTCGATCGATGGAATTGAAGAGATAACTGATGGCTATCGCTCCAAGGGGGTGTATCAGAAGGTCATCAATAATGTCAGATGGCTGAGAGAGATTGGGTATGAAGGGGACGTCGTAGCTAGAATGGCGGTCTCTGAGCAGTCAGATATCTATAGAGATGTCAGACATCTTGTTGAATTGAAAGATCCCTCTTTCGACCACGTGCATTGGCAACTAAATGTTGTCTGGGATGCCGAAGGAAATTGGCATGATTTTGATGGATGGCTCAACAATTCCTACAATCCCGGAATCTCACGACTCGTTGATGACTGGGCTGCAGCCATGGAGTCAGGTGTGGTTGAAGGAATCGTTCCATTTCTGCCGCTTATGCGGACTCTGGTAACTGGCAAAGATTCTGAATTGCGTTGTGGATCTGGTCTTGACACATTCGCGATTCACGTTGATGGTTCAATAGGAGTATGTCCCATCTCGCCTGACTGGGAATTCTCGATTGTGGGGAACATCAATGACTCTTCACCAAAAGAACTGAGAAATGTGATGCATGTCGATGAGCCCTGCCCCTCCTGTGAGATATTCGGCATCTGCGGAGGTCGATGCCTCTTTGCAAACAAGCAAAGACTCTGGGGAGAAGAAGGCTTTACGAAGATCTGTGGCATTGTGAAGCATCTGGTCGCCTCATTAAGAAGACATGTGCCCACGGTGAAGGATCTGATTGAAGAAGGTGTTGTTTCAATCTCAGACTTTGACTATCCAGAGTTTAACAATGGATGCGAGATAATTCCCTAGTTCACAATGTATCTTCATCTTCGTCGATTGCTTCTTCCTCAATGAGGCTCTTTTCCATGGTGACGATTACTTCCTTGAGCCGTGTCTTTCGTCCGGTTTCCAGATACCCTAGAGATTCATAGAACGATAGCTGGGCTTCGATGGCACCATAGACTTCGACTTCGACCACTTGCGCGCCCCTCGAAGCCAAGAGATTCTCGGCATATTGCATGAGCAGGGTACCAATTCGTCTACCTCTGAATTTCTCAAGGACTCCAAGTCGTGAGATAACTCCTCTATGGCCACTTAGCCGCACGCGCATCGTACCAACTATCTGGTCTCCAACAATCGCCACATATTGATCACCCATCTGGATGTGACGCGCAATCTTCGATAGACCTTCGGTAAGCGCTGCAGGAGTTCGAGAAAGCTGCTTCTTCACAGGCTTATAGGCTTCCACTATAATTGCTTTGACTAGGTCGACCTCGCCAAGCTCAGCCCGTCTTATCATCACTTCTGCATAGTCGTACATTCTGCGCGTTTCCTCACGACATTCTCTGCCTCTGTTTACATAACCACACTAACATATGAGATTTGGGGCGTACATATATTAGATTCATGTTTTAGGCTGTCGCTATCCATCTGGTCTATTTTTCTAATAACGTAGATTTCATTAGAGGAATAGGCGGTAATTTCAATGGTTGCAATGGATCCTGTATTTATCCTGCCAGTTAAAGATACAGACCGAGAATGGGTACGTCAGGTATCTATAGAGCATTGGGCATCTGAGATAGTTGTGACAAGAAACAGCGTTTATCTTGTTGAGGAGCAGCCTGGGTTCATAGCTCTCCTTGAAGAGCAGCGTATAGGATTGGTGACCTACAGAATCGAGTACAATCATTGTGAGATCCTCACGTTGAATAGCCTTGTTCCAGGGAGAGGAATTGGTTCAATGCTCCTCAATGCCGTCGAGGATGAAGCTAAGAGACAGGATTGCAAGAGAATATGGGTAATAACGACCAACAACAATCTCGAGGCGTTGGGATTCTACCAGAAACGCGGCTATGTCATAAAAACAATACATACCAATGCTATCGAGAAATCTAGGAGGCTAAAGCCAGAGATTCCCCTTGTTGCAGATAACGGCATTCCAATTAGAGATGAGATTGAGCTTGAGAAATTCCTAGACTGAAAGGATTCACCAACATACACAGCTTTATTATCTGAAATGCAAAGAGCAAACAATCAGGAGAGGCAGCTATGACCGACGAAGACAAGGATGAGGTTGTTGAGTCTCAGAAGATGAGCAAGAAAGACAAGCAGGAGCTGCAGGAAGGCGCATGCGTCAACTGTGTAGTCTTTGGAGTCATTTTCATGATCGTATCACTTCTCGCAATGGTCCTTTAGAGAGGGGTTCAAGAACGAGGATTGAACAGGAAGAAGTTTCTAGAAAATCTCCCCGCACATTGATAGCAGAACGTATCTGGCATAGGTTTTTGTCGTATTACTACCAACATATTGCTAATAGACTAACTTGCTGTCATAGAAAATTGGAGTGACCGAGTTCGTGACTGATCCTGGAGGGCCCACACCATTCGATAGGAGTGAAGGAGAAAAGGCCTTTGATGCAGGGAATGTCATAATGAGCTACACCAGGGGAGTATTGTTGCACCAGAGAATGAATCTTGATGATGCAATTAAGCTACTTGAGAAGTCTCTTTCCCTGGCGGTCACAGGTGATATGTTTGACTATGCCATAAAGGCACAGGTTCAACTTGCATCTGTCCATCTAAAGAGATACCAGATTCACGGTGATGAACGCGACTATAAAGCTGCGTACAACTACTCTGAAAATCTTACTCAGATTGCAGAAGAACAGAATCTAGCTCCAGGGATTGTTGAGGCATTGCTCCTCAGGGCAATTCTCAAGAGAACAGCGAAGGATGTCATCGGAGCTAAGCATGACTTACTGAGAGCAAAGGCACTTGCTCTGGAAAACGAACTCACTACAGTTGTAAGTGTGATTAATCGTGAGATAGATGAAGTGCAAAGCCTTGAGAAGACCCCTCTTGTCGTCAAAAGGAATCTATCTGAAACGCCGCAAATAGAAGAAAGCCTAGAGGAGGTACCAGGAGTCTTTGCCAGACTAATGGACATGGAGTTGGCGAGAAAGCCGATTGTAGTTCCAGTCAAGATTTATAGACTCGTTGTGATGCAGCCAAGAGTTGGGCTGCCAATCTATACCTATGATTTTGATGCAGAGATGGAAGAGGCAAGCTTTCTAGTGTATGGGCTATTGTCTGCAGTCACATCTGTTGGCTCCGAGATCTTCCCCGATGCGGGACGAATTAGATCATTGTCTCATGAAGGCAAGACCATCATTATGGAGCATCAAGGGGAGTATATGGGGGCTCTGATAGCTGAAAAGGAGAACTTCAGAGCAAGAATTTCACTCAGCAATTTCCTCAAGGGATTCAATGAGATATATCCATCTGAAAATTGGAATGGTGAGATGTTGAGTGATGAAGCAAAACAGGAAGCAGATTTCCTAATTGCAAAAACATTCCGAGATTTGGCCATTTCAGCTCCAAAAAGCGAATAGAATCAGACTCTCGATGAGCGAGATGCCATCTCTTTCTCAATTGACTCCAGAATGGTATCTATGCGATCGAGAAGCATATCTCTCAGTCGCAATCCAGCTGGCTCTGTGGGAAGCTCCAGTTCAAACGCCTTGACGTACATTTGCCTGGCCTGGGTTAATTCTTCACTCAGTATCACCAGGACATTATTCCCCATGTAGGGTATTTCTTCCGATAGATCACGCAACCACTCAAGATGATTAACAATCTGTGCGCGCATAGTACTAGAAATGCCAACATCCTCGAGCGATAGTAGCTCTTCAGGGGTAAGTGCATGTTCTAGTGTTGTGACTCGCCTTCGTGCTCGTGCTACAAAGACGATGGCTAAACCTGTGATCCCCGTTAATCCTAGAAGCAGGATATACGGAGAAATTGGTGGCGAAGTCCATGCAACTATGGGGGCCAACTCCCTATGATCAACCTCAGTGAGACCAAAGCGGTCTCTAAATGAGCTAATACGGTACTCAACAGGTTCATCGCGATCACTTGTGAAAGCCACTTCCCACCGCTCAGTAGTTGAATTATATGCTGCTGGCTTTCCATTGACGATGACCAAGGTATTAGGGTCCGTAATTAGAGCACCATCCGAGGCATAGCGCAGCTGGAAGTATATTATGACCTCGCTACCCAATAAAACAGATAGTGTATCCGGCGCATCTACTTCAACGATCAAATCCTCAGCAATATTCCTGCCTCTTACTCCAGCGGATGAAACATAGACACTGTCGAATTTTGCAGTACAGAAAATGCCTCCTTGATTTCTAAGACTAGCTATTGTAGATGTATCATCTTCGAATCGTTCTACGAAGTAGTTGAATTCACCAACATCGTTATGGGATACAAAAACGAACCAATATCCACCTGTCGAGTTGTAGCTTGCCTGAGTCCCGTTTATCCATAGTCTTCCGTTGGAGTTGGTGTATGGCGATTGATCAAATATGTAGTGAATCCAAAATCTAACTTGTGATGATGATCCCAAATCGCTGCGTTCAGGCTGGGCTCCGCTATCGTAGATCTCGAGCTCATCCCAGATCACGTATGTTTGATCATTGCTAATAACAGCGTTGATTCCATACGTACCGCCATTGATGGAATCTTCTCGAACCGTATAGCCACGTATTCCAATGAAAGACTGCAGAAATACAGTATCATTCAACTGCAAATTGCCATCAAAAGGTTCGCCATCAAAGGCGTATATAACGGACGTTCCCACAACGATTGGTGTTCCCAAGCCTACTCGATGATAACTGACTGATAGATCAACTATAAGACCATCCCAGATGATGCTCACTTCATCATTTGACAGAATGGTATTGATACCATTGTCAAAATCAACAACAGACATTACCGTGAATCCATATCTCCCAACAGTATTTTGTACTAAAGACTGATTGAATATCAGGTTTCCATTAAATGGACTGCCATCAAAGGCATATACATAGTCATAAT
Source organism: Promethearchaeota archaeon (assembly GCA_048939765.1). Classification (GTDB taxonomy): domain Archaea; phylum Asgardarchaeota; class Thorarchaeia; order Thorarchaeales; family Thorarchaeaceae; genus SMTZ1-83. Next base: position 43,155 of record JBHLPF010000030.1, read on the forward strand.
CGAGGACTGTGAGTGCTGATTCATAGACATTTATTCTTTCATCGATGACATTCAGAGTAATATTCACTGCATCCCATATAATATATGGTGCGGAAATATCCATTTGGTAGTATGCGGCTCCAGCAACAGCTATATCTGTAACTGGCCATTGACGGTAAAGGACGGTTGAACTGGAGTTTGTGAAGGTGACCCATCCTGTTTCATTAATATCGTGCGGCGTTGAGTCTACGTATAATAAACCAGTTTCAACCGGACTGCTGTTTTCACGCCACACACAATGGAAGTAGATATAGACTAATGTCCCTATATTCACCCGATTCACCAGTCCATCTCCATCACTCACGAAAGCAGCATCAACTTCGACCACGGGAGCATTAGTCCAAAATACCTCAATCATGATGGTGTCGAATTCTGAAATTCCATACAGACTATCTTGGGCCGAGACCACGAGATATTGATAGCGCGCATCTATTGGTCCATTCCAGGTGTCACTGAAATTACCATACTTGCTTTCCGTGCCATTTCTTAGTGTTTCAACTGTAAGAATCATAACTCTGCTGTTATCATATTGATAAGTTGCAGTTACCGTGAAGTTCACTAATTCATCATAGTATGCGACGGATGAATCAGCCTCTATAATGACATTCAGTTTATCCCATATGATGAATCTAGGAGCGTTTTTCTCGCCTACTACGGTCAACCCATACAGAGAATCAGAAACTCCCGAAACTTGGAATGTATATCTAACAGGTATTAAATAGACGAAGCTGTGGTTCCAGCGTAGTTGTGTAGGATGCCAGGTCATTGCTGAGCCATTCATGAATAGCGTACCAAATGCACCCTGAAAGATAGAGCCATCATATTCATAGTGCGCCGTCACGTAAACTTGCCGAGTCGCACCCACGTTTGTCCGGTTATCAGCTTCATCTGTCCAGTAGGATAGGATTTCAAGTCTATCCCATATCACATAGTCCTCGTCATTTGAAGCAATCAGGGATATGTCATAGGAGTCACCCGATGCGGAAACCACTGTGTAGGCCCACCGACCAACATCTGCATGCATATGGATTGTATCATTCAGTTGGAGAGTCCCATCGTATACAGTGCTATCATAGGCATAGATAGCACTTGGTTGAATTGAAGCTGTAGAACCAACATCAATTCGTCTATCATCGACAGCGATGGTCACAAGCAGCTGGTCCCATATAACGGTCTGTGATTGAGAGTTCTGGTTCACGCTTTGTATTCCATGGTTGTTGCCAGTACAAGATACCGAATTAAATATGATACCAATGACAGACGTTTCTGTTCGATTGTGCCGCCATAATCCCATTCCGAGATTATCAAAGACGTATCCACTAACAGTCACGGAACCATCTTCAACAGGAGTATTATCATATTCATATCGCAGAATCACATCCACCCATATTGGATCATCAACATTATCACGCGCATCACTGGCACTTAATGAAAATACCATTACCTGATCCCAGATACACCATGTTATGTCGTTGGAAATGATGGCAGTAATCCCATAGAAGTCATCGCCAGCAGCACTAAGAACAGTATACCCCTTCTTCATCACTACTGTTGCAATGAAATCAGTATCATTGAGAATCAGAGAACCGTCATAGACCGTATTGTCATAGTCATATCTTGCACTGACGACTATGCCTGAAGCATTTTGGTTTACATCTATTCTCTGATCAGTAGGATCTAATATTGAGATTCTGAGTGCATCCCAAATGCAGTATGTTTCAGCATCATTTGCTACAGCTGTGATGCCATGGACTCCACCAGAAATTCCCTGTACACCATATCCCTGCCTCTGAGGTGAATTGTAAAGAAACTGCGTGACATTCAATGAGAGAATGCCATCAAATGTCAAGTTGTCATAATCATATACAGCTGTCACAACTATGCCCGAGGCGTTTGTGCCAATGTTGACTCGCTGGTCAAACGGGTCAGTAATTGCGATGGTTAGAGAATCCCAAATGCAATACACCACATCATTTAGACTGATTAGGGTAATTCCATAAGTATCGTCACCAGCAGCGTTCAAAACTGTGTAGCCCTTCTTCAATGCCACAGGTGAAACGAATGACGTGTCGTTTAGATTCAAAGTCCCATCATAATCTGAGTTGTCGAAGTCATATGTTGCTGTGGCACCAATGCCCAATGCATTCTCAAAGATGTTAATCCTGCTATCAATCGGACTTGTTATGCTGATTGTCAGACTATCCCAGATGATGCCCTGAAACTGGCCATTCTGGTCAACTTGATTGAGTCCATGCGTACCACCACTGTAGGTAACGGAATTGTAGATAACCTCCTGGACCGACGACTTGTTCACGGTGATTCGCCAGACACCTCCGCCTACATGACTCATCGGAATGGAATTCACTGTGACCGTTCCATCTGTAACAGGACTAGAATCGAATTCGTAGATGAGAGCAATATCGAGGTCCACATTGTCATCGACATTGACTCTGGAATCATCTGGAGAATATGATTGGACTAAGACCCTGTCAGCAGCGTATGTGCCTTCTATCGATGTTGAGAAAAGATCCTGGGCCCCACTACCCGATCCTTCCTCGACGGCTATCACAGTTATCGTGTCCTCACCTACCGCGTCATCCGCGAAGGCTGTCAAGGCGAACTGCCCTAAGACCAATGTAGTATCACTCCAAGGTCCAGCGCTAGAACCATATCCTGAGCTCAACACCCAGACATCAGTTTCATTTGATAGAGGATGATCGTTTCCTGAGCCTAGATAAAGCAAAGTTCCGCTCACACCGAAGCTGCCGTCAAGAGGCCCCCGGTTGACTGTGCCAGAACCATCAGAAATTGTTAGCCCGGAAATATCTAGACGTGTTTCAACATCCCAGTTCACTTCATAGTAGTCTTCGTCCGAATCAATACCGTCTGTTGCATGTTGTCTGATATCTATGTCTGTCAAGTCAGAGTGGTCCCAATCTATCTTGATTATCCACGTAACTACAAGTTGATTGCCGGCACCAGATGCTGAAGACCATGACGCCAATGCCACATTGGCCGCTCCTTGTTGAATTGAGAAAGAGTCAGTCGCGATAGTATATCTCAATGTCCATTCAGATTGAGTGCGGAGATTATCATATAGAGAGATCTCTACATATTGAAGCGCATCATAGCCATTTCCGTCACTCACATTCGATGTTATAACATAGAATCGATACCTTGCATACAGATTATCAGAATCATCGGCATTTTCGAGCATTGAAAGGCCATCTGTTGTGTTCACAGGAACTTCATTGGGAGCCTCAGACCATGTGACCTTCTGGGTAGTAGTGATGAAGGCAATTATTCCGAAATCGGTTTCGGAGCTGACAGAAGAAGCATTGTAGTAGTAAATACCATCAAAAGCGGTATCTCTGAAGAGGGACTTGTTGGAGTCAGTGAACAAGTGCCATGCGGTCGTATTGCGAGAGATAACTATCTCGTATGTCGTGCAAGTCGTAGAGTCATAGTCATATGTAACCATCAGTGTGAAGTTCGCCTGCTGCCCATTGAATAACGAAGCGCCATCTACTGTGATTTCAATCCTGAGTCTGTCCCAAATACAGAATGTGGAATCAGGAGTCGATATTGCGGTTATGCCGTAACCATCATCACCGTTTGCTGTGAGGACTTCATAGCCACGTTTGCCTACAGTGGCATAAGTAAACTGGGTGTCGTTCAATACAAAAGTTCCATCGTATTTCGAACCTTCATAAGCATAGGTTGCACCTACCAAAATGCCAGTTGCATTATCACCAATATTCACTCGTTGGTCAGGTGGATCAGTGATGGAAATTATGAGAGAGTCCCAAATGCAGTAAGTCTCGGCGTTTTGTCGAATTGTCGTAATTCCAAAGGAATCGTCCCCTGAGGCAAAACTCACTTTATAACCCTGTCTTTGCGCCGAGGGATAGCTGAAGAGAGAATTGTTCAAAGCAAGGGAGCCATTATAAACGGCGCCGTCAAAGTCATACCTGGCCGATACGACAATCCCTGATGCATTAGAATTCACGTCAATTCTTTGGTCCAGAGGATCAGTCATCTGAATTGTCAAGCTATCCCAGATGCAAGATACCTCATCATTGACTTCGATCACAGTGATACCATAAGTGTCGTCTCCACTAGCTGAACTGACATTATACCAGTGTTGTTGCGCTGACGCATAGATGAATGCCGTGTCATTTAGAACCAATGTTCCATCATATGCTGAGCCATCGTACAAGTAGGTCGCCGTTGGGGTAATAGATGCAGTATC
>JBHLPF010000062.1:0-12790 GCA_048939765.1 Promethearchaeota archaeon
GAGATGGGAGAACTCCTGATTCAACTGGCCATCCTCACTAGACTGTCAGCCGAAGAGCTAGAGGACTTCAGGCGAGATATTTCAAAAATGCGTGTAAGCGAACAAGCGGCATTCGTCAAGGAGGTCATCTATCAAGAAGCTCTAAGAGTTGCGCGACTGGAACATAGACGTTACGAAGAGGTCCTTGAAGATGTAGTCAGTCAAGCCCGGCAAAGACTTGTTGGTGAAGACATCATCGCAGTATCTGAAATTGATACCTCGGCTGCTGATGCAGAGCCATTAGTCCTAACAGAAGACAAAGCAAAGATTGAGTTCGATGAAATCCGAACTAAAGTTGAAGAACCAACCGAGGCTAGGAAGGACGAAGCTCCGTCTGATGTTCGAGAGTATATGCATGCATACGAGATAGAAGAGCTTAGGTCGCAACTAGAGGCTAGAGGCCTGCCAAGAGAGGAAATTTCCGTGATAATAGAACAAGTCAGGACACTGCCAAGAGAGCTGGTCGATGATCTCATTAAGAGCCTCATTGGCGACAAGAAAGAGGGCTAGCACATGTGACTAGGAATCAGCAGAATCGACAGAGTTTCGTAATTCATAGTGAGCATCATCCATCTCACTAAGTCTCCTAATGGTAATATCAATGGCCACTGATGACACATCACACATTATCCAAGCACGCTGCAATCTACTCGCGGCAACAGCCGTCGTCCCTGATCCTCCAAAGAAATCTGCGACCACATCTCCTGGATTCGTTGCGCATTCAATAATCCTCTCTAGGAGTGCTAGAGGCTTCTGAGTCAGAAATCCTGAATACTCTCTTGAAGCGCCCTGAATTGGATTGATGTCTAGCCAGAGGTCCGAAACGAGAACTCCTGGTACCTCTGATAGATATTGCTTCTTCGAGTAGCGTCCGTTCCTACTCCTGTAGATCCTATCTTCATTCCACCACCTGTCCAGAGTTTCTCGCCTGTAGAGATATGGAGCTGTCCTTCCTCTCCATTCAAACTGCTTGCGACTTTCAGTTCTCTGGATTCCTTGTGCCTCTATCTCTATCAGTCGAAACTTGCCTCGCTCATCTTTGTACCTGTAGGGTCTCAAGGATTTCTCATCATGCTTTCGGAAGACAGAGCTTGTTTCGAATTTGGTTACGTCTTTCGCGTATAGCAGGATGTTATCATGCTGACTGCCAAAGCCTTTGCTTTGCGATTTTGGACTGTTGGTTCTTCGCCAAACGATTTCATTGACGAAGTTGGATTCGCCAAAGATATCATCAAGCATTGTCTTAACATAGTGGGACACATGTAGGTCCACATGGACCCATAGACTCCCGTCCTCTCGAAGCAGCGGCTTCATGGCTTCTATTCTTTCTCTCATGAACTGTAGATATTCCTCTAATCCTCCTGCCCATTTATCGGTATACGTGACTCTCTCACGCAGCTCAGGAGCCTGCTTGTGCGTGCCCTTTCCTCTCTTCTTCAGCGTATAGTCTGTTCCGGAGAAATATGGAGGATCGATATAGATGAGTCGAATCCTCTTGAGAAGTCTTGCTCTATTCTCTTCCATAAATTGAAGGCAATCGCCTACGAAGATCAGATTCTTTGACTCATCCATGGAATTGGAATTGCGCCTTCTCCTTAAGAGGCCTTTCAGTGCAGCAGGCTTTGTAGCCCCCATGAGTCCGGCAGTGATATATTTCGGATTTCGTACCAAATACTGGCTGCACGTGGAGGCTATTGAGATATGGACCGAGCTCAGACTCAAATGATATCTGCATTGATGATGTTTCTGGTTCTGCCTGGGGTTGTCGTAGGCTTGGTTGTAGCTGGCCCTCTCACCCCATCTCAAGCCGCTGGAAGTGTACATGCCGTTGTGGTTGGAGGTGATGCAGCTCCAGCAGTAGTACGGTCGCTCGAATTGGATTCAGAGTCCATTATTCTTGATGAAGCCAGTACTATCACAGAGGCACTGGCCGTATCCGATATCAATGTGATAGTCCTAGTTGATACTCCACTCGGACCAGCAGACGTCGCACCGCTTCAGACATTTGTGAATGGTGGTGGAGGTCTGCTTCTGCTCCTCGGTCCTGTCACCTCGAGCAATGGGACTGGGTTACAGGAATTGGGTATCACTATGAACAACAATGTGGGTAGCAGCTCTGACCAAGCCAATATCATCACTCGGATTGTGGATCCTGCTCATGACGTTCTTGGCTATGACTGGTCGTCTGCACCCCCGACAGAAAAGATCGCTGTTCTTCCGACGCTCTCAGCTGCATCGGAAGTACTTCTTGCAAATGATACTGGGTTCGGCACATGGGGCGCGCCTCTACTTGTCAATACTCCCATAGGTGCAGGTAATGTCATGGTGTATACTTCATGGCTTACAGTTGACGCACTATCTGACAATCGGCAAATCAATGAGGAGATAGTGCTCTGGCCCTACTTCAACTACTTCATGTATTCTACCACCCTGTATCTTGGCGACGAAACGGCCTTTACCTATGCGGAATGGAATTATTCCCCAGTTCCCAAGCTAGAACAGCAAGCAATCATTGGTGTTATTGTGATTGTCCTGGCTGTGGTCACCATCTCATCATACAGAACAATGAAGAAGAGATCCAAGAACCAGCCAGAGGTGCTGACGGAGATTGAGCGGGCTGAATTACTCATAGAAGTAGAGGAAGAGATAGACAACTGGGAAGATATTGGAATGCACCGACAACTGGGTGGTTTCCTGATTCAGCTCTTCATTACTTTGCTCCTAGTGATTCCACGTGTAGTGCTGACCATTATGGTCTATCCATTATTTATCATGCCATTCCCTCAGGCAGCGGGGTGGTATTCATTCAGCGTGAACCTATTCCTTGGTCTGTGGACTCTTTTTGATCTTGGCACAAGCGTAGCACTGGCCAAATACTTCGCTGAATACAGAGTCACAGAGCCAGAGGAAGCAGTGAAGTATGCGCAGATATTCGTCTGGTTTCAATGTATCACTGGTGTTGTCCAGGTTTCAATTGTTGCGTTCGTAGGCTCCATAGTTTTTCCACATACATACCTCGCACATCTCTCCTACGTATTCGTTGCTCATTCTGTGTTTCAATTTCCTGGATTCACACTTCTATTCATCCATGTGTTCAGGGGAATGAACAGGATCGATTACCAGCAGGTAGTATACGTTCTCAAGTACATTGTGTTCGATATAGTCGGACAATACTCGCTGATTATCGTCTTTCGGATCTGGGGTGCAGGCAATCCGATTTTCGGCGAAGCTTTAGGGGGTGCAATTGGCCAAGCTATTGGGTCCTATCTATCAGAGTGGCTTACGTTCTTTGTTGGTCTCTATATCTTCCGCGGATTAGGTCTGAAAGCCAGCACTCTGTTCCGGATCGATTTCAGCAGAGAGCAGGTCGTCAGGGCCCTGAAGTTTGGCGGCAAATGGACAGTAGGAGCTGCAGCTGTTCCCTTGGTTTGGTTCTATCAGATGCTTCTAATCAGCACAAACCTCTTGAATTGGTCAGCTCTCCAGGGGCAGTTTCAGCTCGCTTGGGACCTCGCCATCATGGTTTCAGTGGTAGGACTATTCATGGAGGGGATGCTTGGAGGAGTCTCTGAGGCGTATTCTCATGCAAAGAAGAAGCTCACGGAGCTGTACACTGCTCAGGGCCTGAAATATGGGGCATTCTTTGTGTTCTGGCTCATTTCAGTTCTGGCAGCTCTTGGTTGGAGGGCAATTCTGGGAGCAGCAGGTGCTGAATGGGCCTATGCAGCTGAGCTACTCCAGTATTTCCTCCTCTTCCAGTTGTTTGGATTCTGGAGCTGGCTCGGTGATTGGATGTTCGCTGGTGCCGACCGAACCGGCCTTGCAGCAGCAGCATGGATTCTTGAACAGTCACTGCGTGCAGTCTTCATGACTTATTTTGTGCTCACAGAGCCAATAGTTTTCGGGCTCTACCTTGGAGGAATGCCGGGGATAATAACTGGCTATACTCTTGCACTTGTCATTAAGGACATTTCAATGTGGATTCTTATCAGACGCAGTATCTCCGCTCCAAAGCTCTATCTTTGGCAGAGTTATGCTGGACCTGGTTTAGCGGCAATTATCAACTTCCTCGTGCTGGAGGTACTCGCCATCCTCCTTTGGCAGGGAGAGATTGTTACATCAGCTATACTGTTCTTCATTGGAGTCTTGCCATCACTCTACCTCTATTCATTCATTAGCGGACTCACTGGTACTTGGGATACTCGAACAGTGACGGAATTCAAACGGGCTTCAGATATGGTGACAATGAGAGGCGTTGGTTGGTTGGCCAGAAGATTCTATGGTTCAATCGCTCTTGGAGCACGAATATCACCACTCCATAATCGATTCCCCATTGACATCTACGATGAAGCCATGAAAGAGGCAGAAGAGTTGACTAGAGAAAAGAAGCAGCTAGTGATCTAGCGTATATGCTGGCAAAATGAAAGTCAAAGAATGGAAGTCTACATCTCGAGATCTTCTGGAAGTTCCTCGCCATGCTCTTCGCTCTCCAAGGCTTCACGAGCAATGCCAATTTTGATTAGCGTAACGAGATATCCAGCAATTCTATTCCGCACTTTCTTGGTCTTCGCATCGGTGAGCTGTTCGACAAGCCTCTTATTGCTCTCAAAATCCTCTGTGAATGTATCTGGGTACAACTGAAGCAACGCTTTTGCAGCATTCTTGATATATCGTGGTCTTACACTACCCAATTCTGACTCACCGTGTAATGTGACTGGTCCCTCGTGCCCTAGAGTATGAATATAAAGCATGTGGTGCCTACCTCGTTTGTGAGTGGCGATTAGTTCATGCTTTACGAGACCCTTGCCATTGCATACGAAGAAATTGAGACCACAGCGGGCGCTCTTGAAAAGACACGACTCTTCTCGGAGCTATTGGAGAAGGCGGATCCGCTGGAAGTAGACAGGATTGTGGCTCTCACGATAGCGAAGCTCCATCCCGATTGGGCAGGAGAGCCTGAAATCGGGATAGCAGAGAAGATGGCCATTCAAGTTGTTGCCGCAGCAGCTTCTGTAAGAGAAAGCTTGGTCAAAGAGAGGCTGAGAGAGGTTGGAGATATTGGTGCTACAGCTGAGTCTTTGCTGCAGGTAGGTGCACAGACTTCTCTCTTCGCAGAAGAATTGACAATCCAGCTCGTCTATGACACTCTTGACACGATGGCTCGAATCAGTGGCAAGGGAAGTGCAAAGGACAAGACAGCCAAGCTCGTAGGTCTCTTATCTGATTCATCACCTCTTGAAGCCAAATACATACTGCGAACAATAACTGGTCAGCTGAGGTTAGGGCTTGGATACATGGGTGTCATGGACTCGCTAGCGATGGCATTCGCAGGTGGAAAAGAGGCGCGCGAAACAATAGAGAATGCATTTAATGTCTGTAGCGACTTAACGGCGGTCGCGCGGATTCTCGCAACTGAAGGTATTGACGCAGTGGGAGATGTCCAGAGCACAGTAGGGCGGCCCATTAGAATGATGGCCGCAAAGAAGCTTTCCAACTCAAGTGAGATAATCGAGAAGGCCGGACCTGAAGTCCTAGTAGAGTACAAGTATGACGGGGAACGAGTTCAAGTGCATAAGAATGGTGATAGCATCACTCTTTTCTCAAGGCGTCAAGAAGTGATAACAGAACAGTATCCTGATGTCGTTGAACTGGTAAGGGCTCAAGTTAGGGCTGAAAAGTGTGTCCTGGAGGGCGAATGTGTAGCAATAGACCCTGAAACTGGACGAAGTCGTCCTTTTCAGGAACTCATGAGACGCAGAAGAAAGACTGACATCGATGAAATGCGTGAGGAGGTCCCTGTTGCAATCTATTTCTTCGATATACTGTTCTTCGAAGGCAAGGATGTGACAGCTCTTTCAATGATCGAGAGAAGAAAATTGCTTGAGAAGACAGTTGAAAAGAGTGATAGAGTTTCACTTACGGTTGGTGAGTTGACATCCGACCCCGAGCGACTTGACGAGATATTCACCAATGCGATTGAAACAGGTCATGAAGGAGTCATTGCTAAAGCCGTACATGAGAACTCAACGTACCAGGCAGGGTCTCGAAGCTGGCTATGGATCAAGCTGAAGGCATCATACCAAGAAGGGATGTCCGATTCCGTGGACTTAGTTGTTGTGGGTGCATTTCATGGACGTGGAAAGAGAACTAGTCTATATGGAGCAATTCTGGCTTCAGCATATGATGAAGACTCAGATACATTCCCAACCGTGTGCAAGATTGGGACTGGATTCACTGATGCAATGTTGAATGAGTTCAAAGAACGATTGGATCGACACAAGTTAGAAACACGGAGTCCCAAAGTTGAGTCAGAAATAGATGCTGAAGTCTGGTTCAATCCTGAAGAGGTAATTGAGGTTCTTGGTGATGAGATAACAATCAGTCCTATTCACCCCGCAGGCAAGCGCCAAATCAAGGATGGAGGACTCGCAATACGATTCCCAAGATTCACAGGTCGATGGAGGGACGACAAGGATCCGCGTCAAGCCACTTCTGTACAGGAGCTAATTGAGCTCTTTGACAGACAGCGAAGTAGAGGCCAAGGGGATTGAGTCCGACAGTTTTAGAAGCAAGTCCATCCTGTTCAATAGATGGTGTGACATCGGATGCATAGTATCAGGGTGAACGATCAGCGGCTTCATTTCAGCTCGGCTCATTTTATCATAGGCGCTGACTACTGTGAAACCCTCCATGGGCACAATTACTTCGTTGATATCACTGTTTCAGGACCGCTTGATTCAGAAGGCATGGTAATGGACTTCAGGGACATCAAGAAGAAGGCGATCCAAATCTGCGAGCGACTTGACCATAGGACATTGCTGCCCAGCAAGTCCAAGTCGATCAAGGTGGCTGATGGCGATCTCTCATATGAAGTAACAGTGGGCGGCAAGCGCTATGTCTTTCCCAAGGAAGACTGCTTCGTATTGCCAATTGATGCAACAACAGCTGAACGACTTGCAGAATACATTGCATCTGAGATGGGCCTTCCTGAGAGATGCAATATCAAGGTCTGCGTGAGCGAGAGTATTGGTTCCATGGGCTGTTTTGAGTCAAAGGACATCTAGGCTTCATTGTGCACTCTTGGGAACCAGACCTTGAACTTGGCTCCACTTGTCCAATCACCTTCTATTCGGTCCGTGACCTCTATGGCCCCGCCGTATTTCTCTGCGATCTGACATGCTTGGTGGATTCCAACTCCTCCGAACCGTCTATTGGGGTCAAAGAGTGTCCTCTTCATTTCATCCTTGATACCCGGACCATCATCAGAAATCCTGACCTCATACTCATCTTCATGAGCTTCGAGAGTCACCCAGATGTGTATTTCATCGCCTTTGCTGTGTCTCACCGCATTTTCCAAGATGTTGAATAGCAGCAGTCGAATGTATTTGTCAGCTCTCACTGTGGCTTCAGTCACCTTGCAATCAATTTCCACTATAGCGCCCTCTTGATTCTCCTGAAACTCTTGAACGCAATCTATCAGAGTCCTGCAGAGTGAAACTCTTCTCAAAGGCTCTTGAAGCAGGTCTCTCGTGGCGTGCACGGCCGCAATCAAGTCATCGCATCGTTCCACTGAACTCGCTATTTCGGCAAGGACTCTTGGATCTCTTTCCGGGTTGCGTTCCTGGGTCAAGAGTTCTGTTCCAATCTCTATGGCTTGAAGCTGGTTCCTGATGTCATGCTGCAAAATGTCTAGGTACAATGTAGCAATATTACTCGTTGCTCGAAGCTCTTCTTCGACTCTCTTGAGTTCAGTGACATCATGAACGACGGAAACTATTCGGCTCCCATCCTCATGTGGGCTCAGCGTTGTCCAGTAAGCACGCTTCTCATCATCATCAATCATGAACTCGAAGCTACGCGCCGTCGAATCGGTCTGAACCTCCTCGAGATTTGACAAATACAGTTCTGTTACCTCAGATGGCATGAGTTCGCCTATCCACTTGCCTTGAAATTGAGTGGGATCCAGTTCAGCACGAATTCCTCTTGCAGAGTAATACTCGTCGACCTTCCCATCCTTATCTAACACAAAGACAATATCTCGGAGTGAATTCACAAGCATTCGATGCTTCATTTCCGATTCGCGAAGCGATTCTTCAGCCTCTCGCCGGCTCTGACGAATCTCAGCTTCCTTGATTTCCCTTTGGATTGCTGGGACTAATCTGGCAAGGTTATCCTTCTTGAGGTAATCATGAACGCCAGCCTTCATCATCCGGACAGCTACATCTTCGGATATCGCTCCTGACACTATGATGAATGGAATGTCCCGTTTGCCAGCCTTGACCTGCTCAAGCGCTTCCTCAGTGCTGAAATCAGGCAACATATAATCGCAGAGGACTAGGTCCCAATCATCTGATTCAAGTGCCTTTCCCATTGCATCATCGGTCCACACCCGAAGAATCTCAGGGTTGTAGCCACCCTTCTTTAATTCTCGTTCTATTAGGATTGCATCGTCCTCTGAATCCTCTATCAGGAGGACGCGAATCCTATGGCTCATGAGTTTGAACCTCCTTTGGGGCTGACATTTAGGAGTAACCAATAGAAACCGAGTGTCTGGACGGCCTTTACAAACTGGTCAAAGTCCACAGGTTTCTGTATATAGCTATTAGCTCCAAGATTATAGCTTTCTATGATGTCCTGCTCTTCTTTGGACGATGTCAAAACGACTGCTGGAAGAAGCTTGAATTTCTCCGAATTCCGAATTGTCTTGAGAAACTCAAGACCCCCCATTCGTGGCATCTTGAGATCGAGAAGGATTACCACTGGAAGGTCCCTTGTATCACGATCGCTGAACTTCCCTTCTCCCCTCAAGTACTCTAGAGCCTCGATGCCATCGTTTGCAACATCGACCTGCTTGGCGATGTTCGCCTTTTCCAAAGCCCTTCTAGTAAGGAGGACATCGTCTCTGTTGTCTTCGACAAGGAGGATCTTATCACCGATCAATTGGAATCCTCCACTTTCTTTCCGAGTGTGAAATAGAATGTTGCACCTTTGCCTGTTTCTCCTTCTGCCCAGATTCTGCCTCCGTGTCTACTGATAGCTCTCTCCACAGTTGCCAGTCCTATACCTGAGCCTTCGAACTCGTCAGCCCGATGTAGACGTTGAAATGGCTTAAACAGTCTTTCGGCGAATTCCATCTCAAATCCTGCACCATTGTCTTTCACATAATACACCGATTCGCCTTCAACATCAACTGATCCGAATTCAATGATTGGGTCATCCACTGAAGAGGTGAATTTCCATGCATTGCTCAAGAGGTTCTGAAGTGCCGCTCTCATCAAACGCCTGTCGCATCTGTTTCTCAATCCTTCCTCAATGACAATCCTTGGGTTCCTTTCGGGATCGCTCTCTCTCAGATCCTTGATCACTTCTTCAGCCATTAACGATAGGTTGACTGAAACTCTGTCCATTTCCAATCTTGTTACTCTTGAGAGGTCGAGAAGGTCATCAATTTGGCCCGCCATTCCTTTAGCCGCTCGCCTAATCCGCTCCAGGTAGTCTTTTCCAGTACCATCAAGAGTTTCTTTGTAGTCTTCTAATAGTGCTTTACTGAACCCATCCATTGTCCGAAGTGGTGCTCTTAGGTCGTGAGAAACTGTGTATGCAAATGCTTCCAGCTCCTTATTTGCTGATGCCAACTCTGCAGTGCGTTCATCCACCAATTGGTTAAGCTGAGCGTTGAGTCTTCTTGCTTCTCTCTCTGCGCGAACTCTGTCTGTCAGGTCTAGAAAGGATACTGCAATCATACCAGGAAGAACAGGAAAAATGCTAATTCTGACTGCCCTACTCACTTGATCTTCTTCAACTCTCACATCTTCAGTGTGCCATGGAACTCCCTCTTTCACTACTCGTCGGCATTGCTCGATGATCATTTCCATCTGGTGACCTGGTGCTATTTCTTCCAATGCCTTTCCCAATAATGGAGTACCAGGAGTATTCAGCATCGAGTCAATGGCAGGATTCACCTCGACCAGACGAAGGACGCCGTCTGAATCCTGCTCCAATAATTGAAGTCCAATCGGGATTTCATTGAAGATGCTCCTGAATTTCTCTTCGGCAGCTGCAAGTGCCTCCTGTGATCTCAGTTTCTCGAGTACTTGGGCGAACATATCTGCGACAGTTTCAAAGAATACTCGAGCCTCCTCTTCCATTTCCTGCTTGTCCTTCGAGGCAATGCCCAGTACACCCAACAAATCCTTCTTACTGTCTAACAGAGGCCAGACTATTACTGATTGAATTTCCAATCTCTCTAGCCATTCGTGGAAGGAATCCAGTGATTTATCCGCACTAATGTCTGGTGCGAATATTGGTTTCTTGTTTAATGCTACATTTGAGATGACAAATTTCCTGCTAGATTCAAAATCTAATGGCATAGAATCCGCAAGCAACTCGTTCTTCATTCCTATTCGAGAAATTGTGGCAAGTTCTGATTCATCTTGATTGGGGATGCTTACCGACCCCTTTTCGAATCCAAGCGTCTCAATAAGCCCTGAAAGAACCTTGCTGCACAAATCATCGACTGATTTGGAATAAACCGCCGCTTCTGCAATAAGCTTGAAAGCTCTTCTTTCTCTCTTGACCGTTTCTTCGGCTAATACACGTGCCGTGATGTCACGTACAACCGATATCACAGTCTTCTCATCTTCATGTCTGCTCATCTTAGCTGAAAACCAATGCGGAACACCGCGCACCTCAAGGGGATAATCGTATGTCCTAGTTTCGCCAGATTCTCGAACGGCCTGAACATTTTCTAGGTAGGTGTCTGCCATTTCCGCAGGAAGGATCTCTTTGATATGCCTACCAAGGAACTCTTCAGGCGGTGCTACAAGGTATTGCTTTTCTGCTCCATAGAACTCTACATTTCGATCCTTCTCGTTATAGACAAACACCAGGTCTTGCATCGATTGAACCAGTGTTCTGTATCTCTCCTCAGACTCTTTGAGGGCGGTTTCAGCCCAACGCTTTTCAGTAATATCCTCTCCTGAACTGATGAGACCGATAATCTGCCCTTCGTCATCCTTGAGGACAACAGAACTCCATTCAATCAGTCTTTCCTCATCATTGAATGTGACTATGTGCCTCTCCTGTCTTTCAATCTCCTCAAGACTACCCGACATCAACTGGTTGAAAGCTGCACGCACCTCAATTCTTTCCCTCTCGGGCACCAGCTCGAACCAGCTCTTTCCTAGGATATCATTTGGATTACATGAGAAGACCTCACATCCTTTCCTATTTAGGAGTGTAATCTTGCCTTCTCTGTTGAGAACAAGAAATATCACGCCTGCCATGTCCAAATATAGCTGAGCCCTGTCCCTTTCCCCCCGAAGAGCCTCCTCTGCCCGCTTTTGTGCTTGTGACGCTTGACGCTTCTCAGTGATGTCTATGATTGAAGACTGCATTGCCTGGCTACCGGCATAATCAATAATGCGTACGAAGGACTCAACCCATCTGATCTCTCCGTCAGGGCGAAGAATGCGGTATTGTGTACTGCCTATTCGCTTCCCGTTTTGCATGTATTCGCTGTAACGGTTTCTAAGTCGTTCACGGTCATCCTCATGTATTACATCCCAAATTCCTGCCCCCATTTCTCCGTCGATAATTTCCTCGACGGAACGACCAATGATGTCTGCATAGGTCTGGTTGCAATACACAACAGCATCCCCAGTCATGATTGCCAATCCTTGAAGCGACTGTTCCGCAAGGGCTCGGTATTTACTCTCTGACTCGCGGAGTTCCAACTCTATCTTTTGCCTACTTGTTATATCTCGCACAACGACCACGAAGCTTTCAGGTGTCCCATCCGAATCACGTACGACCGTTCCATTAACCTCTGCGAGGTATGTGCTGTTATCGGCTCGAAGAAGGAGGAACCGCACTGACTCAGGGATCTCTCGTCCTTCATCAATCGCTCTTCGCATGATTTCCTTGGCATTTCCTCTGTCTTCTACGCTCACGAAATCAAAGAATGATTTACCTACCAATTCCTCTTCTGACTCATAACCGGAGATCTTCTGAGCAATCGTATTGGCTATTCGAATATTCCCGTCCAAGTCTCCAACGACTATCGCATCAGGTGATGTTTCTACAAGTCTGCGATATCGCTCTTCTGAAGTCTTCAAAGCCTCTTCCGCTCTCTTCCTATCAGCGATATCTAAAATGGTTCCAGTGGCTCTCTTTGTTCCTCCTTCTTCGTCTAGCTCCAATACACTCCCGCGTTCCATGACCCACTTGTATTCGCCAGATTTCGTCCGCATACGATGTTCCGAAACATACGGAATGCTCCTGTCTTCGACATGCTTGAGCCATCTTGCTTCCAGGGACTCCAAATCATCTGGATGGATTAGCGATTCCCAATCACCGTATCTCGTACCCATTTCCTTTACATCATATCCGAGAATTCTCGCATAGCCTTCATCGAAGTGGAATATATCATGCTCAGCATCCCAATCCCAAACACCAAGTTTCGCCCCCTTCAAAGCAAGATCAAGACGCTCTTCAGATTCTCGAAGTTCTCTCTCCGCCTCGACTTGATTGGTTATATTGCGAGTAACGCCTATTATGCCAGTTGGCTCCTCGTTCTCATCCCGCAATATGGCCATCCGCATCTCAGCAGGGAATGATGAACCATCTTTTCGGAGGAGTGTTGTTTTTACTATACCAACATCCTCTCCCTTGACCAGTTTCATTATGGTTTCAAATGCCCTCTCTCTGTCTTCCTCCGGTGTCAAGGAGAAGCCGTCCATCCCTATCATCT
>JBHLPF010000063.1:0-12784 GCA_048939765.1 Promethearchaeota archaeon
TCTGAATTTCTAGTTTCTCAAGCAACATCTATAGGCTAGTGTGTTTCGAAGGTGGCTCATGAGCCTCTCAATCAAGAAAGGTCTTAGTTTCGGTCTGACATCTGGAGTCATAACAACACTTGGAATGGTGGTAGGCGTCAATGCGAGCACGAGTTCCCGTCTAGCTGTGATTGCTGGCATTGTTGCGATAGCGATAGCTGATGCATTTTCCGATGCGGTCGCTATGCATGTGTCAGAGGAATCGGAAGGTGGTCATTCCCGACGAGAAGTTATGGAGGCAACAACAACAACATTTCTCGCCAAGTTCATATTCGCTATGACATTTATGCTCCCAATTTGGTTCGTGCCACTTGATATAGCAGTCATGATAGACATTGTCTGGGGGCTATCAATAATGACAGTGTTCAATTTTCTGCTAGCACGTTCACAGGATGAAAGCACATTTAGGGTAATCGCAGAGCATTTGGCAATAGCCATTGTTGTCGTTCTGATAACCTATGTCGTGGGATTATCTCTCTCCACAATTATCTCGGACTCATGAAGACCTGTTACTGCCAAAACTCTTCAAATCCCACCTGACCCGCCATCAGCTTCCTTTATTCATAAATACCGGCGAACCCGCTTCTTGTATGCACGATAATCCTCACCAAAACGGTCCTCAAGGAACTTCTCTTCTAGTAGAATTCTGAAATGTTGATTGATTAGGAATATGACAAGTGCTAGGCCAGTGAGAAGACTCGGGAGAATGAATACCCACCCAATCATCGCAATGTGTATGCCCAGATAAAGCGGATTTCGAGAGTGGGCATACCATCCATCTGTCATCAACCTCGTCCCCTCCTCTACTTCAGGAATGAGCAGTCTGACACTGCTGCCAAGATGGAAGAATGCAGTCATGAATATCAATGTGCCAATAAACGTCAATCCAGCACCTACAAGCCTCAAGGCCTCCAGTATGCTTGTGTCCAAGGGCACCATGACAAAGACAAAGTCAATTGCGATTACTGGCACCCAGATGTAGAGTATCGTAAGAGCCGTAAGATAGAGAAAACTTAGCAAAGCTACGGGTATGACCACATACCCCCACTTTGGAATATCACTAGGCAGTACTCCAACAAAACTCGAAATACCGTCGAGTCTTCTCTTAATTACAATTAATCCAAGGATTGTTGCGACTAACCAGAATAACGCTAGAGAGATCCTCGCAATCAACGCTCTCCCCGTTCCTATTGGTAGGCCATAGTGCTTATACATCTAATCATATGCTGTGATGCAATCTCAACTCTCACTTGGCTCACCATTTCATTTTGAGCCTATACAGGATTCAAAGACTATCATTCAGCGGAAGGTCATATTTCTCCAAGAACTCTGTCCTGAGAAGGTCCATGATAATGACGTCATGTCGTTCTCCATCACGACATCCTAGCTCACGCAGTCTACCCTGCGATTTGAACCCGATATTCTCATAGAAGCTGATTGCCCCCTTATTGAATGCTTCAACCCACAAGTAGACACTATGAAGTTCTAAGACTGAGAAGGCCATGTTCAACAAGACTCTCAATGCATCTGCTCCATATCCCCTGCCTCTCCGCTCTAAATCAAAGATTGCAAAATGGCCAATCTCACCAAATCGGCTGATCCAACTGATGCTTCCAAGACTGATGATTCCTATAAGATGGCCATCCTCCAAGGTTTCAATACCGAATGTGAGCATACTGTTGTTTTCAAATGCCTCATTTACACTCTCAATATACCTGACCATGTCCTCGTTACTCATAGGAAGGGAAACGGGCAGATACCTATCCAGATCGTAGACATTCCAGTGAGGTAGGATTGTTGGTGCATCACTTGGATTTAGTTTCCGGAGGCGCACCACCTTTCCTTGATACATGCTCTGTCGTATATACTTCCCAGTGAAAGCATTTAACAATTATGAATCATGATTCTTAATTTATTCTGACTGGTGTTCGAGTCCCACCTAAGCCGCCATCCTATTTTGCAATCTTGCCCAGTCTTGAGATTACTTCTTCGGCCTCAATCATCACTCTATCCAGCAGTTCTTTTATCGTGGGAATGTCTTTGACTAAGCCTACACCTTGACCACAGGCGACAACCCCATGATTGATGTCTCCTTCCTTGTACATTTCTTCTGATTTGTCCCCAGATGCGGCCTGAATTAGTTGGAAAAGGGGCGCTCCCTGCGCCTCTAGTTCAAGCACTTTCTGTACTGCTTTATTGTTCCAGAACCTGTGTGTATTCCCAACAGAACGTAAGGCGAGAGTTGTATCGGTTTCCGCTGCTGCAACGAAGGCCTTTTTGAGATTGTCATGGATGGGACACTCTTTGGTAGCCAACAGTCTTGTGCCCATAATCACTCCTTCCGCACCAAGTGCCAGAGCCGCGGCAATGCCTCTACCATCTGTTATTCCACCCCCAGCAATTACAGGGACATCCAGAGCATCAACGACGGATGGGGTCATCACCATCGTTCCAATGTCTAGAATCCCAGTAGCTCCACCATTCTCATATCCGACAACGGTCACTATGTCAGCACCCAGGGATGCTCCTTTTTTCGCATATCTCACTCCGGCGCACTTGTGAATCCAGATGGCACCTCCGTCCCTAAATTTGGGGACCAAGTCTTCTGGAGCCTTGTGGCCGCTCGTTTCAATGATTTTCACACCCTCAGCCAGTGTGGCATCCACGTAGTCCTCAAGCTTGTCCTGAGGCATCAGAGCAGGAAACAGATTGATGTTCACCGCAAATGGTCGATCTGTAAGAGATTGGGTCTTTTTGATAGCATCACGCAGATCATCAGGTGTCTTGAAGTTCGCACTGGCCAATACTGCACAGGCACCAGCATTACTTGCTGCGGCGGCGAATTCGGGACTAGAAATCCTTGCCATGGTCCCTGCTATAATTGGATACTTACATCCCAGCATCTCAGTTACTCTCGTCTTTATCATTTCACTCACACATCTTCACCATTGACCAGATTCCCATAGATAAATCTCATCATCAGATTGGGCAATCTCCCCTTCTTCGTGCCATGTCCTTTGCAGTCTGATGTGCGCGACGAAGAGGCTCAGGATACCCATCAACAGTGCAATCCCTTACAATCCTTACAGAAGTAGCAAGTGTGATGTTATTTCCCACCGACACGAACACAGGCTTCGCTTTTCTCAACCAGACAGCCATGCCTATTACTTCATCTTTATCGCGGATGGGGGCTTCATCGCCAACACGAGAGTCAAGGGTACCAATATGAAGGCGCTTGGCCACACCTACAGTCTGAATATTCAAAACCACTCCAATGTACGAAGCTAGTCCCAGTCTTCTGGGATGAAGCACTCCATTTCCGTCGATAAGTATAGGCCCTGTGGCATCTAGCATCTTCAGGAGATCAAGCAAAATAGGACCTTCTCGAAGATAGAGATATCCCGGGATGTAGTCAAACTGCACTTCTCTATTCAAGGTCACCGTTTGAACTGGCTTCAGTGTTTCAACGTCTATTACAGCTGCACACCCAAATGCGAGAGGGCCATGGTAGTGTACATCCACACCCGTCACTTTACCTCCATCATAGGGCGGCAAGTCTTCTTTGACAACTCGTTTTGCAAGATCTACTTGTTCTCTGGACGCGTTTTTCAGCTTCGTTTCTTTAGCCATAATGTATGATTCCACAAGGGTGTCGTTTCCAAACCTGATGAACCTACTGTCCAATCGATTTAGCGACTAATAAGGTGGACTCCACAATCCGGCCATCCTGTACGACTAGGGACGTACCCTTTGTGCGAATTGTGTGATATACCCCTCCTTATACATCACAAAGACAATCATGAAGACAACTATGCCCGCGAATCCAACACCAATAGCTAATGATGGATCCAGTGGTTGAGGAGGAGGAGTTGTGGTTTCTGTTTCAGTCTGGGTAGGTGTACTAGTTGTACCTGCAGTTGTAGTCGGCGCGCCAACAATAATCCAATTTGAGAGGAAATAGCCTTTGGAACATGTTGCAGTGACAGTGAGATTATCACCGCCTACAGCACTTATGGCGAATGTGTCGTTACGCCCGAATTTGAACACTTGCTCTGTATATGTTCTATTTGACTGAAACACACCATTCTTGGAGATCTCAATGAGTTCAACAAAGTCTGGTCCACCAAGAACGGTAACCTGATGAGTCACATTGACGAAGAGAGTCTGTGTGCCTTCATTGTATCTCAGGGTAATTCTGGTGACTGCTTTTGCCTCCACTTGAGAAGGAATGGCGAATGTAGCGATGAATGCTGCGACTAGAAGAATTGCTATCACACGGAGTCTAGTATTCTTCGTCATTGACATGGCCTCGTCGTTCTTAAGGAACCTTGGAAAAATAAGCATATTCTGAATATCCTTCATTACAGGGATAGGCTCCCGTCAAGTGTCGGTACAAAGGTTATGCCATTTACTGGATTCAGTATTAGTTGTGATAGAAATGGCATGCATAACAAAGCAACAAACAATCTCAAAGGCTGAATCCCTTGAATTCATCGAGTGCGATGAACCTGCCAGCTCCGAGCAGTTAGTCCAAGAATATGAGAAAGCTAGAGAGATTCGGAAGCATCTAGCTCAAGAAAAGGCGCTTCGCGAACTAGAACGGAGAAAGGCAGACGCACTTGCTGCAGTTCATAGGATGTCATTTATCCGATAATTCGGATATCTTCGAATAGCGGCAATCAGGTATCCTATGAGCTTTGGCAGACTTGCCTAGCTAGCTTCACAAATAATTCCCAGAGTTTCTTTTCGTTCCTGAGGAATACGGCGAAACAGCTGGATGTGTGGGATCAACGCCGTGATTATCTTGTTCTCAGCCTTCTTCAAATGCTCCAGAAAGGTCGTTCTTGAGATTTTCTCCTTTGATGCAATTGTCTGAAGGTCTGAACCTCTGGGGAATCTAAAATAGCCCTGAGCGTAGGCTGTCAGAAGTGCGTGTACCTGCTTTTCTGTTAGTCCTGAAAACAATGCATCTGTCGTCAGTGTCAGAGAACTTGCGATATAGCCATCAAATGGCTTCTTCCTAATGATTTCCACCTGAAAACCATCTTTCTTCAACTTCTCCAGGAGTTTTTTGGCATTCTCGTGTTTGAATGCAATCAGTCTAAGATGTTCCCAGCCGTTCTCATAGGCAATTGGCGGTATTAATAGCAGACTAGGATCACTGAGATAGTGCTGTACTGTTCCCGGTCCTCCACAAGCACACATTCTGGTAATGACATGAGTGTTGGCACCATTATGTATCTCATCTACTATCTCTACTGCTTTTGCCATGTCACTGCGTATTTGTCCATAGTCTTCTTTCTTCGGCAGGACTAGTTCCATGATGTCATGGCGATCGTTGCACCACTGAAAGATCTTGACTGCGGGATTGTCTTTCGTGATCTCACTGAGGGGATTGTCATACTTTACTCTAAATACTACTTCGAATAGCGGCATAACGAGACAAGTCACGCTAATCATATATGAACTCTACCGACATATGTCGGCATTTGACGGCGCGGATTGACTATGACTTGCTCCTTTATTTGCCTGAAGACTCAAAAGACAAAATGATGCTTCTACCACTCGGAGGAGAAACTCATGACTAATGAGGAGGACCTCACAGACAAGACCTCTACCATAGTGACCTATCCCATAGCGGCTGCGCTCATGGAAGCTGAAGAATTCGTAATAGATTCCTCAGGATGGAATCCAGTCAAGATCATTCAACGAGACTTCTTGGAGCGATTCTACACTCCCTGTAGAGAGGAGATTCCAACCATCGAGGAAATCAAGAGCGTCGCGCACATCGATGTTGAAGTGATTAATAAATGGCTGAAGGAACACGATTTTGATATCCAACTCGACCCTTTCGATGAGAATGGTTTCGGCGTTGCAGCCATGCTTGATTTACTTGGTCTTTGGCTGGCCAAAGGGATACGAACATCTGTAGCAACAGAAGATGGTAGTACCTATCCAGGCGTCAGAATGGATACAGGATTCACCTTCAATACAGTGGGAGGAAGCACTAATCTCGTCGTGACTCTGGAAACAGGGGATCAAGATGTCGTCTATATGATGATGGCTGATAAGGTCCCTTCCGGGTTCGATATGATCACGTATGTCGAAGAGATTCTGCAAAACATGACTCCAGTGGAACGAGATTACGAAGCAATTGTATTTCCTATGATTGACTTGAATGAAGAAGGTGAATTGGAGTGGCTAATCAACCTACAATTGATGATACCACAGGATCGGTTCCCCTTCTATTTCATTCAGCAGGCTCTCCAGCAAACAAATCTGAAGATGAATCAGGAGGGTTACAGAGTCAAGAGCGTAACTGCGGTGGCAGCGATGCTTGGAGCAGCCCCTCCGGAAGTTCCTCCCTACATCATAAATCGACCCTTCATCATGTGGATTGCTCGACCTGACCTAAGCAAACCGCTGTTTGTTGCCTATCTGAATACTGATGTTTGGAAAGATCCAAGCGGACTCGAGATGTGACTACTTCTTGGGAAGAACGCCATATTTTCCAAGAAACTCCGACTTCAGTATATCCATGATGGTCACATCATAATGTTGACCATCTCTGAAGGCCAACTCTCTAAGTTTTCCCTGAGTCTTGAACCCAACCCTCTCATAGAACCCTATTGCTCGCTCATTGAAAGAGGCAACCCAGAGGTACACAGTGTGCAAGTTCAGGACTGAAAACGCCATATCAAGAAGGACAACTATTGCCTCCTTTCCATAGCCCTTTCCTCTATAGTCAGGGTGGAATATTGCGAAGATACTGATCTCTCCGTTTCGGCTCAACCAGCTGATATTTGCCAAGTCAATGATACCAATGAGGCTGGAATCTTCCTTAGCTTCTATCCCAAAAGTGAACTTAGTTTTCTTGCTGAACGCCTCGTTTGCTGACTCGATGTACTGCAACATGTCATCATGACTTGTTGGCAACGGAGTAGGCAGATACTGACGTAGCTCATACTGATTCCAATACACTAGGATTGGGTCTGCATCATGGGACTCCAGACGCCTGAGTCTGACCTTTTCTCCCTCATACATTTCAAATCACCATCCGACAAATCGAACAGCGCAATTTAACTATTGTGAAGCATACGCTGAAGGCAAAAAACGTATTTATCTCACCGATTTTGAGCATTATCTCACTCGGAAGCCACCCGCGACAGCTTAGAACCCCAAATGGAGAAGAGCAGTCCCCTCCCATCCCTTTTCCAGACATACTTTTAGGATAGATAGACAATCCCTACTCTTAACTTTCCAGGAGGAAAAAGTCGTGGTTTTCAATCCTTTACCTGGTTTTGAGCTAGTCTGGGATATCGCTGCATTTGTTATCTCGTTCATCGTGATACTGATGCTAGTCCAGATCAATGCTGCCATTGAGAAGAGTGGCAAGCTCTCAACAGTTGTGACACGGAAAGTCATCCACACGTTTGCAGCTCCCTTATGGGTGCTCACCTGGATGCTCTTTTCAGGTAGTATATTCAGTCGATGGCTGGCGATAATTGTGCCTCTCATATTCGTTCTTCTGTTTGTGATGATTGGAACTGGCAGGAGCGTTAACGAGGACTTTGTGCGTTCAATGTCAAGGAGCGGCGATCCGAGAGAGCTCCTCGGAGGCACTCTTTACTATGCATTTATGATGGTCGTCATTGGAATCCTATGGTTCTACGTTCCAGCCGATGGTGATCTGGCCAATGCTACTCCACTGGCACTACTTGTCTTTGGATGTCTAGCGGGAGGAGACGGATTCGCAGACGTTATTGGCCGAAAGTATGGAGGCGACAAGAAGTTCGGAATTGGTGGTGCTGAGAAGACATTTGCAGGCGTGATAGGGATGTTCATTGGCTCATTCCTGTTCAGCTTTGTCCTCGTATTCCTGTTCTCAATCGAAGTGGCGGCATTCTCAGTCATCGACCTAATCATACCCATAGTAGTTGTGAGTCTTGTAGCCACCATAGTTGAAGCAATAACACCGAAGGGCCTAGACAATCTGACTATCTCTATTGCAGCTATCATCATGGTGTTGCTGCTATCCTTCCTAGGTCTGTTCGGGACATTCCCAATGTTTAGTCTGTTCTGACACATACGGTGGAGCTAAATGAACAACGAGCTCACAGTCATCAAGCTTGGCGGTTCACTACTGACTGACAAGACGAAACCCTATACCTATAGGAGAGACGTGCTCGAATCGGTATCACGTGAGATCAGGGAATGTCTTGATGAGGGCTTAATTAAGTCGCTTGTCCTGCTACATGGTGTGGGCTCCTACGGGCATCCACCAGTTCTGGAGCACAAACTCCACAAGGGCTTCTTAGGTCCTGATCAACTTCTACCACTCTCTAAGACACAAGAGAGTGTAGCAACCCTTAGACACATCATTGTAAAGGAATTTCAGAATGCAGGGGTTCCGGTGTGCCTAATGTACCCCTCTTCGATGGTGACATCTGAGAAGATGCAGATGACCAATTACTTCCTAGAGCCGCTGAAGGGCTTTGCCTCGCTTGGTATGATTCCTCTATTGGGAGGAGACATCTTAATCGACTCCGTCATGGGTTGGAGTGTAGGCAGTGGAGACCAGCTGGCTGTCATCATTGCGAAGGAGCTAGGAGCCAAGCACCTGCTCTTTGCATCTGATGTGGCTGGACTCTACGATACAGATCCTAAGCTAAATCCAGATGCAGCTTCCATTGATACAATCAACCTCAACAAACTGGAGGAAACCCTGCAGAGGATGGGTGCATCTGGAATTGATGACGCAAGTGGAGGAATGAAGGGGAAGATCAAGTCCTTAGTTCCAGCTAAGCCTCTGATAGAGAAAGGTCTGGAAGTTGGACTGCTTTCCATGATGAGCTATGGAAACTTGAAGGCCTACCTTAGAAACGAAGACTGTCAGTGTACACGAGTTGTTGTAGAATAGACATATTTGTGGGGCTCTATGAGTCCCACACACTCACTTTTTCAGTTTGTCAATCATCTCCTGATAGATTGATACTAGTTGTTTTGCATATTTTCTGATATCATACTTCTCCTTGACAGACCTGAATGCATTTTGCGCAATCTTGTTTCTGAGTTCATCATGTAGCAAGAGCTTCTTAACGGCCTCTGCAAGAGCTATCACATCATCCGGGGGCACAGCAATCCCATCATAGTTGTGTGTTACAATCTCACGCGGACCAAACACATCCGTGGTTATGACTGGGACCTTGCATGCCATCGCTTCTATGATTGAAAGCCCAAATGGCTCCCGTCGAGAGGGGTAAAGGAAGATGCGGCTTTTGTTGATCAGGATGGGGACATCATCGACATCGACAACTCCCTTGTAATCTATCATTGATGATACATCCTTGTCATCGAATTCACTGAATAGCCTGTCCTTGAGAGAGCCCTCTCCTGTCATCATCATCTTAAGATTCGGAAACTCGGACTTGAGGAGGGATAGCATCTCTGGAAATAGGTCAACCGACTTCATAGGTTCTAGGCGTCCCATGAACGCTAAGTCCCATTCTTTGTCTACATCCGGCAGCGGCCTGAAGACTGACAAATCAATACCACTGTATACTGTGCGAACTCTATCATGCCTCTCAGATTCTATATGCTCTCTGACAGCTCCTGCAACATGCTCACTGACAGCGACGATAAGATCGAATCCAACGTCTGAGGAGAATTCCTTGAAATCTGTCGTTTCTTTCCCATTTGGCAGAATTAGCGGCTTAGGCAGGCCATGTATTGTAATGACGAAGGGTATCTCCATCTCAAGATGCGATCGTAGTCGGGTAATTACCTTATTGAAGACCACATACGTACTATGTGCATGAATCACGTCCGGTTGAATCTCATGAATGAGTCCAGCCAATTGGTCTGTGAGTATACGTACATCCTCCTCAAGGTCATTGGGCCTGAACAGCTTTTTGGCAGCCTCATCTCTCTCATCTTCGGGCAGCGCATAGAACTCCCACTTACGAGCCTCCAGCAAGTTGCCTGGTAATTGAAAAATGGTATAGTGTTGTTTTCGGACTGTTTCTGGAGCATTTCGATAGGGTGATTGTGTAGCTACAAACGATTCATGTCCCAGTGAAGCCATCGCTTTTGATAGATAATGGATGATTGACTCGTAACCACCAAGACCGGCAGGGTTAAGGCTGTCACAAAGGTGGAGAATTCTCATTCACAGTCACAGCCAATCTCAGTAAGAGGCCCCTAATCTATCTAACGAGGAGCACACCAGTGAAGTCAGATGAGGAAAAACATCCAGCATTGGTTTCTCTTCCGGATAGAGTACGCGATCGAGATGTGTTTCATGATAGGGTAGGAAGGGTCTATGTGACCCTTGGCTACATACAACCAGAAGACAGAATCCTATCGTTCTTCAAATATATTCCACATCCACAAGGAAAGTGGCGAACAGCAGACCAACGATACAAGCGTATCTTTTGGGGAGGAGGAGCATCAGCAGCCGAGGGTATGACAAAGGCTCCAGACGACTATATTGTATACGATTCGCATTTCGGTAGCGAGCTCCTTGAGGTCCCTAGAACTGCAGTCGAGAAATACTTCAGTCCTGAAACTCGGGTCAAAGAGATTCTGGAATCCAGATCACGTGACCCCCTTGAGGAGAGTGTTGCGCTGATGACTGAAACCCTCCATGACACACTTGGTATCCCCTTTGAAAGACTTGGTGTCACTGGCAGTGTTGTATGGAAAGCGCACAATCCAAGATTTTCTGACATCAACATGAACATCTATGGCTTTGATATGGCCTGGCATCTGCAGAAGGGTTATGATGAAGTTGCAGAGCGGAACTCCCACATGCGTCTTCGACAGATGCATGAATGGAAACGGACCATGGCTAGGGTTGTGGAACGCATTCCCGCTCTTCCTCTCGAATCCATGAAGGAACTGTTTACAAGGAGAAAGGGCCTTCTATGTCATGGGCGATCTATAGGAGTCATGCCAATACTTCTCCCTGATGAGGCTCCAATAACTCACGGCTGTGAGTCGTATGCAACAATAACACCTGAACCAGTTCGAGTAAACATGGAGATATCTGATGAAACATATGGACTGTTTCTTCCTGCAATCTACTTGGGTGAGTCTCCCCCACTCGAGCTTATAGATGGCGAATGCGTTACTAGAATCCTAGTGTATGAGGGGTCATTCCGTGGGCTCATTCGGACAGGTGACAGAGTTGAAGTGTCTGGGATTATCCAGAGAGTCACACCCATTGATTCGGGCACCGAACCATCCTATCAGCTAATGGTAGGTTCAAAGGCTGGTGCCGGGAAGGAGTATATCAGGCTCACAAATTCCTAGAACTCGACTGCATCTATTGTCTTGAGGACATTAGCCTCCCATCCCGGTGGATAACTCAAGGTAATCTGGTCATATTCGGTGCGTTTCCGTTCCACATGTTCAAGTATTCCTGAAACCATCACCTCTTCATCTCTGAAAGCCATCATCCTGAACTGCTCAATATAGTTGAGGACTCTTGTTGGAGAAGCACCTGAGTTGCCTTCAATCACTTCAAGTGTTTCAATTCCATACTCACTAGGCATGTAGTAACCGTCTTCGTGGTCTGTGATTCGTGCCCTGACGGTGATACGATCACCTGGGGTCATTATCGCATCTTCTGCAAGGTTGTCAATTTCATCGAATCTACGAATTGGTTCAAACTCGACTTTCAGGAACGGGTCACGGACTCCGGGAAGGACTCCATAGATTCCTTTCCGGCGGTGGTGAGCAATAATCTCCTCGCGGGTTATCGCCGTGAATGGAGAAGGCTTTTCCAGGAACTGTTGCACTTCAACAATGAACTCATTGGCAAGATATCCGTTGGGCTCCGCATACCACTCAAGGAGATGCGAACGTAAGTGTTCGAAGGTCTTTTTTCCGTAGACTGTTATGTCCAAATCTGAGAACTGAGGATGATATATTCCAGCTAGAAGGCTCCCAAATATGCCTAAGTCTGTTCTCCTTATTGACGTGTTCTCAAGGAGATAGTCAATGAGTTCAACCAAGCGATTCGCAAGCAGGTCATCAGGAGACGATTCAAGCATCTGCCTCAGACGAATATCAGTCCTAAACTCCTTCTGGATGTCAGAATGTGTCACACCAACAAGGGTTGTGTTGAGTGGGGGATAGGGAACCATGAATTGAGGATACTTCTCGGTGACGAACTCAATACCCTCTGAGCCATAGAACTTGCAGTACCCTTTCTTCCGAATTCGTTGGTCAAGGAGCGTTTCTGAATTGAAGATTGACATTGGGACGTATTCCGGGTCACAGACATAGCCTGATGATGGATGCCAATAGCCATAGACCCGAAAGAAGATGCCAGGGTCTGTGAGAATGAGATCACGGTCTCGGAGTGTACGTCTAGACAATATTACTACCCCTACTGAAGAGAAGTCGCGTTTATGCCTGATGATAATCCTTGCCGTTGCCCGAAACTTATACAGACTTGGAAATAACGTTCCATGATCGATGTTCGGTTCCTGACTCATCGAAGCAGCATCATGCAAATCTCGAAGTATTTGCGAAGACGTCTTACGTCTTCTCCACAGGCGTTTTCTGTCTCCGTGCGACTCGCGGCGACTGTGGCGTCAGTTCATTGACGTGGTTCTTGTCATTGACTAACTCTACATCGTGCTGTCCAATTTGAACCATATAAGCACCTATCCAACTTTGTCCAAGGTTTGTGCAAATGCTGCATACCCTCGACAGCCAGACTCATTAGGCACGATTG
>JBHLPF010000064.1:0-12551 GCA_048939765.1 Promethearchaeota archaeon
CTCGGTCCGGCGACACTGGTATCTTCCTCGATGTTCCATCTTCCAATGTTGCCTTAAAGTGGATCAACGCCTTCACTCACTCTACGATTCATCCGGTCTCAATCCTGGGTGTATATTCACCTATTCATTTCAATATATGGCGCTTCTCTAGTTGGAGGTCGGTCGCTCAGAATTTCCCATTTTGGTACAACTGGAGACAAGCGAAGGATTAATATGATATAATATCAATAAGTGTAATGTATTAATACTGAACATTAGGTATTGTGTGGAGTGTAAGACTGTCATGAAGGTCCCTGGAACAACCATGGACATAAGTCTAAAGACAGATAGAATATTCGCCGTTGACCAAGGAGTCATGAAGCGAATTAAATACGCTGGTCGGACCTTCATGGAAGTTCTCGAAGAGCTTCAAAGATTCGCGTATCTAAGGGGGTACAATGCTCCGACTACTATACTGAAGTTTATTCTCAAACGAATTGGTCTTCCTGATGTTGATGTATTTCCCTCTGAGGATGTTCTTACAAAGGAGGACCTCGTCGAACTTTCCAAAGCACTTAATGTGGTTGATAGCCTCAAGGATGAATTCCTATCTGCGACGCCGGAACCCATAGTACCTGAGGATCTAAAGAATTACGTTGTCATAAAGTCGAAGCAATCAGACGACTTCACCCTAGAAGGTATCACACCGGAGCACGTCAAACCGGCAGAAGTGATACCCGAAGCTCCTATAGAGGCAGAGGCGTCTACGGAAGCTCCGTTTGATAGATCCTCTATCTGGGATGATGTGCCTCAGAGTGAGGAAGCCGTGAAACTAATCTATAATTTCCACTGGGAGAATCTTCCAGTAAATACCCCTACACCTAGAACCATGTCCTCTGAAGAACAAGAACCCAAGAAACCGAAGTTCATTTGGGATGATGAGGGTGAGATGGAGTCTCTGGAGGATGTCAGACCAACTGAGGAGCCAGCTCCCGAACTACTCGGAGACTCTCATGAGCTGAAAACCCTGTTCCTTGGAGAAGCACAAGTAGGTGTGAAAAGCATACTCTTTGAATGCAATCTCAAGGAGGCAGAGGATCTATCCTATGTGTATCGAGATGTTATACAGCATGAGGACAATCTTGTCGGTATGAATGTCTGGACCTTTGAAGGCTCGCAGGCCGCCAGAATCCCACGACAGGAGTTTTTCACGGGTACAGGAGTTGCGGTTCTAGTATACTCAGTAGCTGACCGATGGAGCTTCGATAGTCTTGATTTCTGGATTAAAGAACTGACCAGTGTCTTCTTGGTTCCACCTCCAATTATTATTGTAGGGAACAAGACAGACCTTAGAGATCATCCGGTATACGGTGACGAGGAGGAGTTTGAGCCTCCAGTTACTACATCAGAGGGCGAAGAGTTCTGCAAGAAAATGGCAAATGAATTGGGTGAAAGCGGCGAAGCCCATCCAATAGTTTTCATGGAGACTTCCAGCATCACAGGTGCAGGTATCTCTGATCTACTGGGCGCGATGATTGATCTTTGGTTGACAAGTGAGAGGCCAAGCATGCCGGCTGTTGAGTCGCATGTCATAAAACGTGAAGTGTGAACCTTCACGGGAGCTGCCACTGGCAAATCAAACTGCTTTTGAATGACTATTGAGAATGCATTAAGGCGCAAATTCCTACGGTTTCCATTTCCGAAATCCCATACAAGGACTATTTCTTCTCTGAATCAATGCTCTTCAAAAGCTCATCAACTAGAGCCGCCGGTAGATTACGTGCCTGTTTCACGATGGACTCAATC
Organism: Promethearchaeota archaeon; assembly: GCA_048939765.1. GTDB lineage: Archaea > Asgardarchaeota > Thorarchaeia > Thorarchaeales > Thorarchaeaceae > SMTZ1-83. Next base: position 1,786 of record JBHLPF010000064.1, read on the forward strand.
TCTTTCTTTGGGAGTCCTCTCTTTTTCAGCTCGTTTCTGAGGTCCTCAATATCCATTTCACTAAGCCTATCCTCGAACTCTTCAATAGCTTCTTCTACGGGGGCAAGTCCCTCCACTTCTTGAAGGAATTCCGAAACTAGGTCTCTTGGAACCTTCTTGGCTTGTTCAAGAATCTTCTCTATCTCTTCCTCTGGTGTTCCCTTTATGAACAGTCTACCTCGAAGCGCAACCAGCTCATCCTCTGTCATAGTTTCAGGAGGTTCTGGTTTCTTCTTAACTTCGTGATCCTCTCTAAATCCTTCCAGCAGTTCCATTGCCAATGCTCTAGGCACACCCTTGGCTTGATCAAGAATCTTCTCTATCTCCTGAAGGTCTGCTCCTTCTTCTCTAAGTTGCACCCTGAGCATTTCGATTTCTGAGTCAGTAAGATATGCGACATCCTCCTTTGTTTCATGCATGTCGACAGCTTGCCCTACGCCCTTCAGCAGCATTTCCCCTACATCCTTAGGCAGCTGTCTTGCCTGTTCAATCAATGAATCAACTTCGTGAATTGGAAGTCCTCTAGCTACCAGCTGGGAGCGCATTTCAGTAAGCTCTGCCTCTGTGAGACGTCCTTCAGGTGTTTTCTCAATCTCTGCCCATTCAGTTGGTTCGCTTATTCCGTAGATTTGTGCAAGGGGTCTGCTGTCTTTCACCTCTCCGCCAATCAGGCTGATTCTCTGGTGACGTACCTCTTCAAGAACCTCTTCCACAGTTGTATTCCTTTCCTGGGCAATTCGAACAGCTTCCTGTGCAATAACTTCCCGAGCAAAGGAAACTTGCTCGCTTTCCTTCATTTTCGATATTGCTTGTCTGAACTCCTCAAGCTCTTCTGGTGTCATATCGGTGAGTAGTGAAAGGTCAATGATCATTTCCTCAATTACTGGAATATCAATAGTGATGGGCTCAGCTGCAAGACCTTCGATTCCCCTTGAGAGACCTATAGGTTTACCCATTTCATTGAATAGCTCAGAAACAAGCTCGTGCCTGCTTTTTATCGTCTTGTCAGATTTGGGTACCTTGCCTCGTGCCAGCTGTTTCAGCATGGCGGAGATTCTTCTGACCATTTTCGGAACCTTGAGAATCCTCCTCCAGAATACACCAATCAGCGCGAGTGCGACGATGAATGCAGGCCCAAAGGTCAGCATATTCTGAACCAATATATCAGTATCAGATGGGCTTACAGATATGGTGAATTGTATGATCTGTGTTTGGAAGTTGGTTCTATTAACGACAATATCGAACTCAGCTGTGCCCGTGCTCCTCAACGCAACAAGAGTGATAATATAGTGGCCATCTGCACCAGCCGGAGTTATGGTTTTGATATCTAGATATGGATCAATGTCGTCTGTGATTATAATGTTGGCATCAGTTATGCCCTCTGAATTGTGACCTGGCCAAGCATCATAGTAGATTACTTCGAAAGATATCTCCTGATTGTACAACAGTGATCGGACTGAGCCGCCAGTTATGTCCAATCCTGTCGGAATCTCGATGATTTCGATTTCAAAAACCAAGCTAGCTGAAGTCCGATTTTCAAGAGATAGGGTAATGGTGAAAACAAACTGGTCAAACAATTCCCAATCATTTGAATCAAAGTTGAAGGTGTAGGTTCCCATTTGTGTACCTTGAATTTCGAGTTCCCTCTCAAAGAATCCTGGTCCAGAATAAAGGGCTGTAACAATGGTCGCACCAGCAATGCCTCTATTCAGGTATGTATCATTATAGAGAATAGGAACCATTAATGCCTCACCGTAAGGAACATGTAATAGAGTCCCGCTCTCATCTCCGAAATAGTAGGATGATGCTACTATCACTGCTTCAGTTGGCGCAGGTTCGACACGAAAAGTAATGCTACTTTCTGAGTCATCATAGTTGAGCTTGCTAAATCCAATCGATATGCGATAGGTTCCAGGTCTCACCAACGTCGTATTCACAGGAATACTATAGACTCCATTACCCTGTTGTAAGAGGACACCAGAGCCAAGAGCCCATGAGAATGATGAGTCTGCATCAATTATGCCAATTTCGTTATACAGGTCTTGATATGTCACGTTTATGATGCCGCTCCATCCCCAATTGATACTCATATATCCTGGTGCAAGAGTAGTGGTTGGCAAATTCCTTATGACCATTACAAGTGAATACACCGCCTCAGTGAAGTTGCGCCCTATAGCGTTGGCTGTTATCCTGAAATTATGGATTGTAGCTGTTGTAAGAGATGTATCGAAGTCGAAGTAGAAATATCCTGGCCCTCCAATTGATGAACCGTTTATGAGCGTACCATTTGCTGCCAGTTCAGGAGAATACCACGTTAAGCTGCATGTTGGGATAGTCATGTTCGCCGCTGGAATCACTACGTAGACTCCAATCCTAACTATTTGCGACCAGTTGATTGATGTGTATTGGTAGGTGCTTGTGAGGACATCCGGTTCGAGCTCAAGTAGGATTTGTGTGACGGTCATAGTGAGAGCAAGAGAAGCTGAAGTGTAGTTTTGCTTTGAGGCACTGATAGTGATTTGATAGGATATGGTTTCAGCAAGCGTGGTGGATATAGTAAACCAATAGTATCCCGGCATACCTGATACATCAGCTAGACTGATGTTACTACCAAAGTCCCAATTTGCATAAATGGTAGCTCCATCTACAAATATATCGCTTAACGTGTCTTTCAAAAAGACTGTAATGTTCTTCGCGCTTTGTTGATTCACGTTGAAAGAATACAAACCATCTTCGGGTGCCAAGTCCATGGGCCGTGGAAGCAGCCTGAATACAATCTGTTCTGTTGCCAGAAGATAGTTTGGAGCTCTTGCGCTCACAGTAAGTACCATTGTGCCTATAGTTGAACCATGAACTGTGTCAATCAAGGATGTGTAGTTGCCTGGAATCAGCGTGCCGGAAAGGCTACCATTTCCTCCAATCCACGAATAGGTCACCTGCGCGCCGGCAATCAGGACTCCACGCAGGGTGTCATTATATGCCGCATATACCTCTAGCATCTCTCCCCAGTAGATCTCTGTTGGATTGTAAGATCTTGGCCCAGTCCAAGAAATTGCGAGGTCTGACGGGACACTTAGAAGAATCACTGGCATGCGAAGTGGCTGAATTGAATAGTAGGTGAGTTCAGCTGTGATATTCAGACTCTGAGGGCCATAATTCAGATTTGTGGTGTCTAGCGTTAGGTTATAGATTCCATTTCCTAGGCCAATCCAGCTAGCTGTATCACCCCATTCGATATTCAGGTTTGCATTATCAAGAGGTGCATCTCCTGCATCAAAATCAGAGAGGTTTACAAGAGCATATGTGGAGTATCCCGCATAGTTTGTAGGACCAACGGAACCAGTCAAGATGGCATTTCGAAGTCGAACCTGTACTGGTGCTTCAAACTGGAGACTCTGGTATGGCGTATAGTCGATTCTGATGATGAATGTGTGGAGTCCCGGAGTTATCAAATCAGACATATTTACACTTACGTTATACAATCCTCCACCAAGCGGGACTAGGCTCCAGATTTGCGGCTCTAGACCAGTTGATTTGTACTCTAAAGTGATGAAAGCTTCAGCACCATCAATCTGCCGGGTATGATCTATGTCTGTGAGATTCAACACAAAAGAAACATTCTCTAGAAACGGCACAACTGAGGGTGAGGGGAGCTCATAAGATACTGAAGCATAGGCCAACCTTACCACTCCGGTCATTCGGATGCCGGTTAAGTTTGCGTAATAGGGGCTGGAGTCAGGGTTCCAAGATACACTCAATAGGAAACTGAATTGTCCAGTCTGTCCCAGTGCGTTGCTGTCCACATGGACCGAGTAGATTCCGCTTTCTGGTCCAACTCCTTCAAGAATCCAATAATCAATTCCCTCCAAAAGCGCAGGTCGTTCAATGCATGAAAAGCCAATTATCGCACCCGAAATGGCCTCTCCCGTATCTCTGTCACTATACGCGAAATTCAGAGTGACATTATCTCCCATGGGTGTTGCAATGATTTGAGATGGGCTAACCACTCCCTGTCGATTTGATGTTGTCACGAGGACTGCAGTTCTATCATCAAGGTAGTATGGAGATGTTCCATTCCAATTTACTGAAACTGTGACATTCCATTTATAGACAAGATTCGAACCAAGAACTGTGGAATTAATACTAACCTCAAAAGCTGTGCCTAATCTTGCTATCATATAATCTGAGCCAATTAGCAATACGCCTCCACTATAGATTACAGCATCGTTTGTGGAAACTGCAATCGCTTGACCGGTTTCAATATCAACATAGGCAAATTGGAACGTAACGTTGTCGAGGTATTGAGTTTGAGACGGTGGAAGGAGGATTTCTACATTGGTGGGTCGTCCAGTCACTGAAAGCCCTATATTGAGAACTGTGGCGCCATAGAATGGAGATCCAGATGTCCAGTTTGCGGTAACTTCTATGGTTTTCGCGCCAGGAATTCCTAGTGATGTCGTTTTGATCGAGATGAAGTATTGCCCATTCATCAGGTCATTCACAGTGAAGTCTGCCAACTCTACAAGCTGACTCATGCCATAATAGATTATGATTTCTCCTTCAGAAATGCCTGAAAGACTTATAGAATCTCGGTAAACTACCGTGAAATTCACCCGATCAAGATAGGGCGCGGGTGATGGCGCTGATTCCAGTGTAAGTTCTGTGTCTCTGAATGTGAGCTTGAATGACACATCAATGCTTGCCCAAGTATAGAATGGCAATTGTTCTCCATAGCTGAAGTTTAAGGAAAGTACATACGGTCTGTGAACATCAAGACCCTGATTGTATGTTTCTATGACAAGCAGATAGTCTTGGAATGAATCGCGCCATGTGCAGGTGAAGATCCAATCACTCCCGTTTAGTATGCTCACGTATGTTAGAGCACCAGTGAGGTTTGATATTGATGTAAGAGTCACTAGATCTTGGTACCGAAGGATGACATGAATTGGCTCTTGAAACTGGACTGGATTGACTGGATCCGAGATCAGTATCGTAGGTCGATATGTGATAGATAGAATTCTCACACCAGTCTTGTTCTGCAAATAGAATGAGCTTGAATAGACTTCCACAGATATGCTGTAATGGCCTGGTTGACTGAAATAAGAGGTGTCAATTTCTATCCGATATCTCCCGTCACCGAAATCTAAGACATGACGGTAGGCGAGGGGGATTACGATTGATTCGTTCTTTAGCACGATGGTCGCTCCGAAGATTCCCTTTGTCGACGCTCCCGTGACATCAAGATAATGAAGTGTGAAGGTTGCATTTTCTGAATAGGGTGTTTCCGGAGGGGTTGGATATGATAGGCTGGTTTGTCGTGCAGTTAGAATCATGTTGATGATCCGGCCAGTGTGGTTTGCATAGAATGGGATTCCATACCATGTAATGTCAAGAGTGAATGCTCTCTCTCCCAGGGGCGGTCCAAATTGACTTGTATTGAATGAAATGGTGAATTCTCCAGATACTGGATTATATGAAAGAGAGAATTGAGACAGACTGACCTGAATTGACATTACACTCTCATTGTACTCAATTATTGCTGAAGTTCCACCTGTGACATCTTCGTATGAAAATGAAAAAGTCGCATTCTCTCCATAGGCAACGCTTGTGGGAGGTATAACGGACAACAATGTATCTCTTGGCAGAACTCTTATGGAGATTACATCAGTTCGATTTGTATAGTAGGGAGAAACGCCTTTCGACCAATTGATAAACACATTCATGGAGAAGAGTCCTGTTCCCTGCAGGACTGTCGTATTGAAGCGAATTGAATAGTACCCAGGATTGGCTCCTCGATTCGTTTCCCACACATCAATTTGAGAATTGTCGATGACCAAACCAGAGAATGATACTGTAACCAACACATTCCCCGTTTCATTTGTGATTCCTAGGCCTGAACTCGATCTAGCATAGAGGAAGGTATAGCTCATGTTTGCAAGACAGGGTGAGGGCAAAGCGGCGTCGATGAGTGACAAAATCGAGTTTTCGCCAATAATCTTGGCATCAACGGTTAGAAACATATCTTGGTACTTCTGGATGCTCCCTGTCCAGTTGAAATGAATCGTAAGATGCTGCGTTCCTAGACCACCGAATTGGGAGGCATCAATGGTTATGTTGTAGAAGCCTGCCGATGTTTCGTTGCTCCATTGCCGTAGGACCACTCCGGTATCATTGAATACTGTGCATTCAATCAGTGCAGATACAATTCCTGTGTAATGGTCACGGTCACCATAATACACCGAAATATAGATTGATCCGATTGGAGTAGTGGGCTCAGGCAGCCCAATGAGGCGGAACTCTGTCGTGATTGTTCTTATCGTCACAACGATGCTGAAATAGCCAACCTCCAAGTTTGCATTCTTTGTGAAGTTAAACAGTAGCAGATAGTCACCTAAAACGTCTGTGTCGAAAGAATTGATTGAGATCTTGTAGCGAACGCCAGTCCATTCAATTGAGTAGTGAGCAATTGTCCAATTACATACTCCGGTTGCAGAATCTATAGCAGCATTGTGATCCATGTCAATATAATCCACGTAGAAGAACGCTGAGTCGCCGACTGGAATGTCAAGAGTCCCGACAGTTCCTATTGCATAAGTTCGAATGATTCTGACTCGAATTGAAATCGATATGTTCTGGCTCTCATAGTTTGGGGCGGATGCTGTAAACTCAACACCATAGAGCCCTATGCTCCATGAGGTGGTATCAAGAAGGACGAGATAGCCTCCATCTCCAATGTACGTTACACTGATTATTGAAGCACCAGTAGCATCAATCGTTGCTCCCGTTATCCCTTGAGCTCGGTCGATGTCCTCGTAGACTATTGTCACGCTTATGTTTGAGCTGTATGGCGTGGTGGCTTCAGGGTAGTCTGGTGATGAAACATAGCTGCGTGCAGCTCTATATGTGAAAGTAATGATCGGAGTCTGAGTGCTTCTATAGTCTTGGGCAGGTGCGAAAGCAAGGAGAATGCGAACAGTATAATTTCCGCCAAGGAAGTTGGACTGGTCGATGGACAATGAGTAGCTTCCCATTCCCAAGTCCGTGAGAGTTTCAATGCTGTACGGTGTTCCTGACTGATCCTGAGCTGAGAAATAAGCAATAGTCAGCCCTCCGACATGTTCGCCATGAAACTGAGAAGCAGGATCACTGACATTCAATTGAAGAATTATCTCAAAGTCATCTCCTATTGGGAAGGTGTCAATGTGTTCCCAGGCCATTGTCACCTCGAGCTTCCTTATTCTGACCTCAACCGCTTTCTTTGCGTCGAGGTAGAATCTGGGTGAGCTGATTGTTTCCAGTGTTAGATTCACGATATGAGTGCCTAACATCCAGGTATCCGTTTGGATCCAGAATTCCATCGTGCCATAGACTGCATTATCCTCAATCCACTGAGCCGTTATCTGAGAGAAGTTACCCTGAATTAGTGCTCCTCCCATATCCTGGTCATGGAGAGTGACTGCTACGTAAGTATCTGCTCCCACGGGAACAGAGCTGTTGTAGGTGACAACGATATAAGTCCTATGAGGGATGACATTGACCCATACTCCAACGCTGGCACCGTAGTAGTTGGCTTTTGAAACTGAGTAGTTAAGGAGATACAATCCTGGGGCGTACGCGCCAACGTCAATAGTTATGCTGTAGTTGCCATCATTTAGATCTGTCCAAGCCAGAATTGAATCTCCTGATATAGTTCCTCCATCTATTCCCAGGAGTGAATGATCAGCATCATACCATCCGAGGGTAATATTGGCATCTTGACCCCAAGGCACATTCGCGGGATCTGTACCATGCGAATGAAGAATTGTCTCTATCTTCTCGACATCAAGGCAGACGATTTGAGTACTCCCAAGTAGATATGACTCGGATGGATTTGCGTTGAGCTGGAAATAGTGACTTCCTATTCCATATCCTGACCCATCGAGTAGAATCCGATACGTTCCATTGTTGTAGTCTGTAATGCCAAGAATTGAACCATTTGATGTGATCACGGCTCCGATGACAGGCGTTGCGTCAAAACTGTCCTGAATATCAATCTTGAACTCAAAATCATCTCCATAAGGCGTCTTTGATGTAGTTCTAGGTACTATCAAGATCTCGTGTTGTATATCGAGATTAAAGGAAACACTTGCATTATTGAAGTATTCATTGAATGAAACCACTTCTACTCTCCATCTGCCTAGAGTTTCAAGATCGGAAGTATTCAAAGCGACCCCATAGATGCCCGTACCATAATCATTGAGTGCAATTTGGGTTTCTGTTCCTAGGATTGTCCAGTTGACTAGAACATCAGCTTCTATAATTGGTTCGGACGAAAGGCTGTCTTTGAGCTCGACCTCAACTTGTATTATGTTTCCGACGACTCTGACTGAAAGCCCATCCCCGAGTGCATCTGAAGGTGCCAATAATGTCATTGCTGCATCATGCCTCACAATGAATTCTCGCTCAAAGGCACTAGCCAGATACCCTCCCAGGACTCCAGTTGTGTTATGGAATGCAGCAATGGTCCACCGTCCAGCGGGAGCCGATGAGTCAATAATCTTGGACATTGATAGCTCGGAGGTTGGTCTGGCAGTTTCAGACCCTATGCTGTAGAACCCAGATGGATTGTCTTGATTGGAATGCTCCGTGGCAATCCACTGTGGTGATCGAACAATACTGGAAACCCGTATCTCATCAAATGTGGCGAGAGCGGAACCCTCTGGAACATGAGGGCTGTTTCCTCCCCATATCCAATCATCGAGGTTTGCTAGTTGAGTCCAACCCGTTGGTACGAGTTCGGCAAGAAGTGTCAGTGGTAAGCCATCCATGTAGAGTATAACTTCTTTGGAGTTGTAGTCCATTGTGACAACAACATGGTGCCAGGCTCCATTCGTGAATGGAGCTGTAACATAATTGTAGTTTGTTGAATTACCACCCCATGGATAGAAGAAGTAGTTTCCATCACCATTTACTGCCCATTCAAGCCCGTCATTATGCGTATTGGGAGCTTCTAGGAACCTGTTGCTTGTTGTCATCAATCTCTGGTATGTGCCATCAGAGACATTTTCCCAATTGATCCAAGTTTCAAGGGTCGCTATGTCGCTTAGAGAATCAAGGCTGAGGCTTTCGGGTATCACGATGGAATCATCAATACCATCTAATTGTAGTCCATAACCAACCTTTGCAATCACAGAGTCTTGGTTGTTCATAGTTCCTCTTGTATGTCCATCATTGCTGTTAGGGGTACTGTCCTCTATCTCTTTGGCAGTCCCCGATGGTGACTCTGCAAGATGCCATACGCCCGTATATCCATTGCTCCAAATCGCCTCGGGATTCTCCTGAGAGTCAACGTAGGCATTGCCATAATAAATCTCAATTTGTGTATCTACGGACCCTGAAAGATTCGCCTTCACCCAAGCTGTCAGATGCGCATATGTAGCATCATAATCTTGGTCAAACAATTCAATCTCATGAGCCAAGACTACGCCGTTCTGCATGAATATGATATCATCACCGTCAGACTGAACCTTTGCAGGATTATGGAGGTCTGCATCTAGTATATCAATTAAGACCGGAAATTCGTCCAAATCTCCATCGACCTGAGTGTGATCAATCGTAATTACTTTCTTGTTCTTGAATGATGGAATGGCATGGGATGAGCTTCCCGAGGTGGTGTTGGTGGTGGAGTACCAGATCGAGTCATCAGGCGCAATCAACGCAAACTCTATTCGTTCATCATCCTCCCAAGCTGTCCATGCATGCACCTCAATCTCCTCATCGGTGGTCAATGAGGTTGAAGGTCCTAGAGAACCTCCTCTTATGCCTGTTTGAACATCCATCAATGAGGTGTCCTGTGCAAATTGGATCTTCCACATCCCGTATTCTGAGCCTCCTATCGTGTGGACTGTGAGGACACCATTTATGCTAGCCCAATGTTCCGGAGTTGACTTAGTCACACCCAATGGATTCTTGACACTAAGAATTCCCCAATGGCGATGAGGGTATGAGAGCGAGAAGGATAAGTCTGCTATATTCGGGGGTGGTGAAACCAACACATTCGCAGTCCATGTGGTGAGAGAAGCGTTCTCTGCAACATATGACGTGCCTGAAGTCATAGATTCCGTCAACGAGTCTGTGATTCTGCTCATGTCGACAAGCATTGTCATATCAGCAGTGATTAGCTGAGACGAGTTCGTTGTAAACTCCAGTGCTGTAACGTTCCCTTCGAATTGCAGTGTAGGAGGTTCGGAACTTGGTACTATATAGTCGACGTATAGGCGTGCAAGGTCTTCCTCTGCATAGTCTGAGGAACCCTTCGCATTATTATAGTCCTGATACCCTGTTGAACCGGCATATTCCAACATCACGCAGAGATAGTTCCCGTCATACCAACCCGCACGAGACACCACTAGCTGAACCAGGCCTGCAAAGTCAGGAGACATGTATTTCACGCCATCAGTCCACGCACCAGTGGGATACCAGTCGACACTAGTATCTACCCATTGATATCGGTCTTTGAGCACGGGGAAGCCGGGAGTGAATGGTGCCACGTTGTCATGATCTGCAACCAGGACTCTCATTCCTGCTCGATTGGCAGAAGCTCCTGGCGCGCCTTCCAATTCGAGTCTTGCTGATGTAACAACAGCACCTTTGGGCACCTCAAGAGGGAACTGGAATGCAATCTCATAGGCTTCTGCATCACTCCAGTCTGCGTTGACGCCATAAACACCTACTTCCTGGATGCCATC
>JBHLPF010000065.1:0-12317 GCA_048939765.1 Promethearchaeota archaeon
ACCTTTGGGGTCCAAACGGGGTTGTTTGAGACTTGGAGCACCGCATCATTGACGACACGCACATGGAGACAGATACAGCCCACGATGTTCAGCACATCATCGTTTCGTTGTTGGAAAGCGGGCTCTCGATTTACTACAAGTCATTTGTCGCTGGCGAGATTGACCCTGACCTCTTCAGTGCGCTTCTCACAGCCTATTCTTTTGTTGAAGAGCTTCATGGTGGTCAGGGTCTAAACGCTGATCACGAAACATACACGGTGGATGAACATGTGGCTCACATCTGCTATGGGGAATATTTGGCAGGTATAGCCGTCGCGAGGGGAGATATTGAAGACCAATTCATGGTCAAGCTCAAGAATTTCATTACGGCCTACGAGAATGAATATGGCTTTCTTTTGACAACTTGGGACGGCGACCGCTCATTCTTCGATCATGAGTGGGCAGATATACAACTGAGAGAATACATCAACCCAAAGGAAACCAAATACAGACTTCACGAGCGTCCCTTGAGTCTTTCATCGAACGCTCGGCAGTTTCGCCTGATACTTCTTGTCCGCAGATTTGTTGGATCAGACTCTTTCAGTCCTACTACACTCAAAGAGCTACTCATGAGGGAACTTGATGTCACTGAATATGCCGCTAATGATTTTCTGACCATGCTAGAAACTAAAGGAATTATCCTGAGAGTATCATAGCATTTGCATCTGATACCAGAGACCATTGCCAAATTCATATAGAGCTATTGGATAATTGACCCGCCTAGATTGAGAAAAGAAGGGAGAGGCCTTTGGCCTTACCTCCCTTTTCTGACAAATACCACAATTAGAAGTATGATTACAATCCCACCCAAAGTGGCTGCGATCAAAAGCGTTTGATCTGTTGGGGGTGGAGGAGGCGGGGTTGTACTTGGTGAAGTTGCGGTAGTTGTAGATGTGGTAGTTTCAGCTGGGAATGCTAGAGTGTAAGTCGTAGGAGTAGCTCCTCCCGCCCTGAAGTGTGCTTCATCTCCGGAGTTATTGTGGATTGCAACAAAGAATGGCTGCTGACTCCCATCAAAAGCGACATCGTCGGCAGAGTTTCCAGTATCAAGAGCTCTCTTGAACTCCACATGCCAAGCCGTTCCATTGTGAGTTGAACTCGATAGAACGTCTCCTCTGCTACCTGTAGGAATAGTCGAGTTGTAGCCGTGGATATAGTCGCCGATTGGAGTTGAATTAGCACCGTTCGTCCAAGAGATCACAGCTCCTAAGTTATCCCAATAGGGGCGGTCATCATTACTGAACGCAACAACAGAAGAGCTGTTTCCAAGTGCAGCTGTTATAGCTGCAGGACTTGCAGCTTGAATCACGACCGAGTTTTCCAGATAGCCACCTGCCGTTTTTGCATCGCCATGTCTCCCCGAACCGTCCCAGAACTTATCATCAGTCCAACCAGCAAGGGCGGTCCGCGCAGCCTTCCAATGCCACACATCGAACAGCATGCTATCCGCTGTACTGGGATTATGACCACAAACAATCGCAGTTCCTAATCCCCACGCAATAGTAATGCGGTCCTCATTGCCTCCAACATTTTCCCAATCTGTGCCATTGAACGCCCACCCTCTGCGTGTATCGTCTTTCGTTGAGTCATTCCATGTGGCATAGACATATACATAGTTTTGATCCGCAAGGGCTTTCAACGTAACTTCAATTCCAGATCCTTCAATGTCAGGAATGATGAGCGTGTCAGCCATGTCCCATGCTGCCTCTGAGGCATTACCATCCAGAGTGATAGAGTCTGTTGTTTCATAAACCATTAGGGTCGTTCCGTCTGGCAGAGCGACAATGCTATTTATCGCAAAGAACGCCGCTAGGAAGAATCCAAGAATGGCTAGACCAGCATATAGGTTCCTTGATTTCAAAAGCTTAAACCCCTTCCAATTCATGCAAATGCTGATTATCAGCTTCTTTGGCAAGAGGAGAGAAACTAGTTAAGCATCTATCAAAGGTTTACTATAGTTCCAGATGAGCTATACTGAAGCTACTGGATAGATATGCACAAGGAGAGTTGTTTTAGATGGCGGGAGAGGTCAGTTTGAATCTGACCCTCCCAATATGGTATACTATTTCTCTGTAGGAGTTGGAAATCGCATGAAGTGACCTGTAACCTTTGCGTGCTCGGTCCGGGAACCGATTCAATCACAGGAAAACTCTGATTACCATGAAGGCATGGGTGAACGAGCTAAATAAAGGACTATCAAAAATCTGGTATAGTATCAAAGTGGATATAGCTCGTCCTTTTACTGGAAATGAGATTGATTGTCGAAGTCAGTGTTCCTTATGAATTGCTTCCAGAGCCTGTCAGTACTGTGATATGCACCACTCTCTCTTCCTTGACCTTCTTGAAATGTTCCCTCAATGCGGTCTTCAACATACTTCCATTCAAATGGTCATCGCCAGCAGTGGGCGGATGCTCACGCATCTCAATGAATTCCCCTATCCCAAGCGGATCCTTGTAGTCGGCGATGAGTGCTGATGGCGTCACCACCGCGACCCTACCCTTAGGATGTAACACTCTTCGCCATTCAGTCAAGCACGCATCTAGGCACTCCTTCCTAATGTTTCCAGTAGCCATTAGAAGGTCGAGATAGTCGTCTTTCGTTGGGATGTCCTCCAGGGTTCCATCCAGAGTCAGAATATCGTCAATATCAAGGTCAGTGGTTGCTGTCTTGGGACAGAAGACGTAGATATTCGCTCTCGGGCGATTCTCTTTGAGTTTTTGCAGTAATCGTTTCATTGAGCTGGAAATCGTTGGTACTGCATAGCCAATATTGATTTCCTCTCCTATCCCCTTGGTAAGGAGCTCAGCTATTCTATTGAAGGCGCTGAGGCCTGGTGGCAAATCCAAGAGGTATTCTATATAGAAGTCATGAACCGTTCTTATCGCGTCCATGAGAATCATCTCTCTTTCCTTTCCACCTTTGGGAGAGATACAGTATACTCTGCGTTTGGGACCTGTTTTGCTCTTCTCCCAAGCATCATGAAGCAGTCCATCTGATTTCATTTCACCGAGTATCGAATAGAGGCGACCAATTCCCACCTTGATGCCTTTTTCACTGAGCCTCTGATGAATCTCGTATCCATAGAAATTGCGTGTCCCCGCCATTCTGAGAATGGTCTTCCGGAGTTCAGGTGTTCTCATTTCAGGTGCGTCCTCCACCTACTTATTACAGTGTGGTTTATTCTGGCACTCGCATGTTTCAATATGAAACATAGCCTAATTATTGATTCCGATTCCTATTTGCCGGATCTTTTCAGGCGGCTAATGGATTTATGGCCCAAATAATGGACTAAGCCAAGAAATCGAACTGTGGTCTTTCTGGAGAGCTCTTCATGGACTCTTCATCGAATCTAGAATATAGGATGCTATCAGTCTCCTTGCACTGCGCTCCTGGTAGTTTATGCCTGCTGGCTTCTCTAAGAGGCAAGAGTTGTAATAATGGGGTACCACAAAAGGCTTTTTTCAGCAGTCAGTTGCTGAGAGTGGTGAGGAACCATGAAAATCGCTATGGCTCAGATCAATCCTACAGTGGGCGACTTCTCGGGCAATACTGCCAAGATCCTTGAGTTTCTCTCTAAGGCCAAAGAACAGGATGCAGATGTCGTTGCCTTTCCTGAGATGGCGGTGGCTGGCTACCCTCCGCAAGACCTTCTCTTGGAAGGATCTTTTCTGGAAGCAAACCGAGCAGCTCTCAATGAAATTGTGAAGAAGACTAAGGGGATTATAGCCGTAGTGGGATTCGTGGACTATGACGATGAGGATCTCTTCAATTCCGCGGCAGTAATTCAAAATGGTTCCATATTGAAAATCATCCATAAGACGCTCCTTCCCACTTACGACGTGTTTGATGAAGCCAGATACTTCACACCATTAGAGCCTGAGCGGATTCAACCAGTTTCACTCAAGATTGGACGCCAAGAGGTTAAACTCGGTGTGCAGATTTGCGAAGACCTCTGGGACGATGAATACGACATTAAGGTGACAAGTAGTCTTGTGGAACGTGGAGCTCAATTGATTCTCAACATCTCGGCTTCGCCTTTCTATACTGCAAAATGTTTCAAGAGGGAGGAAGAGGTTCGAGATAGAGCCGTGGCTAACAAGGTCCCTATCTTTCTCACCAATATGATAGGGGGGCAGGACGAGCTGGTGTTCTCTGGACAGAGCGTGGCGATAGATGCTGATGGCACAGTCATTGCCAGAGGCGCTGACTTTGAAGAAGATCTGGTTATAACTGAACTCGATCCTGATACAATGACTGCGCCAGAGGTTCCCTCGCCTGACTATGACAGATATAGAGAGATGTTCAGTGCTCTTGTCTTGGGCCTTCGAGACTACTTCAAGAAGACTGGTTTTCAGAGAGCAGTACTTGGTCTCAGTGGCGGCATAGACTCATCCTTGACAGCATGTATAGCTTCTGAGGCATTGGGTCCGAAGAACATAATCGGGGTTAGTATGCCATCAAAGTTCTCAAGCGACCATAGTGAGTCCGATGCAGATGTCTTGGCAAGAAATCTTGGTATCCATTTCGTGAAATCCTCAATACAATCAATCATTGACGAATTTCATGCCTCCACAGAGGCCCTGCTTGTCAATTTGCGAACTCTTCATCATGCAAAGCCAGAAGATGATGATACAGTGGCTGATGAGAACATTCAGCCAAGAGTCAGAAGCAATATCCTCATGGACATTTCTAACCGATTTAGAGAACTTCACATTCTTGTGCTCAACACAGGCAATAAGACAGAGCTTGCCCTTGGCTATTGCACTCTGTATGGTGACATGACGGGAGGTGTTGGGGTTATTGGCGATGTTAGCAAGCTTGAGGTCTACGCCTTGGCGAAGTGGTACAACAAGATGATAGGAAGACAAGTGATTCCCAAAGGCTCGATTGAGAAGAAACCATCTGCAGAGCTCAAGCCGGATCAATTTGATCCATTTGATTTTGATATTGTCAGTCCCCTGGTTGACGATATTATTGAGGATCGCAAGAGCCGGTCTGAGCTGGTTGAGATGGGCTATCCCTCGGAAGTAGTAAATGATGTCTATGGCAGAGTTCGTCGGGCAGAGTACAAACGCTGGCAGGCGCCTCCTTGCATCAAAATCACGCAGAAGGCTTTTGGCGTTGGTTGGAAGATGCCTATTGTCAATAAGCATCAAGGATGATTCAGTCATCTATGATCGCAGGATGGCTCGCTCCGTTGTCAAGGAAGAAGTCTGACAAGTAGAAGTTGTGTGGTGACCAGCGCCAACAAGGCTTAGGCCTTTTCCGAAGAGAAGGCCACTGGTAGGAGGGGGGGAGTTATGAGGGCATGTTACAGAATATAGGCCCTGTTAGCCGCCTGCTCACCACACAAGTTGTGTAGTGCACTACATCCTAATAAGAACTACTCTCAGAATTCGTAAGCTGGCGCCTATTATGGGCTGAAAATTGATGTTATGCCATAACGGTCAAATCACAATCCTATAAAGGGCCTCTCGTTCCGGTCACATGAGGTCCGCTCAATGACAGAAGAACATCGATACGAACTCGATAGCAACTGGATCCGTGAGAAGATCGTCACTGTTGAGATTGAGGGTAAACCAACATTTGAAGTAGCCACCCCGCCTGATTTCTGGCCTGAATCTCCAAGAGAACTCATTTCACCCGAAGAGCTCTTCCTAGCGTCTGCCGTATCGTGTTATGGAGTTAGCCTCTCCGGCGTCGCAAAACGGTTCCATGCTGAGTTCTCTGAATTCTCAGTCAAGAGTGAAGCAACTCTGGCTAAAGGTGAGTCTGGATACGAATTTGACCAGATAACCATGGTAGCCAATATAGTTGTCCCAACCGAGCAGGATCGCAAAAGGATGGAAAAAGCGGCTCAAAGAGCTCACACATACTGCCTAGTAGCCAACTCGATGAAGTGTCCTGTCCATCTCAAAGTTGAGATAGTCGTTCCTGAGGCTCCTATTGCGCCCCATTAATAGTCCGTTCAAGGATACCAAACTGGAATATGGACTCATTCTTGAGCGACTACCTATTTCCATTCGACCAATGCTTCAATAGCTGCATCGATGACCAAATCGACTCCTCTTAGGAGCATCGGATCAATTTCTGGTCCAAAGAGCGGCTTTCCATGAAGCTGCAAATCTGATATACAGTTGATTGATGCTGCCGGGGTCTTGTTCTCCGAGGCTATCCCAAGAACCGCTGATGTTTCCATGTCCACTGCATGAGCTCCTCGCCGTATCCACTCTTGGAGTAGATCCTCTGTCTGCCTCAGGAGGACATCTGTTGTCCACATTGTCCCTCTATGTGTTGGCAAACCTGAATTCGCTGAATTAGTGAAGACCTGCTTGGTTAGAGTAGAGTCCGCATCTATCTTCTTTCCAGCTCCAAAATACACTGACGCCGCACCATCCCCCACAAGGACTGAATCAGCAACGAACGCATGACCAATACCATGCTCGCTTGATAGACCGCCACAAAAGTCTGCACGAATGAATACTCGTGGATTGGTCTTCGCAATAGCATCCAAGAACATGATTGCAGCCGGCGAGCCAATCCCTGTGTCCAGAATACCTATTGCTGTATCACCGTATTTTCCTGTCGTGAGCCTTCCCTTTGCCTTCTCGTTCTTGAGACGTGAAGCCGCTCCCTTCTTGAAGTTCCCAGTTGCAACTACAAGAAGGCGGTCTGGAACATCATTAGCTCTAACGCCCAAAACACCCCTCACAATCCTCTCGTCCTGGGTCATGTTCTCAAATATCTTCGAAGCTATTCTTGCCTTCGCATGGTCTCTGGTTCGTGGCTTCATCGGGAATCACAACCAGATACGAGTCTAGTCCTCAAGTTGCGGAAGCAGAATCTCTGTCTGGTAGGCAGCTCCGCACTCGCAATTGAACTTGGCGGACCATCGTTTTGGAAGAGGCACATGGAATTCATCGACAACTTCTTTGAGGCTGTTCTTTATTTCCTTGATGAGATTGACATATGCTCCTGAGAGTCGTTGTACCTCTTCTGGAAAATCAAAGTCTGAGAGGATGTACTTGACCCCCTTCTTGCATTCCGGACATGCTGTCAACATCAGATGAGTCCCATCGCCGCAGTTCTTGCACTTCACTTCGACATGGCTGAAATTTGGAGCAATGGGCGCTACGGGAGTCAGGTCCACTGGGTGTCCACAAACATAACAGTAGTAACGGAGATCAACCTTCGGCATCTTTCAACCTCTTGACTTTCTTGTCCTACAAATGACAATCAGAGCTCTAAAAGTATTGGCCTGATGTGGCCAGATTGCGAGGGCTGTCTCCGTCCAACATATTCATCGTTTCCGGAGGACTCCAACATACAGATTTCTGGGGCCGTATGTCTTGACGAGTTTCCAACCCGCTTTCTCAGCTATCGCTGACATCTCGTCCGAGTTGACCATTCGAAGATGCCACCAATCTCCTACGTGGCCTCTATACTTGAGTCGTATTTTGACTAGTCCGATTGGAATTCCTCTGGATCTGTTCCTCTCATGATACGCAATGTGCTCGGGTTTGTCTGTGTCTGCAACATCTCTAGTCTGTGCTAATATCACGGCATCAGGCTTTGTCATCCGATGCAAATCCATGAGCATCGCAACGATCTTCTCCTCATCACCAAGCACTCCGAAGTTATTTCCAAACAAGATAACCGTGTCAAAGGTATCGTTGGGGAAATCAAGACTCTCCGCAGACATGAGATAGACTTCTCTTACTCCTCTTTTGCGAGAAGCATCGACAGCCGCCTGCGAGATATCAATCCCAACAACCTCATGTCCCTTCTTCTGGAAGTGGAGAGCTACGCGGCCAGCTCCACAGCCAATGTCAAGTATCTTGCCCTTGACCTCAGCGCTAGCCAATCGCTCGCTCTCATTCCATTCAGAGAATGGCGCAGTATATTGACTGCCCAGGCCTTCATGAGCATAGCCATCATCCCTTTCGATCTCATGCTTTGCATCTTGCCCCTTTGCTGCATCATCCATTATCATTCCAAAGATATCGGGCATAATCCAGTTCTGTAGGCAGTCAGGGAAAAGGAATTCGGTCAAAGGCTTCAACTAAACCGAACGTGGCCGCCAATGATGTTTCGCCTAGTTCTAGGCGTTGGCTCTCTAATTGGCGAGTTTGTAGTGGACCTCGGTGTCGTTCTTCGTTGGAGAGCTGCCAGGAGTTTCAGATGATATCAAACACAATTGCCCAGAACTCACGCTCAGAGACCCCTGTACGTAGGTCTTTGAGCTCCTCCTTTATTCTATCAAACGAGTCCTTGGACTGACTCTTCTTGGTTGCCTCGTGTGTCTTCTTGATACGTTCTGCAATCTCTCGAGTTTGCTCTTCAGTGGCTTTCACCCCACCCATCTTGAGAAGGTATTCCACGAAATGTCTGCCTATGAACTTCCCAAGATGAAATTCGCGTCGTCGTCCTACGATGAGTGGGCTAATTGGCTCATAGGTCATAGAATGAGTCAATTGGCCGTGAGAGTGTATCCCGCTGGAATGGGTAAATGCATTGTCACCCGAGATTGATTTGTGCAGTGGCAATGGGATTGCGAAATTTCTCTCAACAAGTCTGCTTAGGCGGTAGAGCTTCTCAGTTTCAATGCCGGTCCTTACCCCATAAAGCTGCTCCAAAGCCATGACAATCTCTTCAAAGGCCGCATTTCCAGCACGCTCTCCATAGCCATTCACACAAACATGTGGGTAAGTGGCACCTTCCTCCACCGCAGCCAATGTGTTCGCACTAGCAAGCCCAAAATCATCATGACAGTGCACCGCAATCGGGACTTTATATTTGCTCTTTCTCCAGAGGTCCTTCTTGACCTCCCTCATAATGTGGCGCATGACCTCTGGTCTCACAAAGCCTACAGTATCAGCCACGCAGATCTTGTCAGCTCCGGCGTCAATGGCTCTCTTGTATGCTTGGCACAGAAAATCCATGCTGCTCCTTGTACTATCCTCTGCGATATAGTCTACGATTAATCCATGGTCTTTCGCGTATTGGACGCATTCCACTAGCCGATCAAGCATCTCATCTCGTGTCATTTGAAGTTGGTACTTGAGCCTGAAGTCAGAGGTCGCAATGAAAATTGGCACCTCTTTCACACCTGCTTCGATGCATGCATCGATATCTGAGATGACTGCGCGTGCAGGAGCCCCTACAACTGCATTATCGAGGCCCTCCTTCGCAATAGCCGCTACTATCTCCTTCTCGTGTTCACTGACAGCCGGGAACCCCACAACTACAATCGAGGTTCCTATCTCATCCAGCATCTTGGCAATCTCAATCTTCTCATCAAGAGTGAGCGCCACACCCGGGGTCTGTTCTCCATCACGGAGAGTCTCGTCCCAAATGAACACCTCTTTCGGAAGGCTTTCGGGTTTTGTGCTTTCGACCTTATTATAATTGACAGCCAGTCCGGCTTTCTCAAGAGACTCCATGGTCTATGATCACCCATACTCATAATCTATTGGGATGAACTCCCTTCTAATCAAATCGGTAACGACCCTCTGATGGGATTTTCCGAATGATTTCATCAAGGGCACTGATCTGTTTGGCATACTCCTCTTTGGATATTGCACCTTTGTCAAGTGCTTTCTTCGCTTTACTCTTTTTATAGTCCGCCCTTGCCTTGTCAAGATGGATCAATCGAAGTGCCGACTCCACTGTCGGCTTGGTTCCGGTTTCACCACCAATTCCTTCTAACATCGGCTTCCAGCAGATTTCCTCAACATGAAATGCATATTCAAGGCCGCGGTCGAGAATCCTATCCCAAAGCGGACAGGACTTTACGAGGATTTCTTTGCCCTTTAGGTCAACTTTCAAGCCAATAGCTGAGAAGAGACCTGCCGCGGTCTTCGCAGCAGCTTCAGGTCCTTGCGCCCTGTCGGATCTTGCTTTCTCTTCTCCCATCTGCCTGAATCCATTTGCATAGCCCTCATACATTGAGAGTGCTCCCACATTGTCACGCAATCCCCACCATAGTCCATCCAAGAAAGCAATGAAGCCCTCTCTCAAAATGTCAAGTTCGCTCAATCATATTCACCTCTGTTTCTTGAATGGTTCTCCCCACTTGTCTAGAAACGCTATCTCCTCCGGCATCTGTCTAGGAGGTCCCAATGTTCTCTCTGATATGGGGTATCCGAGAGTGAGACAAAGGATTGGCACCCAATGTGGGAACGGAATGCCTAGTTTCTTTGAAATTGCTCCCACGTCATCGAAGTGGTCCAACTGGACTGAAGAAACACAACTTCCAACGCCCAACGAAGTTGCTGCGAGAGCCATATTCTGCATCATCATAGAGCCTGCTATGACTGCATGTCTGGGTGATGACCAACCGTACACGCCACCTGTACCTCTAAGGGTGGCTTGCGAGTTGCCTACATGGGTCTGGTCGATTGCAAGAACCAGGAGCACTGGTGCTCCATTTGTTTCAGGTTCGCCCTTGATGTACTCGAAGCGCTCGCCCGATATTAGAATGTCAATGGTGCCTTCTCTACTCACCTTTGATTTGATATAGCTGAGACGCCGCTCCAACTCCTCTCTCGGTGTAGCTCGTCCAAACAGCTCAATGGTCCTATCCACAGCAATCTGACCAATGAACTTCTGGGTTTCTTTGTCGCGCACAACGATGATTCTCCAAGGCTGCTGATTCTCGGCGCTTGGTGCGTAGCCGCCAGCCTCTAATATCTTGTAGATCAATTCGTCTGGGACATCCTTTGATGTCACATAATCGCGAATGGCTCGACGATTCTTGATAACCTCGATCGTTTCATTGTCATCCAAAATGATGTCACTCCAACCCACATGGTGCTTGATGAATTAGCCTCAAACTCTGATGTTTAAATCATTTAGCTTTAGTCAACAATCCCCTAAAGGTGACGCTACCGTTTAGTGCGTTCATTGCTGGGAATCGATTAAATCCCATCCATTTTACAATAAATGAATCAATGGATATCTCAATAAGAAGCGACCTGTCTTGTTGAGGGGATTCAGCATGTCCATTGCATGTTCAGCCTCCTTTGAGAGATTGAAACCAGCATAGGTGTTTCCTACACTGGCTTCACTTCATCTATGGAATTGGAGCATCTTGGCCGTCATACTTGACATTAAAGCCAGTATCAAGATTCACGCTCTCTTTCAAAATCCGACCACTTGCAACCACTCGTTGAACCTGATTAGTTCCTTCGTAGATCTGCAACAGCTTTGCATCACGCATCAACTTCTCCGCAGGATATTCGGAAACATATCCATACCCACCCATAATCTGGACTGCATCGATTGCGTTCTGCATGGCTGCGTCTGCAGCGAAGAACTTGGCAAATGCAGAGTCCTTTGAGTTGTCATGTCCATGGTCAGCAAGCCAGGCTGCATATCGAGTCAAGTGTCTCGACGCCGAGGTTCTAGCACCCATATCAGCAAGCATGAATGAGATGCCCTGGAACCTCCCAATTGGCTGCCCGAACTGATGGCGAATGTTAGCAAACTTAGCGGCTTCATCAAGAGCACGCTGGGCCACGCCAGTTGCAATGGCAGCGATTCCTGCCCGTGTCTTGTCCAATGTCATCATCGCAATCTTGAATCCCTCGCCCTCCTTTCCGACGAGCGCATTCTTAGGTACTCTCGCATCCTCAAAGATGACCTCGGACTGAACAGAGTTCAGCTGACCAACCTTGTTTTCGATATGTCCGATTTTGACTCCCTTTGACTTGGGAACCATGAACACTGAGAGGCCCTTGTGCTTCAGCTCAGGTTGAGTTGATGCAAAGACAGTGAACAGCGATGCTTGGGGCCCGTTAGTGGCGAAACACTTCAGCCCATTGATAACATATTCATCGCCATCTCTTACTGCTCTAGTGGCAACAGCAGCAGCATCTGAACCAGCCTTTCTCTCAGTGAGACAGAAAGCTCCGAATTTTGCATCCTTGCCTGTGATCAAGGGCTCGATATATTCTTGCAGCTGTTCGATGGTTGCACCAATCACTAGCGGTGCGAAGGCGAGATTGTTACACATTATGGAAGTCGCAATTCCGGCACCGCCGTATCCTGTTGCCTCTGAGACCAGGGTCTCTGAGAGAAGCGAAAGCCCAGGACCTCCGGCCTCTGATGGAATATGGAGATTCATAAGGCCAGCTTCGTACGCCTTCTGAACGACATCCTTGGGGAACTCCTTTCGTTTCTCAAGCTCCATGGCTCTCGGAGTGATATGCTCCTTCGTGAACTCCTTTGCTCTCTCAAACAGTTTCTGATCCTTCTCTGACAATGAAAAGTCCAT
>JBHLPF010000105.1:0-3026 GCA_048939765.1 Promethearchaeota archaeon
GGGATGGATTCCGTCAATCTGAAAGAGAAATACGGTGACAGACTAGTCTTCCATGGTGGTGTTGACCTTCAGAGGGCCATGTCCGAAAGAGGCACCTCTGAAGACCTGAGAAATGAGATAGACATACGCCTAAAGGCTCTCGCACCGGATGGAGGCTATATTCTAGCTCCGGCCCACAATATTCAACCAGACTCTACTCCAGAGAAGATACTCGAGATGTATGATTATGCCGAAAAGAGAGGGAAGTATCCAATCAAGTTCTAGGGGATAGGTCTTTCTTTGTGAAGTTCATGCGGGTCCTCGCCATCATCAAGCTTCTCAGACCACCAGCTATCTGTATCAACCACGCCCTCAGCATGTTCTAGAACCTCCTCTATTCTATCCTGAGGAATCACAACAACTCCATCTCCATCAGCAAATACCAGATCTCCAGAATTCACAATGACTCCGCCACACACTATTTGCTGGTTGACAGATTCAACATCAAGGCGACCTCTCATAGTGCTTGGATGACGTCCTCGAGCAAAAACCGTGAACCCAACCTTATCAATATCTACAATGTCTCTTGATGTCCCATCGACTACAGCACCTTGAATACCCCGGGGTACACCTATCTTTGTCAAAACTTGGCCCCATACTGAGCAATCTTTCGCACCTCCAGAGTCGATGACCAATAGGTCTCCAACCTTGGCATCGGTTGCCAGGCTCATTAGACGTTCGAGTTGCTTCTCGTCATAGGGCTGTTGAGATGACGAACGAACCATCCTGCCAGTTCGTGCGAATCCAGCCATTCTAACATTCTTCGTCAAGGGAATAATGCCACTATCCATGCATACTCGACCGATGCCAACCTCATCAGCGGCATCCGATAGTGCCGCCACGTAGAGCTTCTTGCAGCGATTGATTATTGCTTGTCGTTTGTCAGTCATTCGGTGTTCCCCTATCGTATTCCTGAGCGGTTTTTCCCCATGCTTTCTTAAATCTGCTGTGCAGAGAGATCTTCAACCCAAGAAATCCAATGGGTCCAATTGACACATTATATAAAGCAGGTAGGCTCCGCCACCAGCAGGGACTGGCAATGCTCGCGAAGAGAAATGAAGTCATTGTGGCAAGCGAGATTCGAAAGATGTTCAGAATGGCAATGGGCCGAGAGAATGCACTTGATATGACAGTCGGTATGCCTGATTTCGATACTCCGCAGTACATCAAGGATGCCGCTTGCCAGGCAATTGCAGACGGGTTTACCAAGTACACGCACAATGCTGGCATGCCTGAAGTCCGCGAGGCATTCGCAGAGAAGCTCAAGCGAGATAATGGTATTGACGCTGACCCTGCCACAGAGATCATATGCACTGCAGGAGGCATGGGCTCCTTACTGCTCTCCAATCTAGTCATCGTCGACCCAGGAGATGAGGTGATCTATCCAGACCCCGGGTTTGTGAGCCATGCGGCTCATGTCGCAATGTGTGGAGGGATAGGGGTTCCAATTCAACTCAAGAGAAATCTGGGATTCTCCTTCAAGGCTGACGACCTCCTAGAATTGATAAATGACAAGACCAAGCTGCTCGTACTCAATTTCCCAAACAATCCCACTGGGGGAACTATTCCGAGAGATGAACTCAAGAGAGTCGCTGAAATTGCCATAGAACATGATCTGTATGTACTTGCGGATGGAGCGTATGAGAAGTTTAGATGGAACGATGAAGAGCCGCTTTTCATTGGCTCGTTACCTGGAATGAAGGAGAGAACAGTCTCGCTCTTCTCATTCTCGAAGACCTATGCAATGACAGGATGGAGAATTGGTTTTGCTACAGGCCCTGCAGAGATAGTAGGAAATATGGTCAAACTTCAGGAACACGTATTATCAATGCCCACCTCAATCTCACAGAAAGCAGCACAAGCAGCTGTTAGCGGGCCACAGGACTCGGTGAAGGTCATGACAGACACCTTCAGGAAGCGACGAGACATCATTACAAAAGGCTTGAATGAAATCGAAGGAGTTGAACTGGATCCCCCTGGCGGTGCGTTCTATGTCTTCCCTGATGTCAGCGCATTTGGGATGAAGTCGTTGGATCTAGCAGTGAAGCTGGTAGAAGACACCGGTGTTGTCACAGTTCATGGTTCGGCCTTTGGCCATTATGGTGAAGGATTCCTTCGTATCTGCTATGCCATGTCAACTGAAACAATTGAGGATGCCATCCAAAGACTCGATACATATTTGCCGAAGCTCCTTCGTTAACTCGATATTGGGCGCTAGGGGAAGAGTAAATAGCTATTTTGGTAGTATATTTGACGATGAACTCTCGGACCAGTCGCTTGCGCGACCACATGCTAGATGCTCAGCCAACTATAACTTCAGAGAGAGCGCGGCTGATTACTGAGTATCTCAAAACTCATGAATATGAGCCGTCTCAGATTAGAATGGCAAAGGCATTCTCATATGTCTTAGATAACATGACTATTCACATTGAGCCAGAGGAGGTCATCGTGGCTAGCATGGGGCCTACTCCTCGTTCATGTCAGATTTTCCCAGAGTATAGCTGGACCTGGATTTTTAAGGAGCTTGACCGGTTCAACAAGCGTCGAACAGAACGTTTTGAGATAGATGAATCTGATAAGCGGACGCTCAGAGAGGTCTTTGAATATTGGAAAGGAAAAAGCACGGCTGAAATCGCTCGAGAAGAGATGCCCGAGGAATCACAGCGTGCGTCGAAAGCAGGATTGTTTACAATTGGAGCGCCAGGTACTGGAATTGGTCATTTCATCCCAGACCACGAGCTTGTTCTATCCAAAGGACTCGAAACAATTGCCAGTGAAGCAGCTAGCCTCAGGGTCAGGACCAAGGACAAGAAGAAACAGGAATTCTATGAAGCGGTCGAAATCTCAATAGCTGGAGTTATTCGATTTGCCAATCGGTATGCAGACCTTGCAGAACAAATGGCTGCAGACACAAATGAACCCGAACGCAGGAAAGAACTCGAGCAAATGGCAGTGATATGTAGAAGAGTACCTGCCAAGCCAGCTAC
>JBHLPF010000106.1:0-3024 GCA_048939765.1 Promethearchaeota archaeon
GGGGAGCCTGCTAATTGTCTTTCTTCTTTCTAAGTAGAAATCCATGACCTACGCACCAAGGGACATACAAGATAATCAGGATGACCACAATCCAATAGATATCAGGAGCATAATCTCTGAATGGAAGAAGTACCAATGCTATGATGACAAATACAAGCGCTCTGATGAAGAACGACTTTGGTTCCGCACTGCGATTTCCGAGAATTGCTTGCCCGAAATCCTTTGAGAGAGATGGCTTCACTTGAGTAGGTTCCTCAAGCCCCCTCATGACTCTTGATGAGTATCTGTAGAGCATGTGCGTTCGACTGAAGCGCCATATGAAGAAAAAAATCACTGCAGCTCCGATAAGCGTGGTGGTCTCTTCTGCCATTGTTCACTTCCTCGAATAACCTGTGAACTCCCTTGGCCATATGGAGCTCTCAGTAATAATCTCTATCCAACTATTCGATGAGCTCATCAAGGAGCGAGAGGAGTACCCTAATCGCGCTCTTGTCATGATCGAGGTTTGGATGATAGCAGGCGATACTGATACCGACTAGTTGCCTTGTTTTCGCTAGAAGAGTGAATAACTCAAGAGCCTCATCGTATGAAAGACCATTTTCAACTGGATAATGAATGGCTGGCATTATCTCTTTGTCCAAAACATCAACATCAAAGTGGAGCCATATTGGTAGAGTGGAATCTCGAAATGAGCTAAGACTCATGTAAAAGGTGGATTCTATCCCGTCGTCCAGGATTGACCTACGGTCAATTACTGCAATATTCGACGTTTCAATCAAGTCGTATTCATTTATCCCATATGCAACTACGTTTCTTTCATCCAACAGCGGACCTCTACTCGTCATGGTCACAATCTCTTTCTGCAAATACCCCGTTAGAGCCGCCAGTTCCATGTCTGCAGGTTCGCCCGTCGGAGTGGTTTCAGTATCATGAAAATCGGCATGCCCGTCAAGAAAGAAGAGATTCAAAGGGAAATTCTTTGCCTTGTATACATCAAAAATGCCCATTAAAACGCTACAGTCTCCAGCAAGCACAATCGGAAAAGCTCCCCTGTCCAGCACATCAACTAGTTTCCTTGATAGCCCGAGAGAAACATCTTGCCACGCATCAAAATTGAGTACCTTCGTTTTGAAATCTCTCTCATTTGTACATAATGGAACAGATAGATCGCCAGTATCAGTCACATGATGTCCTTTATTCTCCAGCACGGCAATCAATCCTTCTTCTCTGAAGGATTGAGGCGGGTTTTCAATCTCAGGAGGTGTTCCGTCTCCATTGAAGGGGACCCCAACGACTGCAATCTTCATAATGTCCATCTCTTAGAAAAGCGAACAGTGTGTTAATCCTTGTCATCTTCTTTTCAATGGTAGTCATCACCCTCAGAGCAAATTGACTGAGTGCATCTGTTTGGGGCGATGACTGCGTTCTATGGAGTCCTACACGATCCGAGATTAGAACTATATAAATCTCTAAGATTCAAGGACAACTCATGCCAGTTGTTGATGTTAAGATGTGGAAAGGTCTGTCAGAAGAGGCAGCGGAGAAGATTATCTCGGGTATCACAAACGTCTTTGTTGAGTTGGGTATTCCAGAACGAGCTGTTGAAGTCATCATCCATGAGATACACAAAGCACATTGGGGAATCGGGGGAGTACCAGCTTCAAAGGCGATGCCAGAGGGGAAATCTCCCTAAGATTCCTGAATGTTTATTTCCGGCCATCTGACTGGAAGTTTCGAACTA
The DNA here is from genome assembly GCA_048939765.1 of Promethearchaeota archaeon. Lineage (GTDB taxonomy): Archaea > Asgardarchaeota > Thorarchaeia > Thorarchaeales > Thorarchaeaceae > SMTZ1-83. The sequence goes on from JBHLPF010000106.1 coordinate 1,742, forward strand.
GATTCCAATTGGGCCCCTCTTATAGCGGGCGCCTTCCCCTGCTAGGAGCACCAATACTTCGTAAAAAGGCATAACTGCAATTGAATCTTGGAAAATCAGTAAAGTGGTGTTTCTATGGTTCGGACCTTGTATCTTAACTTCTTGTTCAAAAAGGAAGGCACGAGAGTTGTAGCAGAGTCGGAAAATGTATGTCTAGCTGCGGCACTTGCATCTGCGGAAACTCAGAAGGGAAGAAATGCTAGGATAATCGGTCTAAGCAGTGTTTCGTTCCCCTTCTGGATTGTGCAGACCTCGTCGACGAAATCAATTGCTCTAAATGCTTCGAGCAGTAGGGCTACAGAGTTTCATTTCACTGAGATGAAGGGCGCAAGTGAGGTTAGAAGGATAATTAGCTCTGAATTGTCTCAAGCATCAGACATTCCTGTAGTTGCATCAAAGATACAGCCCCTCCTTGAGAATGTTGAGCACCTCACAACTAGCATCGCTGGTCTGGCTGAGCCATCATTCATCAAGCCAGTCGGAAATTTCGTTCTTGTCTCTAGCCCCACAGCCGAACCCAATAGAGTAGAAATCCGCATCGACTCGAATGCTGCTCTCAAGAGGTCTGAAGAGTTCAAGAAGATCTCCGAGTCCGCAAAGATACGTATTGAATCAGCAGAAACCTTGCAGAGGTTGATCAGAGAGAACTATGGGGCTCAGACCACGATTCTAGAGAACATCACAAAACTGGAGCATGAGAGAGGAGGGGAACGCGTCAAAACGATGGAGGAGAGAACAAGGCAAGACGTTTCTAGGCTCAAAGAGAAGAAAGAGAACGAGATCTATCAGTTGCGTGAGAAGCATAAGATGAATCTACGAGCGATGGTTGCAGACTTCTCCAGAGCCATGAATGACCTTGAGCAGTACTTTACCGGAATTGCTGAAGAGGTAAGAAAGGCAATATTGACGATTGGGCAGAAGGAAGCAGATACTGAGGGTGCAATCTCAGCATACAACAATCTCGCTAGCTCACTGAAGGGAACCCTGGCAAATAGTCAGCAGCCCTTGAATATGATGAATGAGAAGAAGGCGGACCTCGAGAGACGTGTGGCCGAAGCTCAATCAAAATTCGAAGCAGAGAAGCAGAATGTAGAGGCTTCACTGCAGACAGAGATTCAAGAGCTTCAAAGAAGGATCCAGGCGACTGGGAATGAAACGGAGCTCAAGACGAAGGAGCTTGAGGATCTCAACGCTCAGGTGAAGTCCGCTATAAGCAAGTCTGAACAGTCGATTGAGAAGAGGGT
>JBHLPF010000066.1:0-12120 GCA_048939765.1 Promethearchaeota archaeon
TTCAAGTCCCGGCGGGGGCGCCACTTCTTTTCAACTCTCAAACTCCACTTCACTCTAACTGTGAGTCAGAAAAGAAAGACAGATAGGACAGGGAGTAACAAGAATTTTAGTACTATTTGGAGGCGATGATTGTTGAAAGAAATTGCACATAGTGAAGAAAAAAAAGTCAAGGTGGGCGATGTTGAAATTGTCTATGACACCTTTGGGGATCCCTCTGATCCACCTATGCTGCTTGTAATGGGACTGGGCGCACAGATGATTCGATGGGATGAGGTCTTCTGTAAGGCACTTGCGTCCCAAGGACACTGGGTGATTCGATTTGATAATCGTGATGTGGGATTGTCGTCGAAGTTTGATGATGCTGGCGTTCCCAATGTTATGGCCCTTATTGGAGGACAGACAGTCGATGTTCCCTACAAACTGACAGATATGGCAAGTGATGCAATAGGCTTGCTTGACGCACTGGGAATTGAGGAGGCTGATGTTGTAGGCGTTTCAATGGGAGGTATGATTGTCCAGACAATGGCTATTCATTATCCCGACAGAGTACGAACTCTGACGTCAATCATGTCTTCAACGGGCAATCCAGATCTCCCGCAGCCAACAGAAGATGCGATGGCAGCCTTACTTGCTCCCCCTGTATCCAGTCGAGATGAATACATCAAGAACTCTCTGATGGGTGCGAAGGTACTGCACGGACCTCATTATCCATTGGATGAGGACTATGTCCGCAACTACTCGGAGATCTCCTATGATAGGTGCTATAATCCTTCAGGAGTTACTAGGCAGTTGGCTGCTGTTCTCGCATCAGGAAGTCGAAATGAGGAATTAGGGAAAGTGAAGATACCAACCCTAGTCATTCATGGAAATGCTGATCCGTTGGTTCCAGTTGAAGGCGGGAAAGACACAGCGAAGAGTATACCAGATGCGGATTTGCTTATTATCGAAGGGATGGGGCATAGTTTTCCAACTGAAGTGGCTCCACGGATAATTCAAGCAATTCTCAAGCATACAGCACCCTAGATGGCCAAACCATTAAGTCCAGTTACATATCGTGATTGAGATAAGGGAGTCCAATCGATAAAAGATCATGATGTCCTGCATCGAGATGCTCTTCGAACACAACTTTGCTGTCAGAGAACCTATTCTTGACTCAGTCAACCAACTCTCCAGTGAGGACTTCACGAAAAACCATGGAGTGGGTTGGGGTTCAATTAAAGAAATCCTAATCCATTTGGTCAATACCGAGAAGTATTGGATGTCAGTGCTCAAGGATGAAGAGATGAATTGGCTGGATCCGAATGACTTCCCGGATTCACAAAGCATAGCTAGAGCTTGGACGGATACTGAAAAAGAAACCAGAGAGTATCTGATGGCACTCGATAACGACCAGTTACATCATGTGAAACGGATCAGATGGCCTGATGCAACCGTGAGTTTCACAATCAAGAAGGCACTTGTCCATCTGGCGACCCATGAGATACATCATCGGGGTCTCATTGTTGGATTGATTAGAAAGATGGGTCATACACCGCCAGTTGTTGATATGCTGTGAGAGGGGCTGAACAAGAATGACAGAGTTCCTAGATGCATGTTATGATGCCATCAAGAAGCAAGAAACCTCGATACCTGAAACGATTGCTTCAGTAGATGAAAAAGGGGCAGATATTCTCAAGAACAGACGATTGATCGTTCTAACTGGGTGTGGCGACTCCTATGCCGTAGCGGAGTATGGAAAATGGGCCTTCCTAGGAGTCGGGCTCAATGCAATATCACTTTCACCAACTGAGATGTCCAGGATTCAATTGAACAAAGACGACGTTGTCATCGGAGTGACAGCATCAGGAAGAAGTCTTGCCACAATAGAGGCCTTGGAAACAGCCAAGTCTGCAAATGCAGCCATTGTCGTGCTTACTGACAATGAGAGTGGGAATGCATCGGCTCTTGCAGACTATGTCTGGGTGACTCAATCTGGTATGAGAACTCATAACATCAGTCCTTCATCCGTCACAACGACTGCAATGACATATCTCTTGAAGCTAGCAGTAGAGCACCAGGCGGCAGCTAAAAGTCCAATGCATAATGACTTACAGAGGTTGAAGGGTAACGGAAGGCAGCTACTGGAATGGGCAGAAACTGTCGGGAAGGAGAGTTCGAAGGTCGGAGTCCCGGGCAAACCGCTGTATATGATATCGCATGGACCTAATTATGCGGCTGCACTGATAGGGATGATGAAGTTCAACGAGTACGGCGTCATCCAGAGCAATGCTGCTCTGTGGGAAGACTTCCGACACCACTATGTCTTGACTATCAATCCTGGTGACACTGCTTTCTTGGTGACTGATAGTCCAATTGACAAGAGGGATGAAAGGTATCTTCAATCTCTTACTGGCACCCTAAAGATGACAGCAGTCCATCTCCATACACCGGAAAGTCTTGGACTTGCCAGTCCACTAGGGCAAGTCATAGCAAACTCGATTGCACTGCAGATGGCCGCATACTACAATGTCATGGAGTACGACCCAGGCAAAGAGTTCTGGAGAAAGCCCAATGTGGATGCCTTCAGAATCTACTGAAGTGCGTCATGCGAAAACGTAACAAGCAGAACTGGTGGAACAGCTCTGATTCGTCTGGACGAGATAGACCCATCAGATCTCAGGCTATGAATTGTATCACATTGTCCCTTGATAGAGGCCACCATCCACTAGAAGAAGAGCTCCATGAACATAGCTTGCAAGAGGGCTGAGAAGAAATGCGCACACTGCACCAAACTCGGTAGGAGTGCCCATTCTTCCAAGTGGAATTCTTGCTTCTATACTACTCATCGCTTCCTTGTTACTGGCCATAAGCTGCTCGACTCTGTCAGTGTAGATGTATCCAGGAAGGATTGCATTGACCCGAACTCCTTCTGAACCAATCTCGCCTGCGAGGGTACGCATCATTCCAATCACTGCGGGACGAATCGCATTTGAAAGCAACAGATTGTCGATGGGTTGCTTTACAGATACTGATGTACTGTAGAGTATGGCAGGTGATTCAGTCTGCTTCAGGAGCGGCAGCGACTCTCTTGTGAGCCATATTGCACTCATCAGAGTCAGATCAAACCCTCTTTTCCAGTCCTCGTCAGACATTTTTGAGAAAGTCCCAGGTGGTGGGCCGCCTGCATTGACAAACAATCCATCAAGCGTGGAGCTGCGTTCCTTCACATATTCAAGAAGTGACTTCACGTCTTCCTTCTTTGATACATCTGCAACGACATACTGAGCTCTGTCGCCCAGCTTTGAAACAGCCTCATTCAGAGATGCCTCGTTTCGACCACAGATGATTACATTGGCTTCCTCCTGTGCCAATGCATATGCGGCACCAAAGCCGAGACCACGAGAAGCAGCCGTGACTAAGATTGTCTTGTCTTTCAGTTGAAGATCCATGTTTCTGAGTAAGCTATATCCCCAAATAAGAAACGCGGCGTATCACATTGCACGAACGGCAGCAGGTTTCTCAGTCCTTGAGCCCATAGCAACCTCTAGGTGTAGGAATGCGGCACTGAGCCGCTGAAAGTCTTTAGGAACTTGAAACTCGCCAACTCCCAGCGAGTTCAGGACCCGTTCTATCTTCATTGGGGTCAGCTTGTGATTCCCATTTGAACTGAATGCTATAAGGACTCTAGGATCATCCGGATCTGGAATCCTGTAAACCGACTGGCAAGGAATCCCTTTATCTTCTAGACCGTGTTTTATCTTGGCCTCTAACTTGTCCATCTTGACAATACACCAGTATTTCGTTCCGGATTAGGGTACAAAAGCACCTGTATTAACTTCGTAATACTCACAAACAGCGCCAAAATAACATAGAATTCGATTCTGGATGGCTTGCGCTGGTCATCTTCTTGATAAAGAGCCGGATGATGAAAGGTTTCGACAGTGGAGGTTGAATCAGTTGGATAGAGAAGGCTATCGCAATTATCTCATTGATCGAGAGCAGCCAATCCCAGAGGAGAAGATTGGACCGGCAATTGAGATGGTCGAGAGGTTTGAGAAGTTTATCAAGAAATCAGAGAAGACTCTGGAGACCGCTGCCTCCTCTGAAGTCAACGAATTCTCCAGAATACTGATTGATGAGAAACTGAACAGCTACGATAGCTATCTTGCATTGTCCAGATATGGTCACTTTGTGAAGAACCTGGACCTCTACTTGGCAGTCCTTGAACTACTCGATGGGGCCGAGGTCATGGATGTACTCCGTGAGCGATTGGGAGAAGCAGTGGGCGAAGACAAGAGGGATGAGGTCTTTGAGGGGATAGAAGCACCACTCGGTATGCCATCTACTGAGAAGCCAAAGGTCACCAAGGCTGTCTTGGATCGAATGAAGGAATTAGTCGACCCTGAAGACTGTAAGAAAGCACTCGTCGGCACAGCACATGGAATCCCAAAAGAGTGGTACAAGCAGGAACGGGAGAAGTTTTTGGCAGCCAAGGACATTGACGAGTATATTGCCAAGAAGAGGGAAAACGCTATCGCAGAATTGGAGAAACACAGGGACGAGTGTACACTGTTCTATAATCAAGAGATTACTGATGAGGTGGTTGAATTCGTCAAGAGTCGGCTGGATATGTTGAGTGGTATGCGTGATGGTGATAAGATTGTTCACACTAAGATTCCGTACCTCGCCAAGGAGTATCTTGCTGAAACCGATGAGAGAAAGAAGAGATACTATGCATGTCACTGTGCCTGGGCCAGGGAAACAATCATGGACGATGAGATAGATGTCCCTGCTTCCTTCTGTTATTGCAGTGGTGGGTTTACTAAACAGCCATGGGAGGTTGCACTCGATCAGCAACTAGAAGTGAAGATGGTCAAGTCAGTTCTGAAAGGAGATATGGAGTGCACATTTGCTATTCCTTTACCGAAAGAAGTCATGGACAAAGTCGAACATTCTTGAGGTGTAGACCCAGGAATTTGCGGCTAGTTTCTCGTGCATTCCGAGTCTAAGTTAGATAAGATAATCTCTCAATGGATGACATATCATGACAATGAGTATTGATGGTGCCATAAAGGGTCGGAGAAGCATCAGGGACTACAAGGAGGATGAAGTTCCAGAATACTTGATCAGGCAGATTATCGAAGCTGCAACATTTGCACCCAGCGCAAAGAATGGGCAACAGTGGAGATTCACTGTGCTGACTGGTGATTCTAAGGACAAGCTCACGAACCTGTACAGAGATAGACTGGGAAAGTTAGATTTTGATGTAGGCTCCTCCTTTGGGTCCTGCGAGATGATGGAAGAGGCTCCTGTGGTAATTATGGTCTGGAACACAAACCAGTTTGGATGGGAAACTGAGATCCATAGCGTAGCTGCTGCCATCCAGAACCTGCTTCTCAAGGCGCATTCATTAGGACTTGGAACATGCTGGATTGGTGATATCTTCTATGCGTATAATGCAGTTATGAAGCACTTCAAGAAACCTTGGAAACTATTGGCTGCAATAACAGTGGGTTGGCCAGCAATCACCCCAGGTCCCAGATCCAGATTGACAGTTGACGAAGTGACCGAGTTCTTGGATTGATAGTAGCGGAAATAGCTGGTCAAAACGGCAGGATTTGAACCGGCAATTGCCCAGAAACTCAGAGAAGGTGACTTATGAAATAATCCTAATATGCCTTACAGGCAGAAAAATGACAATATTATGGGCATTTTTCTCGTTATAGGGCAAAAGAGGGCACTTTTATAAGCACGACTTGATAGCTAGTAATGATTGAGAGAGTAAGTAGAGAATAAGTTCGGTTGTATTCTTGTATTGACCGATTGTGCGGTTATATTGCATTCATTGTGCGAATCCCGAAATGTCCTACTTTGGCTCTGAGCCGTATCTGAAGTGAATAGGAATGACAGAAGAAGGACTAAACGCTAGATTGCCAATTACAGAATGGTTTGATATTGAGAGAAGAATGGCCATAGTGGCACGAATGACTGCAGACAGGCCCTACTTCGAAATCACAAAACCCACAGGCTCTCCTCGAAACGATGATGACGAGGAGAAGTCGTAGATGAACATCAACATTGTTCATTCAACACCATCAGAGGCTTGGAATCAGAAGCTGCCGCCAATTGGTTTCTCGCTGGATTACTCAGGAACTGCTATGACAGTTACGAAGTTTCCTGGAACCGACTGCTATCTCAGATTGTTGAGGCCACCACAAGGCTCCTTGGAGTTTGTTGTTAAGTCATACAGAAGTGAAACCCACAATCATAATACACTGAGAAATCTTATTCATGAGTTTGGCCTTGAGATTGGGTCTTCGGCGATGATGGGAAAGACCACTACAATCAGAATTGGAGAGATAGATCGCAGAGCGCGGGAGTTTGTGTCCGGAAATGGGTTATCACGTAAGAAATGGCTAGCCATGATAATCCCATCTCCTGATGGTGGCCCCTATGGGTTGCTTGTGATATTCGGTTTGTACATAGGATCCAACGGAAGTGGGAAACGCATTAGGATTTCAGAAAATCCTGTATTCAGGAAGCTAATGGACAGCTTTCAATTAACAGGTGGGCGTTAGGAGTAGATAGAGATGGCAAATTCAGTTGGACGGAAGAAGGCTCATTTGAATAAGCCAGAAATGTGTTTGGGCTGCGGAGGGACTTCATTCACCAAGGACTATGCTCGTGCAGAACGTATCTGTACGTCGTGTGGGCTGGTTGTATCGGAGCGTTCCGCTGACAGAGGGCCTGAATGGAGAGCCTTCACAGCAGAGGAGAGAGATGCAAGAGCGAGAACAGGGGCTCCAATGAGGCTAAGTATAGCCGATAAGGGTCTCTCGACTACAATTGACTGGCGAAACAAAGATGCGAGTGGTAGGGCATTGAAGAGCAATACGCGTGCTGCAATCTATCGATTGAGAAAATGGCATATCAGAACGAGGGTGCATAGTTCTCAACATAGGAATCTAGGTATTGCAATGAGTGAGATGGAGAGGCTCTCCTCGCAGCTCGGAATTCCGCGCGAGGCCAGAGAAACTGCAGCTCTCATATACAGGAAAGCTCTGGCAAAGAAACTGGTCAGAGGAAGAAGTATCGAGGCCGTCGTTGCAGCATCAATCTATCTTGCTTGTAGGATTCATCGGATTCCCAGGCGGCTGGATGAAGTAGTAGCTGAGTCAAAGACTAATAGGAAGCAGGTTGGTCAAGCTGTTCGACTGGTTATCTCTCGCGTAAATATCAACGTGCCACTTGCCTCTGCAAAAGACCTCATACCAAGACTCTCCTCTGATCTTGGTCTTGAAGGAAGAACCATGAGGAAAGCTACCGAGATAGTTAGGAGAGCCAAAGAGGGCCGAATAACCATAGGAAAGGATCCTGGTGGTATCGCGGGGGCTGCGTTGTATATAGCTGGAATACTTGAAGAAGATAAGCGGACGCAAAGGCAAATAGCGAGAGTTTCGCGAGTTACAGAAGTCACAATTCGCAACAGATACAAGGAGCTTGTCCGTTCTCTTGGAATTTCATTTGATACTGATTTGTAGCCAAAGAAGACAGAAAAGACGCCCAATGAAAATGGATAGAAAAGGATTGCATTCAATGAACACCTCCATATCTGAACAGATTCGAATCCTAGAGTCCCGTATATGAACCGATCAGATAAGAAAGGAAATTTACAAGCCTTGTGCGATTCTCGGAGTCTATTGCGGAAATCTCTAGAGTGGGCAGATTTGTCATTTTTTCTATGTGAGATTTGCTTAGAGACTCATCCAAGTCTTGCTTATTTGCAACAACAGCGAATCGAGTTTCAGGAAATGACTCTCTAAGAAACCTCAGAGAGTATTTGATGTGACTTACATCCTCTCTTGTGCTGTCAGTGACAATTAGCAGGTAACGATGAAATGGTCTGCTATTCCTAAGGAAGGACCTGGAGAATATTTCCAGCTTTTCAGGTGCGGAACTTGATGTCTGAAGCTCCCAAATTGCAAAGTCAAAGTTCTTGGATTTCAGCCTGGTCGCTATGCCACTACTCTCAGCTTTATCATTTAATAGGTGAATAAGTTCAGTCTTGCCTACCTGCGGCTCACCTATGATTGCTATTGCTATCTCTCTGATCGGTTCTGTCAATTGTAAATTAACCCAGATTGTATTGTGTTCTATTGCTATTGACTCTAACGAACCACTCCTACAACCAAATTGGTTGGATTCCTCTAGGAGACTGCTAATATCTCTGTCTCCTTCGACGACGATAGTCCCTTCTGTTTCTGGACGAATAGCCTCTATAGCCTCCACCACCATATCTACCACGGTCGGACCCATAAGACCGACCGGAGTATCCTTGATAGTAGTGACGTCGTGGTCTACCATGATCAGCTTCGGACAGGTCATTGTCCATTTTGACGTCAGTGATCTCTTCCTCTCTCTCACTGATTTCACTATCTCGACTAATTTTCAGTCTGAGATTTCCTCGAAAGAGACCAGTATGTGCATTCTTCAGGACGTAGGTCTTGCCAGCCTCGAGTGCTTCTATCATGTCATTCCATAACGGAAGTGTCACAATTCCAGTTTCGTCCCCCACAATTGCGCTGGATACTCTGTTAATGCTCCCATCACGTCTGGATGTTACTTCACGAACGTCGCCCTTTTCCAATACTTTAAAGCTGATGTCAATATTGCTCATTCTAGTTTCCAGGTTGGCGACTTTCACTTCATTACTTGCTTCGGGTTTCTCTTCAGAAGATTCAATTTCAGAATTCATTAGCATCACAATGGTTGAACAAAGTGGCTTTTGTAGGAATTATCAACTTGGTGTGTTCTCCACTACTAATTCGCATAGAAAATACCATTCTTTGATTCAACACTTAATGGAACAGTATAGTGGAGGATATATAAATCTCAGGATAGTCCTTTAAAAGGGGAAAAGGGTCATATAAAATTCTATTTTCCCTCTTCAGGCCTTATAAAGGGCAAAGAGTTTTAAGCAGTCGCGGGACTCTTCGTGTAATAGCTGAAGAAAAGTAGGAATAACCTTTGGCAGGTTAGGCAAAACCGCCTAGTGTGAATTTCCTATAATATGGAAACGCATGGAACTTGCAGAATCGATAGAACGAACCGGTCCTGATTGATTAAGTGATGTCGATTATTCCTGCAGAAGAGATGAAAAGATAAATGAGAGTAAATAAACAAGAGGAAGAGGACACTCCAATCGTAGATGATAGGAAGAGGTTAGCAGCCAGGATCCCAATCAGTGAATGGGATGATATCGAACGGAGAATGGCAATTATCTCAAGAATGTCCACAGAGCCTGCCAGAGAGAGTAGTCAGGGCGTGGGTTCTTGAGCCACGCTCTAGACGGGGATGAATTAATCACCTCCGTCGATGAGATTGGAGAGATTCTGGATCTTACTGAGCCCGAAGAAAGAATTCTCGATCGTTTGATTGAGATGCATCCAATTCGTGTTCCTGAGTATTATTTCTCCTTAATAGATGAACAAGACCCAGAGGATCCAATAAGGAAAATGGCACTTCCTAGTAGTACCGAATCAATTGCAGAGGGTTCATACGACACTAGCGGAGAACTTTCCAACACGATTCTACCTGGCTTGCAGCATAAATACAAACAGACTGCTTTGATTCTTGCCACCGCCGAGTGTGCAATGTACTGCCGACATTGTTTCAGAAAGAGACTTGTCGGACTGCCAAGTCAAGAGATTCTAAGAGATGTGGATGCAGCTGTGGAGTACATCAGGAACCATAAAGAGATCAATAATGTACTCATCACTGGCGGGGATCCTTTCACTCTAAGCACTTCCCGGATAGGCAATCTACTTGACGTGCTTTCAACAGTCGCTCATTTAGACTTCATTAGGTTTGGTTCGCGCATCCCTGTAACGTATCCTATGCGTATTCTGCATGATAATGAACTATTAGAAGTCTTGAGAAACTACTCGAAGGCGTTTAGAAGATTATTTCTAGTGACACAATTCAATCATCCAAGGGAAATAACTGAAGAATCTATGGCTGCAGTTGATCGGTTGATGTCAGCTGGTGTGATTGTAAATAACCAGACAGTCCTCCTGAAGGGAGTGAACGACGACCCAGATGTATTGGCTGCTCTTCAGAACAGACTTGTTGGTATTGGGGTGAACCCATACTACATGTTTCAGTGCCGCCCTGTTGCTAGAGTGAAGAAGACCTTTCAAGTTTCCCTCTTCGATGGATATCAGATTGTTGAGGGAGCAAAGAAACTCCTCAATGGTCACAGTAAACGATTCAGATATATAATGTCCCACCACACTGGCAAAATCGAGATTCTTGGGATACTTGACGGAAAATTCCTCTTCAAGTATCATCAGGCAAAGAATTCCAGTGATCAGGGTAGAATCTTCACAAGAAAACTGGATAGAACTGCTACATGGCTGGACGACTTGAAAGCGTAGTCTAATCCCCCCTAGATTCTAATCTCCATGATATTCATGACCAGTATGGTTTTCGGATATACTTGTAGGCATTATGAGCGGCTAGCGCTCCTTGTGCTGCAGCGACAGAGGCTAACTGGTATACTGATATGATATCTCCGGCAGCAAAAATGCCTTCTACACTTGTTCTCATTTCATGATCAACGATAACATAGCGGCCATTCATTTTCAGACCTAAGTGTTCAAACACTTCTGTGTTCGGGACTAGACCAACAGCGATTATTACGCGATCTATGGCCATATCAAACTTCTTTCCAGTTTGATTATTGAGAAGAGTGACTTCTTCAACTTCCGAGTCACCTCTAATCTCCTGAAGTTCAGTGTTATAGAGAACCTCAGCCATCTTTTCAGTCAGAATTTTATCAACTGTTGTTTCCGCCGCTCTAAACTCATCTTTTCTGTGTGCAATCCAAATCTCATCAGTCACTTTGTGCGCATCTACAACAGCATCTAGTGCTGTATCACCACCACCTATGATTAACACCCTCTTATCACGGAAGAGCTCAGGATTGGACAAATATGGAAACACGCCGCGACCTTTCCTAGAGAATTCAATCTCGCCAGGGATTCCCAATATATTTGGACGCATACCTGTTGCGATAATCACGACTTTCGATTTGTATTCATGGTCCGTAGTGGCGATATTTCGATTCGTGGAGATTCTGGTAACGCGTTCTTTGACAAGATGGACCCCTAAGTCTGCAGCTTGACGAACCCATTCGGCAACCAGATGCGTGGCTAGTACACTTGGAGCGCCGGGGTAGTTAAACACATGCTTGTATGGGTAGATTGTGGACATAAGACCGCCCCAAGTGCCACCTTCGAAAACAATTGTCTTGAGACCCTTGTATGCAGCTATGATTCCTGCAGACAGTCCTGCGGGACCTCCTCCAACAATAGAAACATCATATTCTACTTTTGAATCTGCCAGGTTTCATTTCACCTTCTCTGCAAATTCCACTCCGAATTGATAGGCTTGGTTGAGTTCTTCTTCTGTGGGCACCCATTTCACAGTGAACGGTTCCATCACAATATCCATCTTCCCTTTTTCCATTGACTCTTGGATTCTCTTCACAGCACCTCCACCCCATCCAAAGGAACCAAATGCCGCTGCTTTCTTCCCTCTGGGTTTCAGAACCTCAAAATCTGAGAGTATTGGTGCCACAGTGGGCAGAATATCATTGTGAAGGGTAGGGCTTCCTACGATTATTCCTCTTGCCTCTAGAAGCTCTGCCATTATATCGCTTCGATCGCTATGCGGTATGAGTTTCAGCAGGGGGGTTAGTCCCTGACTACTAATTCCTTCTGCAATTGCACGTGCTAGTTTTGTTGTGCTTTGCCACATTGTGTCCCAAGCAATTACTACTTTGTCTTGTAATCGCTCTCCTTTGGCCCACTCCAAGTATCTTGTGGCAATCTGCAATGGATCCTTTCGCCAGATTAGTCCATGGGAAGGAGCGATGATTTTGATTGGCAGACCTAGCTCAATCACTTCTTCGATCTTCCGTTGTACCATTCGACTCAGTGGCCATAGGATGTTTGCATAGTATTTCTCAGCCTCTTTCCAAAGAGTATACTGGTCGACCTCATCAGCAAATCGCCTGTCAGTGGCATAGTGCTGCCCGAAGGCATCGTTCGGCAGGAGCACTTCCTCTTCTACATAGTA
>JBHLPF010000031.1:0-2013 GCA_048939765.1 Promethearchaeota archaeon
TCCTAGGCCATAATCCTTCAATCATCATCAAGCACACTTATGCGAAATCACGTCATAGTATTAAGGAGGACTGATTTCGAATTGGAAAGGACTGGATGGTCAATATTCCTTATCAGTGCAGTTGGATTCCTGATTTGGATTACAATGGCATTTCTTCTTGTGGTGTATGGACCAGATACTCAGGGGAATCCAGTATGGGAGTTCTATCCATTCATGATGACATTTGCAGTGTTAGTCGGGCTAGGATTCTTCATAGGCCTTGCATTAATGATTGCAGCTCATTGTCAAAAGGGAAAGGTAGAGATGATCTATTACTAGGAGATTAGCGCTGCGCGAGCACGTGACAGGCTCCTGAGTCAAAATCAATTTCTCCCATTCCTAGGCCATAATCCTTTTATTGATTCACCATGGCGAATCGATGAGTCTACCCACTCAAGACCATATCCGACAGGTGAAACACTATGGCAAAGCGTCCAGGTCATTGTTATCGACAGGCAGATCGTCCTCCCTTCGTCCGTAAGCGTTACATACATCGTCAGCCGGCTAGCCGTATAGTCAGCTTTGACATGGGTGAGGCAGGTGGGGACTTCCCGGTCGAGGTATCTCTGTATGGTCTTGAGAGATGTCAGATTCGTCATCAAGCGCTTGAGGCAGCGCGAGTCGCGTCCAACCGACACATGACCAGAAAGGTGGGGAGAAAAAACTACCATCTTCGAATACGCGTCAAACCGTACCACTACCTTCGCGAGAACAAGATGATCTCCGGAGCTGGTGCAGACCGTGTGCAAGATGGCATGAGAAGGGCTTTTGGCAAGGTCATTGGCATCGCCGCCAGAGTCAGTCCCAACCAACCGCTCATCACGATAAGGACATCTCCGGCATACATCAAGGAGGCTATGGCCGCTCTGAATAAGGCTGCCCCGAAGATGCCTACTCCATGCAAGGTGCGATTCGACAAGATTGATCCAGACCTGAAGAAGAAGCTGGGTTATGGCTCCTAGATTGGATTAATCCGAATCAATTCCACATCTCAATCGCTGCAGAGTGGCATCTAAGCTTCTTTCCTGAAGACTAGCACATAACGAAATGCATTCCCTGCCTTCTTCTCCAATACTAATCCAGCCTCTTTTGCCCATTTGATTACTGTGCGTCTAAGAGGATAGTCTGGATCCAGAAGCAACTCAGCCTCCGCAAAGACACCTTCGTCAGCCATTAGTCGCTTTATCTGTTCGATTGCTTTGATAGGGTCTGGAATCTCTGGTATCACTGCGACAGAGAACACCGCATCCGCAATGCCATCATCAAGCGGAATCTGACCCTCGGCATCAGCAAGAACTGGAGCAATGTTCTCCACACCATCTCGCTCCATTCTAGCCCTCAACTTCTCAAGCATGCCCTCCTGGATGTCAACTGCATAGACTAATCCGTCTGGTTGAACCGCCTTCGCGACTGCCACAGTATACAGACCTGAGCCACATCCCACTTCTACGACTGTCATTCCTGGCTTGGCATCAATAGCACCGACAATCATCGACGGTGGCTGAACTCTATTCCTATAAGGGCCCGCAGCAATCACATTTCCCATGGCAGAAGGCATGGGGAACTTCCAGAAATAGCGTATCGACCTGACACAGACACAGACCCAGAGAAATAGAAAGAGGAATACTAGAAGAAGTATCTCAATTATCCAGTGAACGCCTTCAAACAGAAGATCCAACAAAGTCCGCCTCACTAGGTGAATGTGAATCTCATGGTGCCATTCAGAAACAGTCCCTATTTCTTTTTCCTCGCCAAATCCCTGAGCTTTCTGACAACACCAGTCAGCGTTGATACCTCACGTCCCGTCATGTAAGCCCTTCCGAGGAGGTTTCTGAATACTTGCTTGGCAATTGGCTTCCTATAGTCCTTGATGTCTAAATTCTCCATAACCTCGTCAAAGAATCCGTACACAATCTCCCGTTCTTCCCGAGTCGCAGGTTTCGCCTCAGTTTGTTCTGGAGGTTCCACAGCTCC
>JBHLPF010000031.1:2113-4002 GCA_048939765.1 Promethearchaeota archaeon
AAGAATCCGTACACAATCTCCCGTTCTTCCCGAGTCGCAGGTTTCGCCTCAGTTTGTTCTGGAGGTTCCACAGCTCCATACTTGTTGAACAGCTCATACAGAGTCACGGCAATGGCATGACTCAGGTTCAGACTCGGGTAGTCCTTGGAGGCGGGTATGGTGAATGCAAGATCACATAGCGAGATTTCCTCGTTTGTCAGCCCTGCGTCCTCTCTTCCAAATACCAGTGCAATCTGTCCGGGCACACTAAATGGATTCGGCAAGTCATCTAGAGGCACAGCTGCACGCGTCACACTATGATTCCGACCAACCCTCGCAGTCGCAGCCCAAGAAGCGTGCATGTCACCTAGAGCATCCTCCAGACTGGAGAAAATCCCTGCACGTTCGAGAATGTCAACTGCTCGCACTGAGAACATCTGTGCATACTGGTCATTTCGAGGGTCCTCTCTCACAATTCTGAGCTTGTCCACCCCGAAGTTAGCCAAAACCCTTGCAGCGAATCCAACATTCCCGGGGGTGAGTGGGTCTACTATGACCACTGTGATATTTGGGAGTTCTGTCAACTTTGGGCACCAGTCTACCTACTCATTAGCTGTAGGACGTCGCCATCCTCAAGAGGATAGCTGAGCCCCACCTGCCTCCGCTTTATCTTATCGTTTGCACGATATATCACAGCCGCTCTAAACCGCTCTACAAATAGCTCCTTGTGCACCTTTGCAGCAGCATCCTCAACGATAGCGCCCTCTGGAAGGACAATTGGCTTGACCTCTCTCTTCTTGCCTGGTATCTTCGTGTAGACTCTAAGGATGTCAAGATGGTCATACAATGCCCATTGCATTCCATCAAGGTTCTCTGTCTTCTCAGCTGAGATTGGGATAATCTCAAAACGTTTGCCGTATTTCTCTGTAAGTTCTGCGTATCTCTCCTCGGACCCTGGAACATCACCTTTTGTGGCTATGACAAGGGCTCTCACATAGGCCACACTGGCATCCATTGCATCCACAAGCTGATCAAATGTGGCGGGTTTCTGAAAACGAACGATGATGTTCGATATTCTTCGGGCCCTGAGGTACTCCTTGACCTCCTCAATATCTCCTTGATAGTTCTGAGCGCCATAGATCATATGCCCACCAAGACCCACCCGCTCAATCCTAACCGCACTCTGCTCTCGGTTCAGCCTAATTCTTGCACCGTCTAGCTCTCTCAGAATGATGTTCATCTGCATATCGATGTCCTGCGAGAGGTCAATGATGAGTGCTATACAGTCAGTGTTCCGGGCGACCGCAAGTGCCTGTCGGCCTATCCCTGACTCTCGAAAGCCATCAAACAGCCCGGGTATCTCCACCAGCTGAATGTTGATGTCCTCGAGCGTGAGCATTGCAGGCGTGGGTATAGGAGTAGTGAATGGATAATCGCCAACATCAAGCTCGGCATTTGTTACTGAGTTTATCATGGTAGACTTGCCGCTGTTTGTCACACCCAAAAGACAGACCTGACCTGCCCCCTCCTTTCTAATGACTCCCTCTTCTGTTCCTCTAGCGCCTTTTCGTGAACGGTCTTGTTCTCTTTGTTTCTCAAGCTTAGCCTTCAGCTGAGCAAGTTTCTTGCGGTAGTCACCGACCATCCTTTCAGCACCCTTGTGTCTAGGGGCTAGGGACAGCAGCTTCTCTAGCTCTACTATACGCTGCGCTAGGTCATCTGTGTCCTCATAGATCTGCCTCTGTTTGTCGAACTCAGGCGTAACGTTGGTCGGCAATAATTCGCACCTTTGTGGGGTTTCTGTTTCGCAATTTCATCATAAATCTGCCATTATGAAGGTTTTCAATCAATCCTATCCGATATCAGATTAATGTCGAGTATGAACCGCTCAGGATTTGGTGGTCTGGGAA
>JBHLPF010000031.1:4102-8205 GCA_048939765.1 Promethearchaeota archaeon
ATTCTCTGGATACGCGATGACTTGATAATCTTCGGAGTGTCCAGCTCTTCCTTGGTCATCGAGCTCATGATGACTTCCCATTTCTTCATATTCTCTTCTTGAATCTGTGCTATATCATCCGGCAGCTTGTATTGAAGCCCAAGCATCTCCATGACCTTGCCAATAGGGCCCATCTTCTTTAACTGCTTGAGCTGAGCCATCATGTCATTGAGCGAGAACTGTCCTTTCATGAAGCGCATAGTAGCCTCTTCGTCGATATCTATCTGAGCCTCCCTGACCTTC
This sequence comes from Promethearchaeota archaeon, assembly GCA_048939765.1. Taxonomy (GTDB): domain Archaea; phylum Asgardarchaeota; class Thorarchaeia; order Thorarchaeales; family Thorarchaeaceae; genus SMTZ1-83. The sequence continues at coordinate 4,385 of JBHLPF010000031.1, forward strand.
TCAATGAGGCCCTTGATGTCCGACATTCCAAGCAGACGTCCAGCAAACTTAGTTGGATTGAATGTTTCGACGGCATCCATCCCCTCCCCTGTTCCAAGGAACTTGATTGGAGCTCCAGTTGCTGCGACTGCTGATAAGGCGCCGCCTCCTTTTGCACTTCCATCGAGCTTGGTTACTATGATTGAACCAATGTCTGTGGCATCCTTAAATGCTGCAGCCTGCACACCGGCCTGCTGACCTAGAGTACCATCAATCACAAGTACGATTTCTTGAGGCTTGACAGCCTTTGAGATATCTCGCATTTCCTTGATTAGGCCTGTTTCTTCGCGATGTCTGCCTGAGGTGTCCAGCAGAATGAGTTCAATACCCCTCTTCTTCATGTCGTCAAAGCCCTTCTTTGCAAGCTTGACAGCATCCTTCTCTTTTTCATCTCCCCAGAAGGGCACATTAGAACGCTCAGCTAGCTGTTTCAGCTGATCATATGCACCAGGTCTGAAATTGTCAGCACAAATGACGCCGGTCTTGATTCCTCTTTTCTGGAAGTATCGTGCAAGTTTGCCTACAGTAGTCGTCTTACCTGAACCCTGTATACCCACCATCATTATGAGATTCGATTTACCAGGATTGATGGTCAAAGGAACTGTCTTCTCGCCCAAGTAATACGCGAGAGTATCCCAAACTACCTTGACTATGTGCTCGCGGCGCGAGATTCCTCTGGGAAGGGACTCATCCAGAGCCTGTTCTTCCACTCTCTTTGTAATCGCCATGACAAGTGTAACATCGACATCAGCAACCAGGAGCGCACGTTGTATGTCTTTTGTGAGTTCCTTCACCAGCTCTTTATCGATGATGCTAGCACCAAACAGTTTCTTCAGCGCCGAGTTCAGCGCCTTTCCAAGACCTTCAAGGACCAAAGTGTGTCACCGCGATGTCGAAATGCAGTCCCGTCGTTCTCCATATCAACCTTCGCTTTCAACATTAGCGCCTTGTAGCAAGAAAATAGGGGAAAGGATAAAACAGCAGGTTGGTCTCTCCTCTCCTAGGGAAACAGATGAGTGAGACGAAAAAGGTCGAAGGCATTCGAATCGTCAAGATTTCTGATGGAACTGTGATCGATCACATCACGGCTGGCCACGCGCTGCAGGTCTTACAAATCCTTGGAATCACTGGCAAAGAGGACTACATCGTTACCCTCGCAATGAACATCAGTAGCTCAAAGACTGAGCAGAAGGACATTGTGAAGCTAGAACATAGATTTCTTGAAGATGATGAAGTGGCTCGAGTGGCTCTAGTAGCTCCTGATGCCACTCTCAACCTAATAGAGGATGGCAAGGTGACTAAGAAGACACGTATTCAGTTGCCAGATGTGATAGATGGCGTCATTACTTGCCCAAACCAACGTTGTGTGACGAACAAGGAGCGAGAGCCAGTCACACCCAAATTCCTGGTTGTATCGAAAGATCCTGTGTCCCTCAAATGTCACTATTGCTGGACAATGGTTGATGAAATTGATATCATTGCCCAGTTTACGAAGCCAAAATGATACATTGTCAGTCGCAATGTCGAATGAAAACCTTAATTATCCCGACATTTGTTGCTGGCCCTCAGCAGAATACTGCTTCGACCCCGAAATAACGAGTACGGCGTGGAGCCACAAATGGTCGGCAATAAAATCGTAGTCATTGGAGACAGGGACACGGTCACTGGCTTTCAGATGGTTGGAGCCAATGAATGTGCTATTCCCACTACTCCTGAAGAAACACGAAATGTGTTGACCAGATACTTCAGAGACCCAGATACTGGGCTCATAGTCATCACAGAACCCCTCGCCAAGCCTATTGAAGCCACGGTGATGGAGCTCTCCGAAGCACCCATCCCGGTCATTCTGTTGATTCCAGACAGAGAGGGATCCACTGGCGCATATGAGGACGTCCTGAGAGAATTAATCCGGAGGGCCGTTGGCATCGATATTAACGTCTAACCTTGCATTGATGGAGCAAATGAAGATGAGCCGTGACATTGGTAGAATTGAGAGCATTGCTGGACCAGTCGTGAGATGCGTAGGACTCCCCTCGGTACGAATGTATGAGGTCGTACGTGTGGGAGAGGAACAGCTCATAGGAGAGGTCATCGAAGTTGGCGAAGGCACTTGCACAGTGCAGGTCTACGAAGAGACATCCGGGTTGGCACCTGGTGAACCAGTAAAAGCCACTGGGGACTCTCTGTCTGTAGAACTCGGGCCTGGTCTTCTTGGTGCTATTTATGATGGTATTCAGCGTCCTCTTCCAGAGCTTCGTGATATGTCTGGTGACTTCATCTCTAGAGGTCTAACAGTCGAAGGAATAGACAAAGAGAAGAAATGGGAGTTCAAACCACTGATTAAAATCGGCGATAAGGTTGAACCTGGTGACTTCATCGGAGAGGTCCCCGAAACACAGATTATCACGTCAAAGATTCTCATCCCTCTAGGTGTGAAAGGAGAAGTTATTGAGATAGTGCCTCCAGGCGAGTACACAGTTGTAGAGACAATCTGCAAGGTAAAGGACAGCTCTGGTGACGTCCATGACGTGGTAATGCTACAAAAGACTCCTGTCAGGATTGGACGACCGTTCAAAGATCGTTTCCCTATGGACACCCCTCTCGTCACTGGTCAGAGAGTCATTGACACTTTTATGCCGCAGGCTAAAGGTGGGACTGGAGCTATTCCTGGAGGATTTGGAACAGGCAAGACAGTCACACTCCATCAGTTCGCCAAGTGGGCTGATGCTCAGGTAGTTGTCTACGTCGGCTGTGGAGAACGTGGGAACGAAATGACAGAGGCTCTTGAAGAATGGCCTCATCTGAAGGACCCAAAGAGTGGTCGTCCTCTGATGGAGCGAACAGTTCTCATTGCCAATACCTCAAATATGCCGGTAGCTGCACGTGAAGCCTCAATCTATGTGGCAGTAACACTTGCAGAATACTTCAGAGATCAGGGCTATGATGTTGCTTTGATGGCAGACTCGACTTCTCGCTGGGCGGAGGCACTGCGCGAAATATCTGGCCGCCTCGGTCAGCTTCCATCTGAGGAGGGATACCCCGCGTACCTTGGTTCAAGACTAGCTCAGTTCTACGAAAGGGGTGGTCGGGTGAGGGCTCTGGGTTCGGATGAGCGTCTTGGTTCAGTCACCATCTGCGGTGCGGTTTCACCACCTGGAGGCGACTTCTCAGAACCAGTGACGCAAGCGACACTGAGAATCGTGAAAGTATTTTGGGCTTTGGACAAAGATCTGGCTGCAAGAAGGTTCTTCCCGGCGATTAATTCGCTGACGAGCTACTCGTTGTACCAGAATACTCTCGAGGAATGGCATAAGGCAAACCTTGGAGTCGATTGGCCTGATCTGGTGACTGAAGCAATGGCCCTTTTGCAGAAGGATCAAGAACTCCGCGAGATAGTCCAGCTTGTGGGACCTGATGCCCTTCCTGAGTCGGAACGTGCTACTCTAGAAGCTGCAAGGATGATCAAGGAAGACTTCCTCACACAGAGCGCTCTTCATGAAATCGACACGTATTGCCCGCCAGGAAAGACCTATCGCATGCTAAGGGTAATAATCAACTTCGCTCGCAAGATGGCAGAAGCCGTTGGAGTTGGTGTTCAAGTCAGGAGAATTCTCGAGTTCAGTGTTCTTGATAACATTGCCAGAATGAAGATTTCGCCTTGGGACACCTATGACTCAACATTGGATGCTATTGAGAAGAAGATGGAGCGCGAGTTTCAAACACTGTATCAAGAGATGTCTGATTCTGGCCTAATGCTGTCCGAAGTCACAGAATAACTGCTC
>JBHLPF010000031.1:8305-43407 GCA_048939765.1 Promethearchaeota archaeon
CCTCCAAAGAATAGAACTCCAAATCGGAGTGAGATAGAGGCCTGTAGACCTTATCTTGAGCGTCAGATTGAGATAATAGATCCCCAGATCATTGTCCTTCTAGGCGGAGTGGCTGTTTCATCAGTGATTGGCCCACGGAAGATGGCCGAAGCTCATGGCAAATTCTATGAAGCTGGTGACCGCACATACTTCATAACATACCATCCAGCAGCAGCCCTAAGGTTTCCAAGGTTCAAAGACATAATGAAGTACGACTTTGAGATATTGAAGCAGGAGCTCGGATGAGTGGCGGTTAAATGGCTTGAGCATGACAACCTTCCGTGGAGTCAATGGTCCTACCTATTCTGTCACTGATGGTTCCATCTCCATTCGAGATTCCAACTTATGGACCTTGGATGGACATAGCAGGACTTATGCTCAACATGCTACTCGCATTGTTTATCCGCGGTTATCTACTGCTTGTACTTGTAGGATTCATGATTTATGTCACTGGTCTGAGTGACGGACTCGGAAAGATACTTGTTGTGGCTGGTGTGGCAATTTACATCTTTGGTCCTTTTATTCTCGATGTATTTGCGGGGATAATCGGAGCCGGGCCTGTTACTCTAGAGACCGCAACAAGTGCATGGCTGAGTCTTATAGGTATGACAGATGCCGAGCTCGTGTTTCTTCTAGTGACAATTGGTGACATAGTGGCAGCAGTATGCATACTCTCAGGAGCAATAATGTACTTCACGCCTCTTTCAGGAAACCTCAAGTCCAGAGGCCAATCACTGATGATCAGAGCGCTCCTTTTCGCTCCAATTCTTGCTTTCTTCCATGTTGCTCCATGGATATAGATTCCGTCCCGCTACACGGTAAGTCTTAAAACGAGGAGAGTTGTACCGAGCCGACTTGACTAGAAGACCTGAGGCGGCCAATTTAGATGTCAAAGAAATCCTCCGTTGCCTATCGTACAGTATCCGATGTAAGTGGGCCACTCCTTGTGGTGGAGGGCACACACAATGTCGGCTATAATGAAGTCGTGAAGATTAGTGCCCCGTCAGGAGAACTCCTCACAGGCACGGTACTTGAAACGGGTAGAGGAAGAGCTGTTATTCAGGTCTTCGAGGGAACAAGTGGTTTAGACACTGATGTGACAGCAGTCCGTTTTACCGGCGAAACCTTGAAGCTCCCTGTTTCAACTGAGATTCTTGGTCGTGTTCTTGACGGGTCAGGAAATCCACTGGATCATGGTCCCAAACTGACTGCTGAGGACCATTGGGACATCTATGGATCCCCAATCAATCCCTATGCTCGTCAGTATCCTAGGCAGCCAATCCAGACTGGTCTGTCGGTCATTGATGGTCTGAATACATTGGTCCGAGGACAGAAGCTACCGATCTTCTCAGGTTCAGGCCTACCCCACAATAGAATTGCAGCTCAGATAGTCAGACAATCCAAGATTCCGGGTGAGGAGGGTGAATTTGCCATTGTGTTCGCAGCCATGGGCATTACAGCCACGGAGGCACAATACTTCATGAAGTCCTTCGAGGAAACTGGTGCACTGGAACACACCTCTCTGTTTCTTAACCTAGCAAATGATCCCGCCATTGAACGAATCATCACTCCCAGAGCTGCACTCACAGCAGCAGAGTATCTAGCCTATGAATCCGATATGCACGTTCTTGTCGTTCTGACTGATATGACAAATTACGCTGAAGCTCTGAGAGAAATCAGTGCTGCGAGATCCGAGGTACCGGGCCGTCGTGGCTATCCGGGCTACCTATACACTGACCTCAGTCTGATATACGAGCGGGCAGGCCGCATCAATGGAAGAAATGGAACCATTACTCAGATGCCAATCCTTTCAATGCCACAGGATGATATGACCCATCCAATCCCTGATCTCACTGGCTATATCACAGAGGGTCAGCTCCCATTGAGCCGCGGTCTTCACAGAAGAGGTGTCTATCCTCCGATTGATCCTGGCCCATCCTTGAGTCGACTCATGAAGGAAGGTATTGGAGAGGGCATGACCCGATTCGACCACAAGGAGGTTCAAGCTCAACTCTACTATGGTTACTCCGAAGGTATCGACCTGAGGGACTTGGTGGCAGTGGTTGGTTCCGAGGCACTCACAGACCGTGACCAGAAGTATCTGAAGTTTGCGGACCGTTTCGAGGCTGAGTTCATCGGTCAGGGTGAGTTCGAGGACCGTTCATTTGAGCAGACCCTGGATCTGGGATGGAACCTGCTGAGTGAATTCCCAGAGCGTGAGCTAAAGAGATGCGATCCTGATACCATTTCTTGGGCAAAGGAACGAGGCGCCTACAAGGCTGCTTAGACACTCTGGCTCTGACCGTCCCCAATGTGAGTATGGCTTCATATGGGACATATAGACACCCATCAATAGAATAAGCAGAATCTGCTGAGATTGGCTATGGGATTGAATATCACTCGGGCTCTATACCGTGGTGGAGGTAATGGTCCTTCTCCTTCTTAGCGCCGAAGCTTCGAAGGCCATCTGCCTTGAGCTGCGACTTGATTTGTCGAGCATCTGATGGAGATATCTCAGCCCGACTGAGCATGTAGTCCACAATCTCAATCGCCTGATTAACAGTATCACATCTCCGAATGTAGTCCACAACATCTGGTAGGAACGTCTTGTGCTCCTTTGCTTCATCAGGCTCGTCATCAGACATTGTGCGGACACCATCTATCCTATGAGTCAATGTTCGTCTCTCACTCATCTCCTTGGCAAGCGCTGGGAAGTCCTCCTTGAACTCTTCGTCAACCATTGTACCCACCAGACAGCTTGCACTTGGGCTCGTGCGATGTTTTCCAAGTCTTTTTTGAAATATTCCCTTTTAACTGTAGCCAAGATGGCCTTGTGGATTCTAGCTGGATATGAATGACCATGGAAGTTTCCCATCAGCATACCGTGCTTCATTCGCAAGGGCGAGAAATGGAGCTCCGGTTTCTTTCTCCGCCCTTCTCCAGCCTCCAAGTCCTCCATACCTTGCAGCCAACTTGATTACTTTCCCAATTGAACGATCACCAATTGAGAGTGCTGCCTGAATTCTTGCATTTCTCGGGTCCACCCCCTCAACCGTCACCCTTGGGACATTACGTATCCCGGCCTCAATCAACTTGAGTTTCTCGCGGAGTGCTTCAACAGTGGGCTGCACTTCTCGTTCCCATCTTGTATGCGCCTTGGGGACAAATGGGTTGATGCTAGCTGTAATTCTGATCTCGTATGTCTGAGCCAACTGCTTGACCATTCTAGATATAGCCACAATATCCTCTTCAGATTCGTCTGGAAGCCCTATAATGAAATAGAGTTTTGCGGCTTTGTACCCTACTTCTTTGGCGATTCTGACTGCTCTGTAAATATCCTCATCGTCAAGTCCTTTGCCCATCATCTTTCTGAGTTCCAAAGATCCTGTTTCCGGTGCTATCGTGAGTGTTCGTTGCCCTCCCTTCACAAAAGCCTCCAGAATCCTTGGCGTGATCGAGTCTGCTCGAAGCGATGGCGCTGATAGTTCAATACCTTGCGCTATGACCCAGTGTGCTAGTTCTTCCAGGCCATCGTGGTCACCAAGGGATGATCCAATCAATGACACCTTCTTGACTGGAGATGACTCAAGCCCTTGTGCAATAATCTCTTTCAGTCTTTTGAGGGACCTGATTCTTCGCGGGCGGCAGATGTGACCAATCAAACAGAACTTGCAGGAATGTCCACATCCACGCGTGACTTCAGCCAAGAATGATTTTCCAAAAACTGGTTCAAGATGTGACCCTTCCTTGACCTCTGGAATGATTTGAGACGTGGGGTATGGAAGGGAATCAAGGTCGTCAATGATTATCCTAGACACCGAGGATGGTCCCACGGCTGGAACATACACCCCAGGAATCTCTGACAATTCTTCCAGAGCAATCGACCTGGAAGAAGAATTCTTGACAGCATCGATGATGTCATGTATGACCAAGTCGCCTTCGCCGATGACAAAGGCATCCACAAAATCTATGTAGGGCACAGGATTTGAGCTTACAACTGGCCCGCCGACTAACACGATGGGGCTGTCATTCTCTCTGTCTTTTGCTTCAACTGCAATCGAGCCGAGTTCTAGCATCTGAATGAGGTTGATGATGTCTTCTTCCCATGTGAGAGAGAAGGCCACGATGTGATTGTCGGATAGAGGTCTTGATGTTTCTAGTGACTGAACAGCTGATAGAACATCATATCGAAAATACCGCTCGCAAGATACATCGCTTCTATTGTTAAGGAGCGCGTAGAATAGGTGCGTTGCCAGCCCAGTCATGCCTGCTCTATATGTAGATGGGTAGCAGTATCCAACAAGAATGCTGACATCTCTAAGATCCTTAACAACGACATTGTGTTCTCTGATCCAGGTCTTAGGCAAAGCGTGTACCTCATCATGTACTCATTGCCCGTCGCCATGGACCAGTTTGCCTGGCGTTACATCGCGTTCAACTATAACTCCGATGCCAGTCCTTGCACCTTGGTGAATCACAACCCCTGGTGCTAAGAGCGTGCCAATACCGGTCTTGACACCATCACCAACTATAGACCCCAGCTTTCTGCGACCTGAATCCACTCTCTTTCCCTTGACAGTGACTTTCACAGACTGATCATCGTGTCTTAGATTGGCCGTAATTGTGCCCGCTCCAAAGTTGACCTTTCGGCCAATCACCGAGTCACCTACATAGGAGAGATGGCCAATACTAGAACCGTCCATGACCAGCGAGTTCTTGACCTCACATCCATTCCCTATCTTGACTCCTTTGCCTAGGCTTGTGTGGGGTCGAATGTAGCAGTTGGGGCCAACCACGGAGCCCTCTCCGATAAACACAGGCCCCTCGATATACGCTCCACTCCGAACAGTCGCCCCTTTCTCTACAATCACCTCTCCCTTAAGTGTCGCCCCATCCTCCACATCACCTGCGATCTGTCCTCGCATAGCGTTCAAAAGATTCTTGTTTGCCTCCAAAAGGTCCCACGGCTTTCCTACATCCAGCCACCAAGAAGGTATTGAAAATGCACCCACATTTCCTTTCCTTATTATCGCTGCGATCGAGTCCGTAATCTCATATTCCCCTCTGGGAGACGGCTCAGTATTTTCGATAGACTCCCAGAGTGAAGGTCCAGCAGCGTACATTCCTACATTGACCAGATTGCTCACCATCTGATCCTTGGAAGGTTTCTCAATGAGTTCGGTCGCCTTACCATCTGTGACTGCTACCACCCCATATGGCGAGGGGTCGTCAATTGGAAACACTGTCAGGGTAAGTTCATACTTGCCTTTCTTGTGATATTGAATGAGCCCCTGAAATGCACCTGGCCCCATCATGATATCTCCATTCATCACAATTAGCTGGTCATCACCGGCGAAATCTTTGGCATGACCTGCTGCATGGGCTGTTCCACGTCGTTCCTTCTGCTCAACGTATGAAACAGTCATGGGACTCCAGTCTGCAGAATCAATTCCTTCCTTCAATTCCTCCTTGCGATAGCCAACGATTATCAAGGTTTCCTTGATCCCCGCATCTCTTAGCGCCTCAAGAGTATGGAACACTAGAGGTTTCCCTGCCACCGGGAGAAGATGTTTTGGCATGTTTGCTGTCAGAGGCATCATTCGCGTCGATTCACCAGCGGCGAGTAGGGCAGCCTTTTTCATAGAGGTTCGAGATTTCAGTTAGTGTACCTCGTTATAGAGTTTGTCGGATGTAATAGGAATGCACCTCTGAACAGTCCAACTTCCGGAACGTCTTTCTTATAAGACGCAGTCCGCTGGGCTTGACAGGCATCGATGGGAAAATTGTAAACCATCCCTGTATCTGCCGTTCCAATGGACTGTGGAATCATAGAGGTCAACAAATACTACCTGTGGAGGAGTTGATGGTGGAATCTAAAGAAAGCAAATACATCGAGATATTGCTGCTCATGTTGCTTTTTGTAGCGACTGCAATTGCTGGGATTCTGCGCTTCGGGACATCCTTTCCTGCTTTCCCTGATTCGGAGGAGTACCTGACGCTAATAGACTTCTTCAGAGGAGAGGTACCGATGTCTGAAACCAGGCCTCCGTTCAACTACCGGATTCTACTGCCTGGCATTGTTTCAATCCTTCCACTTGATCCTGAAATCACAATACCAATCATCAACTTCTTGCTGCTATTTCCGCTCGCATTTATGATGTATCTCATACCGAGGCACTTTGGGTATGATGTGTTTCCGTCAGTGGTAGCTGCAGGTCTTTGTACGGTTTCTCCTCCAGTCCTAGTATATGGGACAGGGGTATTGGTGGAAACGCCTTTCGTGCTCTGTCTAGCTATCGGAATATACGGAATACTTCGCTCTTGGAAGTGGCAATATATTGCAGTAATCACGGCTATGGGGGTACTTTTCAAAGAAACCGCAATCATTCTCGTCCTAGTTCATCTGGTGACCACTCTTGTGTCCGGCAGGGATTGGAAACACAGCATATACATCGGTCTGATCGCAGGAACTCCGCATCTTCTAGCTAGACTCGCATTCAGTGCATCTGTTGGAGGATTGGGCTGGGTTTGGCCTTTCTCTCTAAACAATCTGTTTGTAAGACCTTGGATAACACTGGAGGCAATCATTCTCAGCTTTGTGTTGATTATCGTGCCAATACTCATGGCGCTTATCTTAAGAAATCGTGATGTCACGAGGTTCAAAGAGGCCAAGGAATGGTTTCTCTATGCTGCACTCCCTCTATCTGGGCTTGCTTGGGTCGCATTCTTTCTTGCATATTTCGACATGCGTTTCATCTGGCCAATGTATCTGGGACTGCTTCCACTCATTGCATTCGGGGTCCAAGAATTTCTTCATGTAGCACTCAGACGAGATGTCACAGCTAGCTAGAATTCAGTATGCTAAGGCAATCCTGTCCACATAGTTGGTCAGAAACATCATCGCGGTGATAGACCGCGATATGCAACTCGAGGCTGCGATACATTAATAAGGGTTGTTGCGAACTCATTGGGTGTTGTTTGAAGCAAGATTGAGAACTCTGCGGGCTTCAAACCTTACGAACGGAAGTAGGTGATATCGAAATTGATGTCAGATGAACAATTGAGAGAGGAACTAAAGGAACTAAAGCTCACCAAGAGCCAGATGATCGTATTGGACATTCTCCGGAGCAGTGGGAAGAACGGTGTTACACCGAAACAGCTTCTGGACAAGGTGTCTTTTGCACCAAGGACTGTCAGATACGCACTTAGGAAGCTCCTCAAGAAGAGACTAATCAAGAGAGTACCATGCCTTCAAGACATGCGTCAGTGGATATACGTCCCTGCATAAGATACGCCTTCTCAATCGAGAAGATGTATCTCAGGTGACCTTGAACAATGATATCTGCAAGTCGCCGCCTAGGCGGGGTCTTGTGGACCGATAAACAAGTCGATGGGAGTCAGCTCCTATCATTGGGCCGTTGGAACATGAACTATTCATTGATGGAGTCTTGAGAGATGGAAACGCTTAGGATTGTAGCTGGTGAAGAAGAAACTGCTGCCGTAGTCCGTGCCCTAAACGACGAGAATCGCAGGCGGATACTCCATGCTCTTAGATCCAAGCGGATGTCCACATCCGAGGTCTGTGAGTTCTTAGAAGATGCTGATCCGAGCAAAGAGTTGAAACCTCAAACCGTCCGTTATCACTTGAAGGAGCTAGAACGGGCTGGTCTCATCACGCAGGATGGATTCGAGCCAGCAGGCAATGGTGACTCCCACATTATGACAAAGCTTTGGGTGGCCACTGCTGAGAATGTCTTTATTGCGACTAGCGACATGGATGATCTCCCTGAGAGAACCGTGAATGGTATTGACATGACGCTTGACTTAGTAGGCACAATGCACGGTCTAGGATTTGTTTTCAAAGATGAGGATGAGATTCAAGAGATAGCTGAGGATTTCGTTGAACGCGACCGCCTGTGGAAGAAGGCGAAGGCCGAGGTGAAGGAAATCCTCGATAAGGTTTCTGCTATGGATCCAGGAGTATATCTTGCTCTCAGGAGAATCCTCTGTCTTGCCAAGCTAAGCGATTCCGATTTTGAACGATATCAGAAACTGAACAAGGGTCTCACAGACAGATTCCGAAGGGCATACAAGGAAGGACTCACCAAGAACCCAGATGTTCCCTGAAACCCTTTCCTCTAGCCTTTGTACGATGGATATTTGGTGGTTAGAAGAGTTCTGATTCTACCAGCTATCTTCTTTCCCACTCCTTTCACACTCTGAAGTTCCTTTTCACTGGCTGAGAAGACATTCTCCAGAGTCCCGAATTCTGAGAGAATCGCCCTTGAGATGACTGTATCTACACCCGGAAATCCCGATAGGACGTATTCTAGTGCTTCTGCATCAGTCCCTCTAGCATCGCCTGACCTGGTTCGCAAGGTCTTCTTTGCTCCTACCTGTTCAAGGTGTGCCAAACGATAGAGGACATTTGCTGTTTCTTCTGCATTCTGAGTCCAGAGAATGGGAATTTGTATTCGAATAGCAATTGATGCCAATGCACCGTATATTGATGCGGGGTTCACCGCTCGAAGGCCTGTCAGTTGTTCCCCTTCGATTATTAAGACAGGTCTTCGATATGCTGATCGTAATGCCGAGAGCTGTACGAAGAGCCTGCCATCTATTAGCGATTGAATGAAGTCTCCCGACTCCTTTCTCTCGACAGCCACATCCTCAGAAACTATGTAGTCTCCAATCTGCAGACTCTCACCAGAGATCTCCACATCAAGCCGAGCAAGCTCCCTAGCTACAGCAGTTGGCAACTCTCTAGAGTCAACAATCATCTTGATTGCATCATCGGTCAAACTTGGAGCCACAATCCTTCTAGGTTTCTCTTCAAGCGAGTCCATAGATGCATCATCATCGCTCACAAAGTCCTCTAGACTAGTCTGCTCCTCCTCAGAGTCCTTCTCGGCCTCCTTTAGAGCATCTGGCATCTTCTTCAATTTTCTAATCACACTCCAGTGATAGAACTCATCGTGAGTTCCTCTGGCTACAAAGATCACCACACGGCCGGGTGTCTTTCGTCCCGTTCTTCCTCTACGTTGGATGTAAGGCACCACTGATGGCACGCAGTCATAGAACACAACCAGGTTGCATTCTGGGATATCGAGACCCTCCTCCCCGACCTGTGTAGCCACCAATACATTGAACTCATTATTCCGGAAGCCCTCAAGGACCTCGACCTGTTTCTTCTGGCTGAATCCCTTATCCGTGCGGCGAGAGCTCTGTCCAACAAATCGGCTAACTCTTGCATCCTTCAGCTGCTCTAGGGTCTCTACAACTTCCACGGCTGTGTCTCGAAACCTAGTGAACACCAAAATGCGCGAGTCTAAATCAACGGACAGCTGTTCACCCACAAGCTCAAGAATGGCATCCGCCTTTGGATGTCGATGTCCTTTGTCTATGAGCGCCTTTAGAAGATTCTCGAATTGACTGAATTCCGCCTTTGCTATGAGGTCCTTGACACCCTTAGAGCTCTTCTTGTGACGGACTTCCTCGTATATCCCTTGGATGTATCTGTAGGTAGGTGTGAGGCCTTGAGTGCCTATGAACTCAACGAGATGAACAAGCCTAAGGGCCGCCGTCAAGTTCCTGATAACTAGGAAAAGACTGGCAGGAGGTTTAGTATATGATCCAATCTCTTTCCTGACCTCCTTCTGTGCTTTCAAAATCTCTCTCCGACTCAACCGCCGGCTGTCTGGCAACGAGAATCCATGTTCCAGAATCGGTTTCTTGTATTCATCAAGCAGGCCATAGAGAATGTCTTTCAGGACCTCGACCTCGGAGGGCAACTTGACATATCTGACATCAGTATCTATGGAAACAATGTAGTCCCTCACATCTGGACTCTTCTCAGTACGAACCTCAACGCGATCAAGACGAAGGTTTCTGCAGACTGTTTTGATATGGTCTGCTTCATGGCCTGGTGATGCAGTGAGACCGAGCGACAAGGGCGCTTTTCCCTGCTTCTCATATATCTCTGCGACAAAGGTGTAGGCATAGTTTCCCACGCCTCTATGAGCCTCATCGTATACAATTAGAGAAACATCTTCCAGTCCATAGCTGCGCTGCACCAGATCATTCTGTAGAGCTTGCGGAGTCATGACAAAGACCCTGGCTTCATCCCACATCACACGCCTGTCATCAGGAGAGTCATGTCCAGTCATGCATACAATACGTTCCTCCTCGATGTCCAAAACCCTTCTCAGATAGCGAGCCTGTTGGTCCACAAGTGGTCGTGAGGGTGCCAGGAACAAGACTTTGAAGTCTGCATATTGCATCAGGCGTGTAGCGGCTACCAAAGCTGCAATCACAGTCTTTCCCAGTCCGGTACTCAGGACAATCATCGTGCTCTCCTTAGAGGCGATTTCTGCAAGAGCGACCTGATACTTCCTATATTCGATGCTCTCTTTGAGAATGCCCTTTGCATCGACATAGGAGATCTCCACCTTGCCTCACACTCTTTATTGTACTGTCACACCCTTGATAATACTCGGTCTAAAAAGACTCCTACGACCAGAGGAAGAATAGGAGCCAGACGTGATGACAAGTAGCGAGCCAATACCTAGTATCGAAGCTGAGCTATATGAACTAAGTATGCCCGGCCGACTATTGGGTAAGGAAGTCTTGGACAGTAGGGCACGAAGGATTGGGATAGTCCGCAGCATCAGGATAGGGCTGCATCCTACCCGCTCAGAACTTATCGTAAAAGGCGCCGAAGTAGAGTTTCCAGTAGACTTCGCAAAGGTAGAAGCCGTTGGGACTGTGGTACAGCTGAACTCAATCGTGAAAGAGGCTGAGGAGATAGAGGTCCACGACGTCATTCGCTTGCAGAAAGAAGTCCTAGACGACATCAAGTCATATCTCGGTACACGCTAGATTGCTGGCTTATGCAAGAGTTAATAGCCCCTGAAAGTGCATTCCGCGTCTGGTGGCACTACTATGGACCTAACTGTCGAGGCACTAGCAAAGACCATTGACCATACTGTTCTAAAGGCTGAAACAAAGAGGAGCAAGATACTCCAAATCTGTGAAGAGGCTCTCACTTACAATTTTGCGGCTGTTTGTATCAATCCGGTTCACGTCGCCTATGCTGCAGAGCTTCTGAAAGACTCAGATGTGAAAGTATGTGTCGTTGTTGGATTTCCGCTTGGTGCCAATACATCCGAAACCAAAGCGTTCGAAGCCAAAGAGGCCGTTCGTGCAGGTGCTCATGAGGTAGACATGGTCATGAATGTAGGCGCTCTGAGAGATGAGAACTATGATTTTGTCCGTAGTGATATTGAGGCGGTTGTATCCGCATCTGGTGATGCGCACACCAAGGTGATACTTGAAACTGGCCTACTGACAGACGACCAGAAGCGGAAGGGCTGTCTTTTGTCAAAGGAGGCTGGAGCTGACTTCGTAAAGACCTCCACTGGCTTTGGTCCTATGGGTGCGACTCCATATGATGTACGGTTGATGCGAGAAACTGTAGGCAAGGATATGGGCGTAAAAGCTGCAGGGGGCATTCGGAGCTTCAAAGACGCGATCAAGATGCTAGATGCAGGTGCGGACAGACTAGGAACTAGTGCCGGTGTTGCTATTGTTGAAGATTTCCGATGGGCGCAGTATAGCGACAGCTGGATGCAGGAAGACAGACCATGCTGGGACTGTCCCAGTCGTCAGGCCAACCTTGCCAAACAACCAAAGGAGGTCTACGTCTGGTACAAGGAGCGTTGCTTGGTGTGTCCAGACAGAGCCGCAAATGTGTTCAATGATTAGGAGGAGTGACTGATGTCGGATTCAGCCATGTCATATATTGATTCTAAGATTCTTCGTGTGTCCCTTTCAGAATCAACGATCACCACTGAGTCAATTCCAGAAGACCTGTATCGGAACTACCTCGGAGGTAGAGGTCTAGGCGTGAAGATTCTCTACGACACGCTGTCCCCAGGAATTGATGCACTCTCCCCTGAGAACCTCCTTGTGTTCGCTATCGGCCCTTTGACAGCGATGCCTGTTCCTACTGCAGGCAGACTCGAGGTAATTACAAAGTCCCCCCTCACTGGTACAATATTCGATTCGAATGTTGGAGGCTATATTGGTGCACAGCTCCGTCGTGCAGGCTATGCTGCAATCATTTTCGAGGGAGCCGCCACCAAACCGATGTATCTCTGGATTAACGACGAGCAGGTCGAGATCCGTGATGCCTCGAAGGTATGGGGCAAAGATGTGTATGAAACTACAGACATGCTTCTAGAAGAAACAGATCCTAAGGCACAGGTGGCATGTATTGGTCCAGGCGGAGAGAACAAAGTCAATCTAGCTGCCATCATGACGGACAAGCATAGAGCTGCAGGTCGTGGTGGGGTAGGGGCCGTGATGGGCTCGAAGAACCTGAAGGCTATAGTTGTGAAAGGTACTGGAAGCGTTGGAATTGATGATAAGGCCAGACTGACGGAGGCTGTCAAGCGAGCAAGACGGCTTATCAAGAAGAACGCGGTGACAGACAAGTCGCTTCCCATCTATGGGACATCAGTTCTTGTTAATGTGACCAATGAGTTTGGTATGCTACCCACCCATAATTTCCAGGAAGGAACGTTCAATGATGCAGTGGGGGTTTCTGGCGAGAAACTCATTGAGCGACTGCTTATTGGAAGGTACAACTGCTATGGCTGTCCCATTGGATGTGGTCGCATAAGTCGGGTGGGTGACCAGGAGGTTGGCGGTCCGGAGTACGAAACCATATGGGCCTTTGGACCGCAGTGTGGAATAAACGACTTAGAATGGATCACTCTGGCAAATCATGAGTGTAACCTGCTTGGACTTGACACGATTTCGGTGGGTGCTACAATAGGATGTGCTATGGAACTGTGTCAGAGAGGCAAAATCGACGTCCCTCTTACGTTTGGAAACACAGAGGGTCTCATTGAGATAATACGGGACATGGGACATGCCCGCGGTCTTGGAGCTGAGTTAGGGGAGGGAAGTCGAGCCTTTGCAGAGAAGCATGGCGCTCCGGAGCTAGCAATGCATGCCAAGGGTCTGGAGCTACCTGCCTACGACCCTCGGGGAGCCCAAGGTCATGCCCTTGGATATGCCACGTCCAATAGAGGCGGCTGTCACTTGAGGTCATACCTCATTGGTCCTGAGATTCTTGGGAGTCCGGTCAGGGTCGACCGAGATAGCCCAAGAGGGAAGGCCGACCTTGTCATCCTCTATCAGAACCTCTCTGCTGTTATGGACTCGATGATTCTCTGTCGTTTCACGAACTTTGCCTGGACAGTTGATGATTATGCAGAGTTCCTTGCCGCCGGCACGGGTCTCCCTGTGAGCGGGCGTGATATCCTTGAAATTGGCGAACGCATCTATAATCTAGAGCGCATGTTCAACAACCGTGAAGGCCTAACAACTAAGGATGACCAATTACCTCCTCGATTCTTCAGTCCACTTCCAGAGGGCAACTCCAGAGATCGCGTAGTTCATTTGGATACAATGCTCACCGAGTACTATTCCCTCAGGGGCTGGGACAAAGAGGGTCGACCCACCAAAGACCGCATCAAAAAGCTGAAAATGGTCGTCTAGATGCAGCACTAGAAAGCGGAGTTGACTGCAGCTGGCTCGAAAGAAACAAAGCCGTAGAAAGTTCAGAAGGTCTCATGCACCATTCCTCACCAAGATTCGGCTTTACTGGTGTGATGAGTGCAATGTGCCAAAGCCAGCTGAAACCAGTTGTGGCGTCTGTGGTCAAGAGCCAAGAAAGGTGGAGATATCACCGCCTGGAGACCCATATCCAGCAATGGAGGGGCATCTGCGGTCCGCAATATCTACTATTGACAGACAGTTTGGTGAAGGCGTAGGCCAGAAAGTCTTGCCAGCAGACAAGACCATAGTGATCAACAAAGTTCCCTCACTGGATGCGATGTTTGAGTATGTTGTGGATGGCCATATTATAGGTCGGCATCGTTATGACATCCCTCAGAGGGGCTACACCTTCCTTCTCTCTCTGGAAGGGGGACGAAGGATCGCAGAACATAGCAAGCAGAAATGGGTCTCATGCCATGACGGAGTCCTGCAGTATCTGAAAGACGGTGCGAACCTGATGCTTCCAGGAGTGGCTGGGTGCGACTCAGCCATTGAGGTCGGTGATGAGGTCTGGATAGCAGATTCGAATGGAGCCGCGATAGGTGTTGGAATTGCGAGAATGAGTGGCACGGAGATGGCCAGTGAAACGAAAGGGTTTGCAGTAAAAATCCGGGAGGTGGATGATCCAAGGCCGCCATCCATCAATCACACGACTGCCACTTGGGATGATGCTGTCCAATCTAGTTCCAGCGACATTGACGCGATAGAATTCGAGGCAATCTCCTTCATAAAACGAACCGCTGAGAAGTACCACTTGCCTGTGGTTGTTGGGTTCAGCGGGGGAAAAGACTCTCTGGCCACGTATCTCCTTGTGAAAAAGGCTCTGAATGAGAGCCCCTCTCTATTCTTCATGGACACTGGGCTTGAGCTTCCCGAAACAGTAGAATATCTGAATGCCTTTGCGGACAGGCATCATGCAACTGTTGTCACTAAGGAAGCAGGTGAGCAATTCTGGGAGTCCATAGAAACCTTTGGACCCCCTGCAAGGGATTTCCGTTGGTGCTGCAAAGTCCTCAAGCTTGGTCCTGCGGCGATGGCAATCAGCGAGGAGATTGGTGGCGATACGCTAAGCTTCATGGGTCAGAGAAAACTCGAGTCATTTCAGCGTTCGCAGGAGCCAAGAGTTTCAAGAAATCCTTGGGTTTCTGGGCAAACGTCTGCAAACCCGATACAGAGGTGGAACGCATTGGAGGTTTGGCTCTATATATTCAGAGAAAAAGAGCCGTTCAATCCTATGTACAATAAAGGCTACCATAGAATGGGTTGTTACCTATGTCCTGCATCACCCCTTGCCGAGATTGAGAGTCTTCGCGAGACTCATCCAGATCTCTATGTGAGATGGAAAGAGAAGATCGGCGACTGGGCAGAAAAACTAGGCTATCCCCAGGAATGGGCTGAGCTTGGTTTTTGGAGATGGAAGAGTCTTCCCCCGGGTCAACTGAAGCTGATAGAGGAACTTGAGCTAGATATTGAAGACGTTCGTCCTGGACCTGCTGACCGCCTAGAGCTAGAAGTTGTTCAGGGGGTCTCTCCATGCACAGATTCTGGATATAGCTTGGAGGGGCAATTCTCAGAAGGTGTCAATCTAGATCGAATATCAAGATTGATGCCTATCTTTGGAAGGACTAGGGTGTCTGAAGAACTCGGAGCACTCAGAGCGATCTCTGGAGAGAATACAATCACCCTATTCAGCTCTGGTTCTTTGGTCATACGCGGGGATGATGAGTCTGAGGTTGAGGCTCTGGCCAAGCAAGTGGAGCGTGTAGTGAGGCGAGCGCTCTTTTGTCAGGCATGTGGGTCATGTGTCCCTCAGTGTGACCACAATGCATTGAATCTTGATGATGAGAAGATATCAGTTGATTCCGAAAGGTGTACAAACTGTCTGAAGTGTAACACATGGCCTTGTCCGACCTACCTCGGTTGACCGCATGTATTGCTAGTCGTTATATACTGCCTGAGCACGTTCTGCTCACAAAACCTTAATTATGGTCTCGAGCAGCCGCCATCCTATCGTGCGACTGAAGATGCTGGTGGAAACAAAAATGCTCCGCGCAATCTCAATCACAATCTGGCGATTCCGTAGAGAGCTTGTGCTGAGCTTAGTAATCTCAATGATTGCTATCCCCTTCGCTAATTACATGGTCATAGAACGCGACCGTAATCGAAACGAGATGTATGGCGAGGCTTTCTGGATATACGGGTTCGAAGTCTATGAGATGAACGACCACGAACTGGCAGCAGCCCTTCCACCAGAATGGGGATACAATGATGGCCTACATGTGCTTCCTGATTATTTGGGCAATATCACCTATGAGTACCCCGTATTTGGGATTGTCTTCTTCTCTATAGCCACTTGGCTTTTCCCTGGACAGGGTGGCTTACAGCCTATGTGGCTAAACTTCATACTGACTCTTGTGTTCAATCTGAATCTTGTCTTGATTGCAATTCTTCTCGGTGATCGTATTTTCAAGAACCAGTGGGCACGCTTCTTCTTCGCTGGATACTATGTCTATGGCCTGATTATGTCTGCAGGTGGAGGTAAACTCGAGCCAATTGTAGACTGCCTCCTTCTCATGTCACTGGTTCTTCTTCAGGAAAAACAATATGGAAAGGCGATGTTTGCACTGGGTCTATCGGTCCAGACCAAAATCTATTCGGTGGTTGCCCTTCCAATAATATTCCTTGCAGCACCTGTGTCCATCATCTGGTTCGTTGCATCTATGATGCTAACAGTCATTCCATTTCTGTTTCTAGGCGCTGAGTTCACCTCATTGCTGAATCATTTCCTGAACACTTCTACCTATAGCTCATATGTAGTGAACCCAATGTACCCCGGTCTATTCGTTGCCTCTCCAATTATAGAAGACAGCACAGTCATTGGCAGCTATCCATGGCCGCCCGCTCTAATTCCGCTTCTGATATATGTCGCCTTCATGCTGTCTACTATTCGTCTCTATCTGCCTGACAGTGAGGCCTTTCGGGATGCATCTCTGTTGGGTAAGATCAATCTCTTGAAACCGTTCTACGTCTACATGCTCCCCGCAGTTCTCTTTGTCTTCAGATGGGAAATGCCGTGGTACCTGTTTTGGCTGGGTCCTGCAATATTCCTCTTTGAAGAGGATGAACACAAAGTCGGCTATCTAAAGGAGCTGACAATCGTGGGCCTTCTCTACGCATTTGGAGTAATTGTGAACTGGCCGTATCTAATAACAGGGCCGCTTCCAGATTTCTTCGTGCATTTTCCATTTGGTCTGTACACATTTTTGGGCGTGATTGGTCTCACAGCCCTTACAGGAATTGCAATCGGTATATGGAAGTGGACCATTGATAGACGACGGAGAAGGGCTATCATGCTCCGAGATGCGAAAGCGCGCGGCGAGCTCGTCATGTGAATCAAGTCTTGACTCTGCCGTTCTCGCGGTAGAACTTGATAATTCGTTCACGAATCATGGTTGAGGAGCATAGACCCCCCGCTTTTTGCTGTTTCAGCCGAACGATTTTCGTAGGCATGTGCTTCTCCTGGAATTTCCTCTCCAGAGATTGAACATCGGTCACCTGATCGTAGCCAAGTGCAACGATATCTGGTTTCACATCTGCAACAATGAGGGTGTGATCAGTTGTGTCATATCCTAGGATCGCTCTATCAACGACATCCAGCGCCTCAACAAGTTTCCTGCGTTGTTCTTGAGGAAAGACAGGCGGAGCACCTCTCTCTTTTTCAATGGTCTTGTCCAGGGCTATTACTACAATAAGCTCGCCGTCGTGACCAGCAACCTCTTTTGCCTGCCGCAGGTATGCCAGATGTCCAAGATGCAGAATGTCGAACTTGCCCGCAGCTAGAACACGTTTCCCTGGCATCATCAGTTCCTCGACTAGTCCTCATCAACAGCCAAGAACTCGTGACTCTCAGTTATGACTTCGATTCGTCTTTTCGTCTTTGTGATTTGGCTCACATGTACGAGACCATTAATCTCCAGCTCCATAAGAGCAGAGTTCAACTCAGCATCGCTTGGCTCTTGTCCAAGCGCCTTCTTCAACGCTCTCTCGAGTTCATCATCAAGGATGACTCCTCTTCTCTTCTGAAGTATTTCCATCACTATGTTTCTGAGAGGCATGACGCTCCACGAAGTCATTCTTTTTCCCTCTCTATATATAGCCTGGCGGCGCCGCTGATGGCTTTGCTGCTGTTCTCTGGAATTCTTCATTCATCTTCTCGTAGTCTGCGATGTCCTTTGGTGTAATAGAAGCCTGCACTGCCTTCAACGCCTCCTCGAAATGTCTCCAGGAAACAACCTCGATCTCATTTGCGCGATTCTCTTTGAGGGCATGCATTCCAGCCTCCTTGCATAGATTCTCGATGTCTCCACCAACGAAATTCTCAGTCATTTCTACCAATCTCTTGACTTTCACATCTTTGTCAAGGGGCATTTTGTTCAAATATATCTCGAAAATTGCTTCGCGTCCCTGTGCAGTGGGTGGTGGGATATAGATCCATCTATCGAATCTCCCCTTTCTGAGAAGGGCTCGGTCTATGAGGTCCGGTCGGTTGGTTGCAGCAACGACCACGAGATCCTTCATTGATTCCAAGCCGTCCATCTCCGTGAGGAGTTGACTCACCATTCTTTCAGTCACATTGCTGTCTCCAGAGATTCTGCCTCTTGAGGGAGCAATTGAGTCAAGTTCGTCAAAGAATATTATCGCCGGTGCCGCAGTTCGAGCTTTGCGGAACACTTCTCTTACTGCCTTCTCACTCTCGCCAACCCATTTCGACAACAATTCGGGTCCCTTAACGCTAATGAAGTTCGCCTCACTCTCAGTAGCAACGGCTTTAGCCAAGAGCGTCTTTCCGCATCCAGGGGGTCCAAAAATCAACACGCCTTTTGGCGGCTCGATTCCAAACTTCTTGAATGCTTCTGGCGTTTTCAGTGGCCATTCAACGACCTCTTTGAGCTTCTCCTTGACCTCCTCAAGACCGCCAACATCTGACCATCTGACATTTGGAACCTCAATGAATACCTCTCTCACTGCAGACGGCTGTATCTCTCTGAGCGCATCTAGAAAGTCCTCACTATTGACTTCGAGTTGGTCAAGGACCTCTTGAGGAATCTCCTCATCCTCCAGATTGAACTGCGGAAGGTATCTTCTAAGTGCCTTCATCGCTGCTTCTCTACAGAGCGCGTTCAGGTCTGCCCCCACAAAACCATGTGTAATGTGGGCCAGGACCTGAAGGTCCACCCGATTGTCCCCCTCAGCAGTAAGAGGCATTCCTCGTGAGTGGATATGAAGCACTTCCAAACGCCCAGTCTCGTCGGGCACCCCAATCTCTATCTCTCTATCAAATCGTCCCGGTCGTCGTAATGCAGGATCAAGCGCATTCACTCTGTTGGTGGCTCCTATCACGACCACTTGGCCTCGCGCCTTCAGACCATCCATGGTTGCCAGTAGCTGAGCCACAACGCGTCTCTCAACCTCGCCTTGCACGTCTTCTCGTTTGGGGGCAATAGCATCTAACTCATCTATGAATATGATACTTGGAGCATTCTCCTCTGCTTCCTCGAAGATTTTCCTCAGTTTCTGTTCTGACTCTCCGTAGAACTTAGACATGATTTCTGGCCCATTTATGTGTACGAAATTGGCTTCCGACTCTCCCGCTACAGCCTTGGCGAGCAAGGTCTTTCCTGTCCCAGGTGGACCATGCAGAATCAGACCGCGCGGTGGATCAATACCGAGACGCTTGAAAATCTCCGGATGTCGCATTGGTAGCTCGACCATCTCGCGGATTCTCTGAATCGCATCAGCAAGACCACCAATCTCCTCGTAGGTCACCTGTGCGGCTCCAACCACATCTCCAGTTGGCTTCTCTGCGATTGAGAGCATTGTAGAGTGTTGAACCACAACTGTCCCGGCTGGCTTTACGCCGGTGACTTTGAAGGGGATGGCTCGTCCTAGAATTGGAATGAAAACCGTATCATTTGTGGTGACAGGGCAATTGAGAAGTTTGCGCTTGACGAACTCTTCAAATCTAGGCTCTGGACGAATGGGTACCGATGTTGGTGCAAGGGTGATATTACGTGCGGGTTCTTCATTCGCTCGTGAAACTGTGACTTTTTCGCTCAAACTGACTCCTGCGTTTCGTCTTATTCGACCATCCATTCTGATGATCTCTCGGCCTTTATCTCCTTGATAAGCTGGCCAAGCAATCGCAGCAGTCACACGTTTTCCTTTGATTTGGATAATGTCTCCAGTTCTTACGCCTAGTTTCTCCATGGACATGGCATCGATTCTGACAATGAATCGACCAATGTCCCGATGCTCGGCCTCTGTTACCTTTAGTACTATTTCGACCAATGCTTGGCAACATCCTTTTGGTTGTGGATTCTGATAGCTCAGAAGCAGGACGGCTTACCGACGACCTTCAACTCTTCTCTCTCAGGTTCCCATAAAGGGTTTTTTAACACCGATATAACCAGGCTCAAAGAGAAGTTGATTTACAGAAGATTTCGATGAAAGACTAGTTATAAACCCTGAGTTCTAATCGTTATTTCGGAACGCATTAGACAGATGGCGCGAATCTCTCTACATGCGCGAAACCATTTCGACTTCGACCTGAGCCACTCCCTCAAGAGATCCAATGGCCTCTTCGATATCGTCGGGGCCACCCATTGATTCCTCTCTGGCAACATTCATCCTTAGTGCCTTCAAGCCAAATGCCACTGGAACTATCTCAGTTGCTCGGACATCGGTCCCATCCGGAATATTAGACTTGATACGTTCCAATAGATTCTCGAGATTGACATCTACGTCTTCTGGCATTACCTTTAATGTGATAACAACTCTAGCCACTACAAATCAACTCCATTTCTATCTAGGGTCCTTCGAACGCGCAATTGGGGCAGCTATATTTGACAGAGAAGCGTCTACAGACCTCGCACCGCCAGATAATGAATTCACCGCATGATGGACACTGAAACTTCACGCTGTTCTCCTGTGGGGAGATTGAACGGTGACACGAAGTGCATCTGATAGCTCTCATGTTGGACAAATTATCACCAGAGGATATTATCGCTGGATGCGTTTCATGGGCCCAGCCGTGCGGTTTTTATAAACCTGTCGAAGCGTATACCCTTCACAACTCGTCACGATTGAGCTTAATCCATATATGGTTGTAGGGACTATAAAGACCTGCTAGCAAGTCTGGAGAGTATCTTATGGGTACCAAACTGGGTGATATAGTAACTGCCGAGCCAATCTCATTGAGAGAGCTGGGTGGACGCAAAATCGCGATTGATGCCTTCAATACAATCTATGCCTTTCTCGCTAGCATCAGACAGCCCGATGGGACACCCCTCATGGATCGGCAAGGTCGTGTGACCAGTCATCTCTCTGGACTTTTCTATAGAAACTTGAACCTGCTAGAGAACGGAATCAGTCCAGTGTATGTTTTTGATGGTGAGGCTCCCAAGCTAAAAGACGCAGAGGTTCAACGACGGCAAGAGATTCGCGAGACAGCAAGAGAGGAGTGGGCGCGAGCAAAGGCAGAAGGTCGAATAGAGGACGCACGGAAAGCCGGACAAGCCAGCTCCAGACTGACCAGTCCCATGATTGAGGAGAGTAAGGAGCTGCTAGAAGCTCTCGGGATCCCAGTGATACAAGCACCATCCGAGGGTGAGGCTCTGGCTGCGCAGATGACTAGGGCTAACATCGTATGGGCAAGTGCAAGTCAGGACAATGACTCACTGCTATACAACTGTCCTCGGATGATCAGGAATCTGAATATCTCAGGAAGAAGGAGATTTGGACGTTCCAAGTATAGGACAATCAGTCCTGAGATCATTGATCTGGACTCGAATCTCAGGCATCTGGAGATAACTCGAGAGCAACTCATTGACATCGCCATCCTCATTGGAACTGACTATAACGACAAGCTTGAGGGTGTGGGCGCCAAGACTGCACTGAAATGGGTCAAGCAGTATGGAAGTCTTGAGAAGATCGAGAAGGAACGTGAGATCAAACTGGACTGCCCCTATGAAGAGATAAGGGACATATTTCTGAATCCCCCCAAGATGGAAGTCGAGGAACCAAAATGGGCTGATCCTGACCGTGACGCGATTGTTCGAATCCTCTGTGGGGAACACGACTTTAGCTCAAATCGTGTCGAGAAGTCTCTAGAACGATTGGATGAAGCTCTAAAGGAAACGAGAGAGTCTACACAACAGAGTTCACTAACAGACTTCTTTTAGATGGTTCTAATCATATAGAGAACGATAAATACTGAAGAGTGAACAAAACAAACACGGACAGGTGGATTGCCCTGAGTCGAGAGAGAATGACTGCAGTACGGGCTGCGGTGAGCGATATTGTGAACGGAACCTTTGGAGATGATAATGGTTCTCATGTCATATCTCCATATGGCGTAGAATTGCGAAGAGTTGCTCTAGTCGGTCTAATAGTCGATCATTATTCGAAGGAAGGCTATGCAAGCATAACAATTGATGACGGAACTGAAACGATTAGGGTAAAGGCCTGGGGTGGCGAAGCAAACTCTCTCGAGAAGGTTCAGGCGAATATTCTAGCACTCATTATCGGGAAAGTAAAAGAGTACCAAGGTGAAGTCTATGTGTCTCCAGAAATAGTGCGAGAACTCGACGACCCGAATTACATGACAGTTCATCAGCTAGAGCGATACGCTGCTATGCTTACTCGCAGTGGGGTAGCACTTGAAACGCCCTTCGGATCAGAAGACTTCTTGGAGGAGTCTGCTCCCACTCCGAAACACGAAGTCGCAGAGAAACCTCCAGAGAAAAAAGCAACGCCCATTTCTGGCAAAATCTACAAGCAAATTATGCAGTACATTGAAGAGAATTCTGAGGAAGAAGGTGTCCCTATAGCGTCTATCGTGGATTTCTTTGGGGAGAAGGGCCATGACCCGACTGATATTCAGTTAAAGGTCCTAGATCTTCAAGGTCAGGGAAGTCTGGTAGAAGTAAAAGTCGGTGTCTATCGTCCGGCTGACTCCTGAACGAAGTACAGAGCGACAGCTTAATAGCGAATCCGGAGTGATTTGAATTATGGACGACTACGAGAGTCTTCTAGAACGGGCGCGTTCTCAAGTCCCTGAGGATGCATTCAAGAGGTCTGGAGAGAGATTCCAAGTTCCGAAAGTGGAATTGATGGTTCAGGGCAGTAGGAGTTTTTGGCAGAACTTTCAGGAGATAATCAATATTCTGAACCGTCCGGGGAAAGAGGTGCTCAAATATGTGGCCGGCCAGCTAGCCACAGCAGGCAATATTGAAGGGAGCAGTGCTATCTTCAATGGTAAGTTTATGCCTGACCAAATAGATGACGTCTTAGGCAGATATATCGAATCATATGTGATCTGTCCAGTATGTACACGTCCAGACACTAGCATGGCCAAAGCGGGTAATGCCTACTATCTAATCTGCTCAGCATGCGGAGCTCGAACCTCTGTGAGACCGGTCTAATAGGAGAAATACGTATGCCTAACGTCTACATGCGTGCACGTGAAACACATGACGGGCATTATGTAGTTGCTATGTGTGACGAAGCGCTTCTCGGAAAGACACTGACGGAGGGTGCAGTCGAGTTCAAGGTTTCTCCAGAGTTCTATGGAAACGAATTGGTCGATGTAAAGGTCTGTGTCGAACACCTCAACAAAGCAACCATTGCAAACATGGTTGGCTCAACAAGCGTCAAGACTGCAATGAAGGCAGGTTTCGTCCATGAACAAGCGGTCGCCTATATAGAGGGACATCCACACGCTCAATGGGTTCGCCTTTAGTGATTTCGTGATTCTCCCCTACATTCTGTCTTTGGCTTCCCGCCGCAGAGCGCGTCCCTTCCCATATCTGCTGAGATCCCTCCCAGATAGTTATTCAGAACCTCTCTCACTGTGACTCCTTCTGCCTTTTTGACAGAGATTCCTACTTGTTGAGTCACCATATACGGTCGGCCTCCCATTCCTGATACTATTAGTACCTTGACCCCTCTGTCTGCCAATGCCATCACCGGTTCAGCACAACTGGAATGCCCTGCATTCCTCAGGATTTCCACCTCAACAACCTCTCCGTCTTCAACAGTGGAGATAACAAACATTGGGCTATGACCGAAATGCGCACTTATTGGACTATCAAGTCCCTGCTCAGAAATCGCTGGTACAGCTATTTTGTGTAAAGCCATTTTGGATCACTCGTTGGTTTCTTTGGACCTCTTCTTTCTGTATAGGGAGTCTGAACCACACTCGGGACAAATCCTAGGTCTAGATTGTCCTAGAGGGGCTTCTATTGTGTTCCCGCATTTTTCACATTCAAAAACACGGATATCACAGGGCAGGACATATTCTCCTCCCTCGATTCGAAGCACAATTCCACGCACTATGGTCTCTGCAATCTTCTTTCTTGCCGATGTCAAAATCCGATTGAACGTGGGTTGGCTAACATGCATCACATCACTGGCCTCCCTCTGATTCATTCCCCCGTAATCAGCCAGCCTCACTGCCTCAAATTCATCAACTGTAATGAAAATCTCGTCCAGCTCTTTTGCAGGAATGCCAGCAGGCTTAAAGATTGATATTACGGGCTCTTCGGAGACCTTTCTGAATTGCTTCCTTCGAGGCATGAGGAGTTATTAATCATAATTCAAAAAAGGCTTCCGATGACACAAAGGTGTCAACACGCTGGTGAATCCCACCACGTTTTAAGGAATCAGTAATCTATCACGGTTGATGAACTTGACTGCTCCCTGTTACGAGTGTGGAAATAAGTCCGAGATCGATGGACTCTGTGCTGACTGCTACAGAAAAGCACATCCATTAGTTGAGGTCAGGTCTTCACTCAAACTACTCACTTGCAAGCGGTGCGGGGCTGTAAAAGTACCAGGTGGATGGAAGACAATCAGTGAACAGTTGTCTGATCCTGACGATCTTATAGAACTTCAAATAGAGATCCTTTTGCAGCAAGAGGTCAAACGGAATGTTGATGGTGTCCAGCTAGAGTACACAGAGGAAAAGGCACTGGACACAGTACGTGACATAATGGTAATTGCATCAGGAACTTCAAATCCATTTCTGGCTGCACATTCTGAGAGTTATCCTATCGAGGTACGATTCAGCTACGCGACATGTGATACATGTGCTATGATGAGTGGGGGTTACCATGAAGCTATACTTCAGGTTCGAGCTAATGAGAGACCAATTACAGATGAGGAAGAGGATGGAATAATCTCAGTCGTCACGGATTTGACTGTGGCGGAGTATGGGAAGGACATTAAGGCCTTCGTGACAGAGATGAACAGGGACAAATATGGATTAGACTTCAAGATTGGCTCTGAGCACCTCTGCAAACGAATAGCAGATAGTCTTCAGCAAAGGTATCTTGCTGAACGCAAGGAGAACTACAAACTCATTGGCGAAGACAAAGGCGGTAAGAAGAAGTATCGGATAACTATTCTCATTCGTCTTCAGAAATTCACGCTTGGAGACTTCATACGGGTTGGCTCAAAGCCATGTCAAGTAACAGCAATGGGTCGTGGTGGTCTCAGTTGCTATAATCTCAAGAATGGGAATAGATTCACAATCAATCCAAAGAGTGCAAAGTGGAGGACTATCGAGTTTATTGCACCAGAATCGGACAAACGCCAATTCATGGTAGTGTCGAATCTCCACGATCAACCAGTTCAAATCATGGACTCTGAGAGTTATGAAATACATGAGATTGATCGGAAAGACATGACAGTAGATGTTTCAAATGGCGATACTGCTTTTGGGCTCCAATTGGACAATCGAGTATTCCTGATTCCGCCCAATGACTGAATCCTCGAATGTGTGAAGAGCTACGCTTAAATGGCCACCTTCGGCATTGAGAGTCAGGTCCTAAGCACTCTATAGCATGGACCATGAACGGAGGATTATTTTGTCCCGTAGAGGTAAACGCAAACCACAAGGTCCCCCCACCGAAGAACTAGTCCGGGTTAGAACTCCACGACGCGATGATGGAGAGATGTATGGAATCATCATCCAGATGTTGGGCTTTGATAGAGTCAGGGTACGATGCGAGGATGGGGAGATTCGTATCGGACGTATACCTGGTCGAATGAAGAAAAGAGTCTGGATGCGTGTTGGTGATACAGTCGTAATTGTACCCTGGGACTTCCAATCCGACCAGAAGTGTGATGTTGTCTACAGATACCGAGGCAATGAACTTGACTGGCTTCAGAAAAAGGGTCTTCTGAAGATGTTCTAGGCTAATCTTTTTCTGAAATTCAACCAGATTAGCACCGAGTTTAGTTCAATTGGTCCTGTCAGGAAGTCATAGCAAGTGAAAGACCTAGACAAGAAGCATGAGCGAATTCTATCTGAGCTCGATCGCCGTAAGATGAAACGACAGAAGGACTCAGATGAATTCAAAGTAATTGAGGGCGTAATTGACCCTCCTACCTTGAAGGCTCTATACAAGCTTCTGAATAGAGGTACAATCAATGTGCTTCATGGCACAATTAGTACTGGAAAAGAAGCCAATGTGTACACCGGTGAAGACCCTGAAGGCACGCCAGTTGCTGTGAAGATATTTCGTGTTAGCACCGCTGAAACAGACTACATGCTTGAGTATATAGTGGGTGATCCTCGTTTCAAACGTGTCGGCCGTCGAAGCAGAACTCTGATTCCACAATGGGCTTTGAAGGAGTATAAGAACCTGAATCGGTATCACGAAGCGGGAGTTCGTGTCCCCAAACCTATTGACATTCAACGCAATGTGCTTGTTATGGAGTTCATTGGTGATTTAGATGATGGAACACCAGCTAGACTGATGAAGAATATAGAAATCGAATCTCCAGTTGACACATTCAACGAAATCATCGATATGATTCATATTGGCTATACTGAGGCAGGACTTGTCCATGCAGACCTAAGCGAGTACAATATCCTCTGGCAGGATGGACCCGTGATAATCGATGTGTCACAAGCTGTTCTCAAGAATCACGACCATGCAAGCCGCTACCTACTTAGAGATATTAGCAACATCACAACCTTTTTCCAGAAGCTCGGGGTCGAGGCTCAAGACCCAAAGGAGATTGCAAAAGAGATACTATCCTCTGGTGAAGACTAGATGCACTTACACGAAACTGTTAGAGTGCCAGCTGAGCGTGTTGGCGTCATTGTAGGTCGTAACGGTAGAGTGAGAAAGAGAGTAGAGAAGTTAACAAACACAAGGATTGAAGTCCACTCAGAGGGCATCGTAAAGATAACCGGTCGTGAGGACACAGAGGATCCCGTCCTAGCTTGGAAGGCTAAGGACATAATTCGAGCTATGGCTCGTGGATTCAGCCCCAAGAATGCACTGTCCCTCATTGATGAGGATGCCCGTCTGCTCGTCATCTCATTGCGTGAAGTAGTTGGCTCATCTCCTAACCAGTTGAAGCGAGTAGCTGGCAGAATCATAGGAGAGAACGGCAGAACCAGACGAGCAATAGAACAGATCACAGAGTCAAAAATCTCTATCTATGGTAGAACAGTATCGCTCATCGGATATGATCCTGGACTGCAATATGCCCAGAAAGCCATTGATATGCTCATAGGTGGGGCGCCTCATGGTGCCGTATACGGGATGCTGGAGAGAGCCCGTAGAAACATGAGCAGAATGGAGGCAGAGCTCTGGGAAGATACCGATCTCTGAAGCGATGTAATACCCGAGCTAATAATGCCAAGAACCCTTTCAACTGTTGTACAATGACCGTGATGGATCAATCCGCAGAAGGTTTTCGCAGTCTCTCGCCTGCCGAGTTCTTTTACAGGAATCGCCAAATGGCAGGATTTGGGAACTCAACGCAGGCTGTCTATTCTGCTGTGCGAGAGCTCGTTGAAAACAGCTTGGATGCCTGCGAAGATGCACAGCGCATTCCACACGTAAGAGTCGATATAGCTGCTCAGTCTTCTGATATATTGTATATCAGTGTTGCTGATAACGGACCAGGGCTTCCCTATCAGAACGTACCTGAATCATTTGGTAGAGTTCTATATGGCAGCAAATATGACCTCAGGCAAAAGAGAGGTACTTTTGGACTTGGAGTGACGATGGCCATCCTGTACGGCCAAATCACTACAGATTCACCAGTCGTTGTTCACACTCAAAACTGCTCGGGACCGGGAAAGGTCTATAGCCTCCTGATTGACATCGAAGAGAACTTGCCGATCATTGAGAGTGTACGGGAAGAGGTCAGACCCACAGATGGTACAACTGTGACTCTCACGCTCCGAGGTGATTTGAAGCGGTCTTCGGAAAGGGTCGTTGAATACGCTAGACTGACCACTATTGCTTCTCCTCATGCTGTTATCGAGTTGGCCTTCAACAGCAACGAAATGACTAGAGTAGGCGGTTGGATCCAGGGCATTCCGGAAAATCCTATGCCCTCCAAGCCGCACCCCAAATCTACGGATCTGGAATTGCTGCGGAGATTGATAATAAGGAGCCCTTCCAAGAAAATCCACGATTTCCTAATCGATGAGTTTCAGCAATTGGGTCCAAGAACCGCTATAAGATTTCTGAAATTCATTGGTCTTAATAGAGATGTCAAGATGGAGTCTCTCACACGTGCCGATATCGCGCGTCTGAGTTCATCTCTACGCCGATATGATGGATTTGGGCGTCCTGATAGCAGGTGCCTCAGTCCAATTGGTGAGGGCCCCTTCCTGGTCTCTATAGACTCTCTCTTTCATCCCTCATGGAAGCAGTATTCGAAACAGACGACTTCGGAGTGGCAGGGTAATCCCTTCTTCGTGGAAGGAACCATTGCTTTTGGGGGCGAGTTTTCACATGTAGATATGCCGACCCTCTATCGCTTTGCAAATAGAGTCCCCCTTCTCTATGATGCGAGCGAAGACGTAATGACCAAGATTGTGAAGCGAATCAATTGGAAGCATTACGGGCTCTCCATGTCTCTACCCGTTGCGCTCTTCATCCATTTTGGTTCGACAAAAGTGCCGTACAGAGCAGCTGGAAAGCAGTCATTGGCGCATATGGCAGAGATTGAAGTTGAGGTCACCAGTCTTATTCGAAAGCTTGGACGTGCACTGAGGAAACACACGGGTCGCCGCGATAAAGCCAGACGAGACTCAAGAAAGATGCGTGAATTCTCAGAGATGTTTGGAATAATTGCCAAATATGGTTCAGCTCTTGCAGATTCAGAGCCACCCCCGTCTACAACACATATGGTCGAATCTCTGTTTGAGGTAAACACTGATGTCTGAGCAAAATCCAATCAACATACTCACGGCAATGGGGATGCAGATTAATGAAGCCATAACCGACGGGAGATTTCCAACAATAGATATTCCTAATCGAGGCACAGATAATCTTGAATTCGATCCAGAATTGGAGCAATTTGTGCTTGGAAACTCTCGAGTTATGAGAAACTCAAGCAATCAGAAACATATCCGAAGTTTTGCTCAACTCATATGGGTGGCATATTTCGCGAAGCAACTCTTGAAGAGTAATCGGACAAGTTCATTGAGGGACCTATATTACTCCAGTGAAGCCTTTGGAGTAAGATTCAGTGACCAAGCGGAATCAGACCGCATCGTTACGGACCTTGAGTGTTTGACAGGTAAACCGCGTGAGGTCTTTGGTATCTTCCCGGAGGAACACTCGGCCATTTTTGGATCAGTCAAGATGAGCTACACAGTCCCTGGATATGAAGGACAAGAGGTTGACCTGACCTTGAGTCCTGATGGCTTTCCAATAGGACGGGCCCTGATGACATCTGAGCCTCTTGAAACAGATGCAGAGATGATTTTGGCGGTTGAGTCTGGTGGTATGTTCTCCCGACTGATTGAAACCTTGGCCTGGAAACGCTACCGTGCGATTCTTGTACAACTTGGGGGCCAACCTCCAAGGTCCACACGTGCTCTGATGCGAACACTGCATGAGGCCTTCGGACTCCCTGTGTTTCTATTCACTGACGGTGATCCCTGGGGGATGCATATAGCTCAAGTTGTGAAGAGTGGCAGTGCTAATGCCGCTCACATCCCAGGTCTGACAATACCAGCCGCTGAGTGGATTGGAGTGACCCCAGCTGACATCCAGGACTACTCACTTCCATCTGAACCAATGACTGGCGCAGACCTCAAACGACTAGACGAACTTGCACGGGATGTCAGATATGCAAGAAAAGATTGGCAGAAACACATTACTGAGTTTCAAGGGCTGCGAAGAAAAGCTGAGCAACAAGCCTTCAGTAGATATGGAATGGACTTTGTAGTCGACACGTACCTTCCTGACAAACTACAATGATATCACTCTAGAGAATGCCAGCAGGAACACTGCACTAAAGGCAATAATTGCCTGCAGTAGTATCAACAGAGCAACGTTCCTCTTCTCTGTGACATTCTCTGAAAGGTATGGCAGCAACCAATACATGGTGAATGGGCCCTCGACTTCGAGAGTGCCGTCTTCTCTTGGACTGGCAAACTTCACATACTCGATTCCTCTGCGGTGTACATGGAGTCTATAAAAGATGTATAGGAGAAAATTGAGACCGAATGGTGCATATAGGAAAATGGCCAGTCTGTCCATGTTTCCTAAGATGAGTGCCGTAGCTATGGCTGCACCCATTGGAAGTCTTCCAACGTCTCCAGGCAGTATCCTTGCGGGATATCTGTTGAAAATGAGAAATGCAATGGATGCACCAAGAAGTGCTCCAGCAACTACTCCTGAGTCAAGAAGTGCCGGCGTGGTTTCGATTCCATCAGTGAGTGATAGGAGCACCACATATAGAATAAGAGCTGCAGAGTTGATTGACGAGAGGCCTGCCTCTAGGCCATTCATTCCTCCATACATATTGGTGGAATCGATGATGAATGTCATCATCAGAGGAATTATCACGAGGGGATAGAGCACGCCAAGGTCAACAGTCCCAATTAATGGAATTGACATTGTGGTGGTACCTACTTGCATGGCCATCATCGGGATGGATGCAAGCATTGGGAGTGCTACCTTGGTCCTATTCTTGAAGTCAAGATTATCATCCAATAACCCAATCATGCCTGCAAGGAGGATTGAAACCAGTGCAGCTAAGAGTCCTGTATCGACTTCTTGACCCTGAAAGGTTGTTATTCCAATCACGATTAGCAAAGATGCCACGATCGCAAATAGAACTACAAACCCGCCACCTTTCGGCACCTCTGGCTTGTTGGATTTATGGACATCCACTCCTACTATGCCCTTTTCTTTTAGGATCTGGATTATGCTAGGCATAGTAAAGAGTACTATCAAGAATGCAAGAATGATACCTATGAGGACGGTCAGCAATTGGGCTTTCTCCTTTGCCGGGCACAACTACGCCCCTTTTTTACACTTTCGGATAGAAGAATGCAGTGGTACAACGATTCGCATGACGAAACCTATTTAACGAGTCCAGAGGTTCGAGCGCATCGTTCGCGGCCTATCTAGTAGACAGTATACCGCGAACCCTATTGAATCACGGTGATTTGGATTGAGCCTGCTGCATAGACGGATAGGGACAATCGCGATAATGGCGCTATTTTTAACAAGTGGCGTCCTCGCTTTGGTTCCCTCAACAGGAACATGGGACTCTAACAATATGGCTCATGATGCAACGCAGCTAAGCTCAGTGGCCGAGTCCTCGAACCTTGTATCAGTTGCATTTGCGGACCGACACTATGGAGCTGCTGACGGGATTATTGACCCTTGGGAATATGCGTCTAACTACACAGATCCTGTGACTGGTATAACGGCGTATCTGGAACATAACGGTACGAATCTCTATCTCGGATTAGAGGCTCCGACTTCTGGCTGGATTGGTGTGGGCTGGCAGAACTATACAGATGGCTTCACCACAGCTGGGCTGAACAACAGCGATCTAATCATTGGTTATGCGCCAGGCACTCCATCAGATGAATTCTGGAGGGCAATTGGCACCGACTCTGTGACAGTTCACTATATCTTGACTCTTCCCAACGGTACAATACTGCAGGAAAACGATTTTCCAGATGACGAATCAACAGACGAGCTAGCTAATCTTCCCTCGCTTGCAATGTATCGAGAATCAATCTTCGGAATGAGAATCGGTGAGGTGCGTCACTTCATAATTCCTGCGACTGAGGCCTATACTGATCCGACTCACAACCTCTATGGACTTGACCTTGAATATGAAATAACTCTTACGAGAATAACTAGAGCAGGAACAACAAGGAGAGTGAATCCTGCTGATAAAAGTCAGATCGTATACAGCGATGAACACGGTGTGAGCACCCTCCAGCATATTGCCGATGTTAATCAGGATAGAATACTCTCCGCTAATGCATCAGATGATGGCGCTACTACTCAAGTGGAATACGTCATTGCCATGAATACAACAGATTCGGATGACATCCCACTCCTCAATAGCACCGATTTCATGTATCCGTTCCTCTTTATGTTCAGCAATACAGAAAACACTGCTGACCTTCCTACTCTACGCACCCACTGGTCTGCAACTCCAAGATTGCAGCTGGTTCCGAATGCAGGTCCCACCCTTATCATAGAGAGTCCTTTCTCTGGAGCGACTCTGTCATGGATTGCAGCTATTGAGGTCAACGCCACTGATAACACTCGGGTAGAGAATGTCCAATATCGATTGGATGATGAAGAATCATGGAATGATATGGCATTCAATCAAGAAACTACGTTCTGGGAAGCTCGTTTGGATCTGACCGACTACGAGGAGGGCCCTCATACTATCTGGTTCAATGCTACAGATCCATCAAATGCGACAGGCACTGCTTCTGTTGACTTCAATTTGGACCGTCCATTCATTCCTCTGCTTGGAATGCGCCTTGATGTGGATAGAACTATAGGCACAGAGTCATACATGCGAACCAGAGTTACGGACAAGTTCACTGTCACCAACAACGGCTCTTCTGTGATATCTGCAATAGAGATGTATCTTCCAATGGGGTGGGAATCACACCTGCTTTCAGTGTCTGCAAAGGATCAAGGCGGCATTGAACTAGAGGTAGTTCGCCTTCAAGACCTGCATGGAATGCTACGTTGGCGCATTCATTTCGCTCAGTCAGTCAACTATGAGCAGTCCTACATACTTAGCGTGACGATGCAGATACATTCTCTCTACACAATGACTGACAGCACGAGCAAGGAGTATGAATTCACCTTCCTCAAGTTTCCAGTGATGCCTTACGTCATCAGACATGCATCTCTCGCAATGTCATATCGGACAGGTGATTCGCAGTCTGCCAATTATCCATCTCCGGACTTCACTGCATCGAATCTAGCTCCTCTCACAATTGAGGAGTTTACCAATGGGTTCACATCCTACACGCCGCACATTGTAGCTGATCGTACAACAGTTGTCGTGGTAGACCCTTGGGAATGGCTCTCATACAAGGAAACAATTCATGTTGACAACATTGGACTATCACCAGAAAGTCGGCTTACATTTACAGTACCTGCCTATACAACAAATATCAAGGTCTATGACCACGTTGGTTTATTGGTTCAATCAAGACTTACGATAGAAGGCGATTGGAATGTTTCCAGGCAGATAGGCATCACCCTCTTGGAAGATAGGTTTGGGCCACAGCAGTTCCTGCCCGGCTATTCCTATGAATTCAACATAGAATACATAGTTCAAATCAGCAAGTACGAAGAACTGGCAGTAGGCGGCAATCTTCTCGATATTCCATTTGGAGCACTTGACGATATCTTGATCCAGCACCACCGTGTTGATTTAGTTCTGCCCTATTCTGTAAATACCCTGAGTGTTTCTGGAGAATACAGGCTATTGCATGGTGTATTTGACACAACTCTGATATATAATATGTACAACACATCCAACTACAATCCAATAGAAATACTGCTCCTGTATCAGGTATCCCCCCTCATCGCCGCAAGGCCCCTCGCCCTCACTACAATTGTAGGTCTTCTAGCTCTTGCATATGTTTCCTATAGAGGCGTGCGCCTAGATATTGAGGGAGGTGAGTTTGATAAGGAAGACCATGTAGTCGAGGAGCAGCGCCAGACCGGAGCCCCACCAGAACTACTTCGCGAATTCGCAAACCTCTACTCAAGGAAGACCGCCCTCAATATGGACCTTGAGAAATTGGAAGCTGCAAGAAGGCGAGGCAAGGTGAAGAAGAGGGAGTTCATGATTCGTGAGCGAGATATCAAGTCGCAGCTCGATACGATTGACTCCGATCTTCCTAAGGTAAAAGAGGAACTATCGGCTTATGGTGCCAGATACCGTGATATGGTATCTCAGTTGGAGCTTTATAACGAGCGGATTGAAGGTGCGAAAGCAGGACTTCGTCAGCTTCTGCTTCGGAAGAAGAAGCAGCGAATCAGTCGAGTTGCCTTCGAAAAGTCCCGTCAAGACTATCTCAAGACGATTCAGAAAGCGACAAGTGCGATTGACCGTACTCTTTTGACCATCCAAGAGGAAGCCGGCGACCTTTAACAGTGGTTAGTCAGCTTTCGCAAGTCTTATCATAGGAACCAACAAGTGGATTTTCCCCTCGAGGGCTTAAAATGAAAGAATTCCTCAATCGCGATGAAGTTAGCGTCCGCGAGCTCTTGGCTCCGAATACAAAGGCCCTGCAGATGTATCAATATCTTGTAGGCTCTCCCAAAGTCCAATCATACCTTAAGACTGCAAATAGAATGGCCGTTTCTAGACTGGGATACACAGACCACGGACATGTTCATGCTGAAGTAGCCACTTGGAATGCACTAAAGGCCTTTGACATCTTGGACGAAACATTCCAGCCCAACATTGTAGCAGAGGAGATTGGCGACACGGATGATGCCCGTCTTGTTGTACTGGCCTCCACCTATCTCCATGATATAGGAATGGTTGTACATAGAACTGAGCATCCTCAAGCATCACTGTCGTTGGCCATCCCTGTCCTTGAATCCAAACTGGTCGAGATATACGACGACCCCGCCAAAGCAACTGATATTCTGAGCTTCATTGCGCATGGAATTTACGCACATGATGATGACACACAGTGTTTGACATTTGAGGCTGGAGTCACTAAGATTGGCGATGGCTGCGACCTGACAAGAGGTCGTACAATCATACCTTTTCAGAAAGGAAAAGTTGACATTCACTCTGTCAGCGCCATGGCCATCCGGGACATAATCCTAGATAAGGGAGAAAAGCCGCTCAGGGTGACCGTAGCCATGGACAATCCAGCCGGGGTCTTTCAAGTCCAAGCAGTTCTCGAGAAGAAGATATCGACCTCAGGCCTTCAGGATCATGTCGAGATTCAAGTGCTTGTCAATGGTGAGAGGCTAGTTCTAACCCAAGTAAAGAGACTGTTCAGAGTCCACCAGATGGATGCATCTCCGGAGATCAGCGTGAAAGAGAAATAGATGGTAGCCCCGCCAGGACTCGAACCTGGGTCTGAGAGG
>JBHLPF010000032.1:0-43024 GCA_048939765.1 Promethearchaeota archaeon
ATCCTTTAAATTCGCTCCTCGGAGTCGTCGGCTCAGCAATGCGCTCGTTGTCTAGGGGCTATGATGGATCCCTGCCAATGCGCGGGGGTTTATCCCTCGGAACCGTAGAACGGATCCGGCCCGGGTTCGAATCCCGGCGAGCGCACCACTTCTTCTTCAGCCCTATGACTCAATTCTTCTAAAGGCAAGTCTTAGGAAGCCCTTATCAACAACTACTAGGAGTCAAGCACAAAATCTTGGTGAAGCTGATGAGCCACAAAAGAGCAATAGTTTGGGCAGTAGCGGGAGTCTTCATAATGTTCTCGTTCTTCGAGCTAATGAATTTGGCACTCAGTAGTGGAGACATCCTTATAGGACTCGTATTGACACTAATAGCAGCGGGAATTGGCTTCTACATACTAGGATACGGCTTTGACATAGAATAGATAGGCTAAATGAATTCATAGTCGATTCCCGGCGAGCGCACTATTCCCCTAATTGTGGTTTCTATTTTACCAGACTCTCAAAAAGCCGGGCTGATCTATTATCCTGAGGATCAGTTTCAACTGCCTGCTTCAATGCTTCCCGTGCTTCCTTGATGCGGTTCTGCTTTAGCAGGGCAATTCCAAGGTCACACCAGGCAGCTGTGAGTGACGGGTCAATTCCAATAGCCGATCTTAGTGCACTTTCCGCTTCTTCGTATTTGCTTTGAGCGAGCAAGCATTTACCCAATGTGTGGGGGAAGCCAGCATATTCAGGGGACTCTTCAGCCAGTTTCCTGTACTTAGCTTCAGCCTGGGGCATGCTTCCCAAGCCACTCAAAGAGATAGTGAACAACTGTCTGGCTCTAGGGTTAATTTGACTCAGTTCTGCTCGTTTAGTCGAGAGATCTATTAACCCAATCTCTTCAAGTTTTGCCCCAAGTCTATCGATTGCAAAGTCAGTAAGTGGCTCAATCCTTATTGCATTCTCATATGCTTCAAGAGCCTCATCTAACATGCCTTGCTTGAGCAAGACAACTCCTAGTTTGACCCACACCACATAGCTCCCGCTGTTGAATTGAAGGGCTTTCTGATAACTATGGATAGCTTCTTCGTATTTCTGGTCGCGTTGTTGAAAATCGGCCAACTTCTCCCACTGAAATGAATCATCTGGATGGGTTCTCACGCCTTCTTCATAGGCTTCCTCTGCTGATACTTCAAGACCCAGCTCAGCAGATAGCTCAGCAATGTGGTTCCATGACGAGGTGTCGTCAGGCTTTCTAGAAACTGCTTCGCGAAAGCATTCTATTGCCTCAATCTTGAGGCCTTCTGACATCAAGAAGAAACCTAGCTGCCTCAGGGCGTTGGGACTCGCTTCATGAGTCCGAGCAGCCTCTCTTAGCATTGTCTTGGCAGCCTCTCTTTCACCATGATTGTAAAGGAATATTGCGTAGGAAGTCAAACCCGCCTCGAATTCCGGATAAGTAGATGTCAATTCTATATAGGTGTCCTCAGCTGCTCTGTGATCTCCTTTCTGTTCAAACTCAATGGATTTGGTCAAGAGTCCAAATGCTCTTTCATGTCGTATCCAATTCCGAATCCTACGCAACGCCTATTCTTCCAGTGATAGCATTGGATTAGTAGCATATAGATTATCGTGAGCGGAACTTGATACAGCCGTTACAAGCCTATGAACCGGGTTCAAATCCCGGCGAGCGCACCATTTCTTCTTCGTCATCTAGAGCAATACTGACAGCTGAAACTACTGCAGGATTATGGTTTCGATTTTAGTAGCGTTATTGGATGGAACGTTCTTGTACGTTCAGGCTGGGTAGATAAATTGCCAATCAAAACCTTCATGAAGCAGATTGCAGCGATTTCTTTTGATGCCCCAACTAGATTATATTGACAAGAAGATTCTTGGCATTCTAGTTCATGATTGCAGAACTCCCTATCGGGAGATTGCTAAATCTCTAGGAATGTCCGCCACTGCTATCAAGAGTAGAGTCGATGAAATGGTTGCTGCTGGAGTCATAACAGACTTCATTGTCGAGTTTTCATCAGCCATGATTGGCTCAGAGGTCATGATGCTGTGGCTTAAAACAGATGGCACAGAGGACAGAGAGCAGTTCATTTCAGAGATTGGAAAAAACAGAGGCGTCATGCAGATTGTCCCTCTCTATGGAGGGGACTATCTGGTATTTGCTGAGTATACGAGTTCACTCGAGCTGGCGACTCTTGCTGAAGCCTTCAAGAGCAATCCATATGTCAGTTTCACTGAAATGCATACTCTACTTGAAGTCATGCAGCAAGGTAGGAAGACAATCCTAACGAATCTTCAGCTAAGGGTTCTCAAAGCACTCCTTAAGGATGCCAGGATGTTGATTAGTGACATCTCGAGAGAAACTGGTCTGACAGTGCGGCTTGTTAGAAGGACACTGCGAGAACTAAAAGAGAGTGAAGCAATTAGGTTCTCACTCAGATGGTGTCTCAACGTGGGTGAAAGGGTTACCTTTCTTCTGAAATTGAAATGGGACTCAAAGCAAGCGTCAAGGAAGGAGATCAGAGATATGCTGTTGAAAAACTATGAGGATGAACTCTGGGATATTCTTGTATCTGCAAGTGACCCGATTCTGATTGGTGTTGCGACTGTTGACAACCTGAATAATATCGACATTATTACAAACGAGATTAGGTCGCACCCTGGTATATTATATTCTGACGCCTTCATTTACAGACGCCCATATAACTACAAGAGCATCAAGAGACTCAGTCTTGAGGAAGCCGTTCAGGCGGCTGGAGTCTAGTTGGACTCAATTCAGCCACTTTGTAAGACATGTTCTTTACAAAATGACGCTCTTGGAGCCTCTTCTGATGTTTTTTTCAACTTCATTTCTAACACAGCTAGATATCCTGTTCTTGCATATGATAGCCCTGTGAATCATCATGACAGAATTGCAGGAAAAAGCGAAGGAAAGTGAAAGCCACACTGCAACTGAGATTCACGGGCAAAGTAAGGCCTTTGGAGACTTCTATGCAGTGAAGGGGTTTGATTCCCAGGTATCGAATAATTCAGTACCTGAAATCTTTGCTGGACCAATTCTTGGTCATGACCTCACAATAGAAACCAGAAAACGCTGGTTTAGGAGGTATAAAATTGGATGAAGTGATTATTAGAGATTTAACAAAGAAATTCGACGACTTGACAGCTGTCGATCATATTGAGTTGAATGTCCCTGAAGGCTCAATCTATGGGCTACTGGGACCAAATGGAGCAGGCAAGTCCACAACAGTTCGGCTTCTCTGTACTCTACTCAGACCCAGTGAAGGTACAGCGTCCGTTGGGGGCTTTGATATCATCGATTCACCAGTAAGTGTTCGAGAGATAACTGGTGTTATGCCAGAAGAGAGCAATCATACTCTCTATCCTACAATATCCACCTATGAGAATTTGGAGTACTTCGGTAGGCTCTATAGAATTCCTGAGGGTGAGATACCAGAAAGGATAGAGGAGCTGCTGAATTTCATGGGTCTCTGGGAACGAAAGGATGATCCTGCTGGAGAGTTGAGCACAGGCAACCGTCAACGTCTAGCTCTATGTCGTGCGTTACTCCACCGACCAAGAGTGGTATTGATGGATGAGCCAACATCTGCCCTAGACCCAATTGCCGCCAAAAAGGTTCGAGAACTCATCATTAATCTTGCTGCTAAATATAGACAGACCTTTTTCATAAACTCACACAATCTAGCTGAAATCCAGAGAATGTGCGACAGGATTGCCATCATCGATGAGGGCCGAATCTTGCTCAGTGGCAAGACCAAGGAGCTTCAATCTAAATTGCAGGCTAGCCAGAATTTCACGATTCGCGTCAATGATGACTTGGAAAAGGCTCTGTCTATTGCCAAGTCTATGAAATTCGTTACGTCTGCTGAGGAAGAGGTGGATTCTATCCGGGTCACTATCGAGGACCCAGTAGGCAATAATTCAACTCTGATGCAATCATTGCTGTCAGAGGGTGTACAAATAATCGAATTTGCGGAACAAGAGGCGACATTGGAAGACCTATACCTTGATGTCATAAAGGGAGGTGTCACATAATGGTTCTAAGGAATTCGATGCTCGTTGCCAGAACTGACTTACGAATGGCAATGAAAGTGAAGATGGTCAAGTATGGTCTACTTGTGATGGGCGCAATGGCACCTATCATGCTAATTGGACTTGTCCTACTGGTTGCATTTTCAACGCCTGCAGTTGCAGCGACTATCATAACAATGCTGGATCCAATGATGTCACCTGTGATTGGAATTATGGCCATCGTTCCAGCGTCTATGATCTCTGCTAATGCCCTTGTAGGTGAAAAAGAACAGAACACTCTTGAGCCGCTCCTATGCACACCCCTGACAGATCGTGAACTCCTGATTGGTAAAGTGTTGAGCTCATTCATCCCGACCATTGCTCTACTACTTGGATCGGTCTTTGTCACAGAGATAGCCACGAATATCATACTCACGTCTGTGGGAGCTGAGGTAATACTCTTTCCAGGAGTTCCTAGTCTGTTTCTACTTCTAGTGGCAGGTCCCATTCTAATTGCGGCAGTGGTATCAGTGATGGTTCTCATCAGTGGGAAGGTCAAGCGTGTCTATGAGGCCTATCAGTCCTCTGGAGTAGTCGTTATGGTCTTTCTGATTCCCCTGATTCTACCCATGTTGTCAATGAATCCTGGAGGAAGTGTGGACATCAACCTTGTATGGTTGTCTAACATTGTCACATTACTATTCGCATCCGTATTGGCAATTGTCACATGGACCCTAGCAGTCAAGAGATTCAACCGTGATAAAATAGTATCAATGTAGTCGATGAGGACATCAAGCTCTCTTTGTGTTTGATAGAGCTGAGCTGTAGTCTGGAGAGATCACAAGATGAATTCAACTGAGATGATGGAGAGGTTTCGGCAATTCGCTTCAGCCGACCTCTTCACCATCACTCCCAATCGGATGCATCAGGTTTCAGAGATTCTTCTCAAAACCGGTGCAATACGCATCATCCTGACAAGATATGAGTACAGGACAGAGAGCCTTGATGTTGATATTGAGGTC
This sequence comes from Promethearchaeota archaeon, assembly GCA_048939765.1. GTDB lineage: Archaea > Asgardarchaeota > Thorarchaeia > Thorarchaeales > Thorarchaeaceae > SMTZ1-83. The sequence goes on from JBHLPF010000032.1 coordinate 5,058, forward strand.
TCTCTGCCCTTCCTGCCAGCAACTTCCGATGTAACATCGATAGAGGAATATATTGATAGTATGATTGCTACTCTTGAGTATCTGAAACGTCTCGCTTTCATCGGGTTCGACTTGGAAACGCTTCAAGAAGAAGGCATCCTCATAGCCTCCACTGCTTTTAGTGTGGATACGGAAGAGTCTGTTTTCAAAGCCCTTGAGCCTCCACATTAGATAACCGCAGCCGGTCAAATTCTGGATTTCAAGATTTGATGAAGCAAGTCAATCTGTAAAGGACTTCAAGGGCTCTGATCCCCAAGGAAATGACGAGATTCTTGAGGCATATTGTCAACGACGGCGGAAATAGCAGGGTAGAATCTGGAGCTTTCATTCCGGGTTCGAATCCCGGCGAGCGCACCACTTCTTCTTCACCGTCCTATGCAGGACAACACGTAAATCCTGAGAGAGTGAGATGCTTGGCATGAATAGGCATCTTCTCCATATGGCTGCTCGTGTGTGGCTGATTGAAACGCTATTCTCCATATTCAATTTCTTTGTTCTCATGAATCTCGTCTATGAACCAACCTGGGGTGGATTGGTAGCACACCAGCTAGGGATGTCAACCAGAATTGTGGTTATCGTTATTCTCGCTTATCTGCTACTTCGATATGTCAAGGAATACGAAACGATAGACCTTGTTCATGTAGGGTTGCTCTGGCTAGGACTGGAGCTATTGTTCGAATGGGGTGGCAGTCTATTGGTTGGGCGATCTGTAGATGAAATCCTCATTGGATGGAACATCTTTGCGGGCTACATTTGGCCCTATGTACTACTTACGTACCTACTATCCAACCTGGTCATAGGTGTAGTTTTCCATCCGGGGAAAAGAGCAACTGGTCATAGCTCCAAGATTAGAGATTGACGGTGACTGAAAGCGAACTCCTTGTAGCTCTCGAATCCCGGCAAGGTCACCGCTTCCTGCTCTACCTGATTCGTTAACCATACAATAGGGGCAAATTGTGATTGCTAGAGCGGTCCTATGCAAGATTGAAAAGGAAGTTGGCATCTAGTGCTCTTTTGGCGAGTTGAGTCGGATGCAAAAGGGTACTACTGGACCCGGTTCTAAGACACACCCTGTAGTAGCTGTGCTTTCTAGGGTGCCAATGAAATTCACCTATACGATAGTCCTCGTTGGTATACTGACCTATGCTGGGTTCTTTCTTCTTACTCTATTGACCGGCCAGATAACACAGGTCTTCTTCTCATTCATGCATCTGGTGCAATTAGATTTCTCCTTATTGATATCTGTCGGACTCTTCTTCCTTTTCAGTTACTACAAGACATTGGAGAGAAGGCTCAGAGAGATTCGATATGTCTTCCTAATCGATGATGATGATTTCGAGAGATATCTCGATGATTTGACCAGCAAGATGAGTAGCGCACGGGGCTACCTGCTGGGTCTTCCGTTTATCGCTCTATCAATAGCTTCAATCTTTCTCTTTGTAATGCCGACAATGCCTAATGCTCTATTCCCAGTTAATCCGCTGTCACCTGTTTGGCTCTACCTGTCCATAATCGAGTTCAGCCTCATTATGCTTCCATTGTTCGGAGTAGCTATCTGGCTAGGCGTGGTAGTAATGTCAGTTTCAAAAGACATCGGACGAAAGCTGGAGATTACGGTGGAGCCAATTTCACCTGATCGTGCAGGAGGACTAGTTTCATTCTCCGAAGTGCTCTTGAGAGGCGTATTCATGTTTTCACTATTGCTAGTACTGTTGATTCCCCTGCTCGCCTACCTTGTGCACAATCTAAGCTCAAGTAGCCCCTTATTGGCTCTAATTCCCACAGCAGGCTTAGTGTTGGCAATTATGACAATTTCCGTATTCTTTTTGGTCCCTCAATATCACATTCACAGCATCTTGGAGGAACAGAAAAAGAAGCACCTGTCCCAAGTCAGTAGAGAAGTGAATGATGCTCTTTCCAACATACGGGGCATGCTCTCTGCTCCCTCTACAAAGTCTGACATTCCATCTCAGCAGCTCACACTTGTAAGCCTTCAACTCACGATGCTCTTTGAACAAGTTGAAAAAATGAAGACCTGGCCCTCCACTCTCTGGATAGCAGCTAAGGCAATCAGCTCTTTGTTGCTTATTCTGCTAACATTCTTTGTGAATCAGCTGCTCCTGTACTACATAGAATCGATTCTTAGCTAACGAACATCAGAATTTGATTCTAAATACTCTTGGACATTCCTAACCTTTGACTTTTCAGAGTCCGCTTGTTAATCTCTAAATTTATGGTTAATAAGACCCCAGCGGTCCGGGTTCGAATCCTGGCGAATGCACTATTCCCTCGCAGATTATTTGACTAATATGATGACGCAAGCTAAACTATATCTCGGATGAATTGCAATGGGACAAGTAGGGATGACCAACAATGATGAACAAGTTCCAAGATCTGATGAATGCCAAAGCTCTAGTACAACTGGTAGTGGATGCGATAACTGATAGAGCACATCATAAAGTTGTCAAGGGCACAATAAGACTTGTCACAAGGAACTACATAGAAATTGGCAGAGTGGCTACGCAGGATGAGAAGGCCCAGTTTGGTAGAGATGAAGTCAGAGTGATAATTCCAATGGAGAAGATTGCCGAGGTAATTTACTCGCCAAGTGAGTGAGTGTATGCGAGATTGTGGTCAATCCGGACCCCCGTGAATCCTGACGGCGTTCTCCCAATAGAGTTTGCTAAGAACTGATACAGGCAAATCAAGGCCATTGATGAAAGTCCCACCAGTGTTTTTTGTGTCTGCATCATCGAATGGGAGGGGTCTTTCTCTGACACTGGTTTCCCATAGCAGCCGCTGGGCAAGATATCTACCTGCAAAATAGTCCTGACCTCCTCTGTTGGTTGACAGATCCGTGCCAAACATGATTCTGTCAGAATACTTCAGCAAGAAGTCGCGAGCTATATCGACATCCTTGCTCAGCTCTCTTGCCATCCATCGTGAGGATGCAGTATCAAGGAATACATTTGGAAATCTGTCCAGCCATTTGGTAAGGTTTGGGAGGCGATGTATCTCTGGCTGTGAGCCAAAGTGGGGGAGCTGGAAGACAAGGCGTGAATGACGTTCTATAACATTCTCAAGTTGTGCAAGACTGTCCGCCTTGGTGCCGTACTTCTTCTTATCTTGATAGTGCAAGTCGTAGTATGTATCGGGATCGGCAACGTGAAGCAGAAGAGGGACATCATGATCCTCAAGGGCCTGAAAGATTGGATCTAGACGGAGATCATCAATTCTGAAGTCATTGGGCACTTCCTGGTAGTAGTCCTTCCAACGAGGACCGAACCACATCTTTGCAAGTCCGTAGCCCTCCGACTTGATTCTCTCAATGACCGCTATGACTTTATCAACCTCAAAATTCGCAACGTCACTAAGAGATAGATACTTTGCAAAAACGAACCTGTTCGGAAACCGCTTCTTTATTGGTTTTAGGTCACTCTCTCCATGAACAATAGCAACCTGAGATGCGACGTTAAACTCTTCTTCGATCTTCACCATCTGAATTAGATCATCTGAGTGACCGATATGCGTATGTGCATCGAAGATTGGTCCTTTGTATTTCCACTCTTCTGTCAAATTTGACCAATTCTGCGATATTATAGGTGTTGAAAAGCGATTCCATTCAGGACCTTCTCTCAATTGAGCTAGTCAAAGAGCTTCTCTTTGACGGTTGCCTTATGTAAGACTCAACTCTTAAGATGGATTTTGATTTTGACGAGTCGAGAGAATTCAATGATGACATCCGTAGCGCTTCTGAAATTCGAGGATAGCCTCAAGAGCACACTCACCGCGGGCTTGAACCTTATTGGTGGGTTTTCGAATCTGAAATCACCTGTACTCATTAAGCCTAACATCTGCACGATTTCTGATGGTACTGGCTCGTCAGTCACAGACGTGAAAGTCATCGAGGCGATTGCTAGACTAATCCTTGAGCAAGATCAAGGATTGGCCATCAAAATAGTCGAATCAGACAGTCAGAGTAAGTACGCTGAAGAGGCCTTTGAGAAGTTCGGATATGCGGACTTAGAGAGGAAAATGAAGAAAGAAGGCTTCGATGTGTTTCTGGTCAATCTCAGCAAATCTCCTCTTGTCAAAGCAGACTTCAAAGGGAGATACTTCAATAGGCCTGAGCTGCCAGAACTGCTAGTCGATCCCCACTGCTTTGTCACTGTCGCTGCAGCTAAGACACATTATCTTACTACCATCACTGGAGCTTTGAAGAACCAGTTCGGAGTGCTTCCCAGGAAGGACCAATCCTTCTATCATCCCAATATTGATGATGTGGTGATAGATCTGAATAATCTCCTGCAACCGGACCTATGCATTGTTGATGCAAGAGTTGCTGTGGAGGGATGGAATGGACCTAGAACGAAGCGACTTGATGCCTTCATCATGGGGCGCAAGCCTGCTTCAGTCGATGCCACAATGGCTCGGATCATGGGCCTCAAACCAAGTGAGATTCGACATGTACTGGAATCTAGCAAGCTAGGTCTTGGCAACATTGACCCAATAGTCTTGGGAGAAACCATTGAATCAGTGCAGGTCGCTTTCAATCTGCCTAGATGACTATGTTTCTTATGCATCCAACTTAAATGAAGAATGTAGCTGGAACCGCGAGGAGCAAAGAGTCAGTGAAAAGAGTTCTATTCCTGTGTACTGGTAATTCAGCACGCAGCCAGATGTCCGAGGCTTTACTAAGACTACTGGGCGGAGATGGATTTGAAGCCTACAGTGCTGGTACACATCCGGCATCTGAAGTGAACCCCTTTGCCCTAGAGGTCTTGAGAGAGAGGGGGGCTAGCACAGAGGGCCTTTTTACGAAGACTATTGATTACTTTGCAGGACAGGAGTTTCATCTTGCAGTGACAGTCTGTGATAATGCAAAACAGGAGTGCCCAGCTTTTCCTGGAGCTAGAACAATAGATCATTGGTCACTAGAAGATCCTGCATCCTTTGAGGGGACCTATGATGAGATTCTCTTGAAATTCAGAGAAACTAGGGATGAAATCGAGAGAAGAATCAAGACGTATATTCTTCAGGACAAGCTTGCGGAGGATCCCTTGAAATCACTCAGATTGTAGATTAGGCATTAGCCCTCCTCTACCCAAGAGAACTTCCTCTGCAGAGTTGCAGGGTAAACCTTTCGCCAAGGATACTCCACCTTCTGACACCACTTGTAGATTGTCCTAGGATGGATGTATGACTTGAGGGATGTTCCGAGGTTCCAGGTGCGACAGTCCCGTGCGAGGTAGTAATCCACCTCTATCTTGCGCTTCGCTAGCTTGGCCTTTTCCACTCGGTCCTTTTCGATTTTGACCGTCTTCTCAGCACGAGCCATACGTGCAGAAGACTTCTCTTTGAAATCTGCAAGAGATAGTTGCTTCTTCTCAAGAGTTGCCCTGCTCTTGTTGTAACGCTCCCGGGAGCTTGTGAGGCCCTCCTCCGCCGTGTCCAGACGCAGTCTACTCCGGTCTATACTGGCTTGGGCATCTTCAAGGCGCTGTTTCTTAGTGGTCTTGCCCTTCCTCTTGCTTCCTCTTGTTCGACGTTTTCTGTCACGAGCATTGTCCCAAGTCATCTTGGCGTTGTTTCGCTTCTCACGCCAAGCAACAACCGACTGCTTGTTTTTCTCAACAAGCTGCTTTTGCTTAGAAACTGCAGATTGGCGCTTAGCAAGGTTCTCTTTCTCTTTCTTCTTGAACGCCCTCAGTCGTTTCCTTTTTTCAGCAAGCCGAGATTCAGCTTTCTTGACACGTTCTTCCGCCTTTCTGATTCGTTCCTTATAGCGGTCTGCTGACCTAGCCCATCCTTTCGGTGCTTGTTTTGTGTGATTCATCACCCGTGCAACCTCAAGGTTGGCACGTTTCAGTGCCTCCTTCTTGATGAATTCCGGATCAGTTCTTTTGGCCTTGCCCCGACCAAGCTCCTTTTTCATTGTTAGAGTGGCGTGAAATGTCCTAAAGACCTTAGCAGTGAGGTCTTTGTCGAATCCACCAAGGAAACGATTGACTTGTGCGCTTCCCACCCTTGGGAAGATTTGTGCTGGTTTTTTCGGATCTACACGAGTGCTCTTGCCCTTCCGTGTCCTGAAAGACTCTAATCGCTCCACTGCATTATCATAGAGCTCTCTAAACACCCTATAGACATCAGGTGACAATTCCAGTTCTTTATGCCAGGGCACACTGTCCTTTCCAAGAAAGTCAAAGACGACGGAACTGGGTGTGAATGTGAGATGCTCGATTCTTAGTGTAGTAGCACCCACGGTGTCGGCTTCATCTGGATCTTTCTCATCACCAACTCGCAGGCTCAATCTGTCTATTAGATAGCATGCAGCTGCTATCATTCTTGTCTTTGAGTTGCCAGAATGAAGACCATCCATGATGTATTCTCGAATCTCATCTATCTTCCTAGATATCTTCATGGCTTTGTCAAACTTGGCCGCCTCACGCTCTTGTTTGATAGGAGTACTGTCATGGAGCCAGATGTACTTTGTACTCTTGGTGAGCTCATCGGTCCATTTGGCAACCCACATGCTATCTGGAGCCCATTCGATTTTGGCCCAGTCCCCTTCCGGGACCGCTGCATCTGGACTCAAGTTCAAGGTGATGTCCTGTTCCCTTGCACCCTGCTTCCATCGCCCACGCAGAGGATGCTCCCCTCGGCCCATGAAGATACCAGATGGTTCTGTCTGGTAGTTGCCAAGTTCCATGCGCACCCCATCTACAAGGGCATAACCAAATTCCTCTTTCAGTCGTTCACGTTCTGCCTTGCGAGCCTCCCTTCCGGCTCTCTTCTCCTCCTTTGTCATGGCATCCTTTGCAGCACGTTCTTCTTCAACGAATTGAATTACAGAAGAAAAGTCAACCTCTTCTGGGTCTAGCGGGGGTTCCACCTTCAGTGCTTTGCTGAAGTCACTCATGAAGTTCTCAATGAAGACAGAATCCTCAACATAGGGTGTTCCTAGTTTTCTCACCCAGGCGACCGCCATCTCTTCTTGAAGCTGATTGAGAACTATGGACTCGCCTCGAACAACTATCTCAAAATGATGCGGCTCTGGTGGTCTGAGTACAATGATGCCTTTATGTTCGAAGGACTCCATCTTAACGCCTCTTCATTTGGCGGATTTAGGCAGAAGGTCGGTCACTCAGCGTGATTTTGCAGCCCAGTGTCGAGAGCAGAAATATGTAAACAAAAGGATTGCGCTGAGGGAGTCATCCAGAGCGATTAGTTTAAATCGAATCCGTCTGGTCTGCGCTCTAGAACCTGCGGCCATAGTCTAGGGGTTATGATCCGAGCCTTCCAAGCTCGTAACCCGGGTTCGAATCCCGGTGGCCGCACCATTCTCTTTCTATAGAGCAAATCGAGCCTTGACTATTCCCATCTTCTTCGTGTATACCCATAGCAGTTCTGCACACACATGCCATGCCATCATCACTTCAGAGTCCAGCTCGATATGAGTCTGGAAGACAGACTTCACATCCTCACTGAAGTCACCATGCGGGAACGCCCCTACGCCAAGAATGACGGGAACTCCATCATCTTTTGGAAAAATCGACTCGAGTCCATCGATTGTCGTTTGTTTACCACCCTCAACGCATAGTGCAGTAATGCTCTGAGGACTATCGGCTTTGAGTCGGAGTACAAGGTCAGCAAGAGACTCGTCTGCTACTCGAAGCAGAAACTCGCCCTTGGGCGGCACTCTTCCCTCCAACAGAAGCTGCTCAAAGAGACCTATGAATCTATCATAGTTTCTTGGTAAGCGCACAACCGGATTGACTTCGATTATGCGACCGTCTTGAAGATGCAGATGAATACTAAGTGACCCATGCTTACAGAGGGGGGTTTCCAGCAGAGTCATGAGAGAAAAGAAGGCAATGTCGGGCCGCCCACGGCGTTCCGTGTTTTCTAAATCTGTCATTGCCTGACCATGGTATGATTGATCGAGGAGGAGTTGATTTGGTTTCTTTCCCCTTCTACTGGCGTGCTTTTGGATTGGCTTCTTAGACGTCAGATGCGTTGGTATCAATTCGATGGCTGACTCAAGAAGGATGACATGAAGCATGACTGACCTACCTAATCTAGTGGTAGCCACGAACGATTTAAGATGTATCGGATGACTCATCAGTCAGAGGAAGTTCAGTGCCCAGAAGACGGACCAAGCAATCAGAAACTAAGCGTCTAGCCAGTGCTAGGATAGAGCTCCTATGGGAGCAAGCCTCAGAAATGGCTAGGACTGACCGAGAAGGTGCTCGCAGACGCATGCAGATAGCCTCCAGAGTGGCACAGAGGGCACGCATCAAAGTTCCCAAAGACATCAAGAGAAAGATCTGTCGACAATGCGGGAGTGTACTGATTCCGAGTGAGAGTTGCCGTGTGAGAATGCGAAACAACCGAGCGAAGCATCTCACAGTGACTTGCATTGCTTGTGGCAACATCACAAGATACTATGTCGGATAGGAATGCTAAAGTGGAAACTCCATTCGAACATGACGACCAGACATGGGACTTGCAGGAACACCAGACAAGACGAGAATAAACATCGCATGGCAGGACTCGGCCATCATGCAGATAGGAAAGAGTGGACTCTCTGAAGGTATTATCAAGGAAACAAGGAGGCTTCTCAAGAAACACAAATACATCAAGGTCCGTCTGCTTAAGTCTGCTGTAACATCGAGTACCAAAAAGGAGGTTTTCGAGGCTCTTGCACAAGGGACTGGTTCTCATTTGGCCGGTATACGTGGAAACACAGCAGTTCTGTTCAAGCTATAGACAATTTCCTTAGCACGTTGCGACAACCTTTTATGCGGACTAATTTTGACGATGGCAGCCTTCTGAGGTAGGCCACCAGCTCAGTCTATGTGCGGTGACCCCCTCAAATGAAATGGTGACAGACAGATGCCTACGGTCTATGATATCCCACCTACCGTCATGATACGACGACTTGCACAGGACCTTAGGTCTCGGGATGAGATCAAGCCTCCAGAATGGGCCCTCTTTGTGAAGACTGGCGCACACAAGGAGCGATCACCAGATGATCCAGACTGGTGGTATATGAGATGTGCCAGCATTCTCAGGAAGATCTATCTCAGGGGTCCTATAGGGACGGAACGTCTACGCATTGACTACGGCGGGAAGAAGCGACGCGGTGCAAAGCCGAACAAGTTCCACAAAGGAAGCGGAGCAGTTGTACGGACCGCCCTGCAACAGCTGGAAAGAGCAGGTTTCATCATGAAGCAGGGAAATAAGGGCCGCGAGATGACCAACATAGGCAGGTCATACATGGACAAGCTCTCTGCGGCTCTAAAGAGGGAGCTCTCGAAGGCGATACCTGAGCTGGAGAACTACTAGACGCCTTCTAGGCGTAGTAGGTGAGTGTGCTGAGCGACGAGGAACTCGATGAGATTCGAAGGAGAAAACTTGCATCTCTGAGAGAAGAAGCATTCGAGGAACAAGCTAGGGAACAGCAGGTTGCAGAGGCACAGGCACAGAAGGAGGCAATTCTAAGACAGATATTGACTCCCGAGGCCCGTTCTAGGCTCACGAACATCAGAATGGTCAAGCCCCAAATAGCAGAACAGATTGAGATGCAGCTCATTCAGCTGGCCTCATCTGGAAGGTTGAGGGCAAGAGTGACCGATGAGCAATTGAAGAAATTGCTCCAACAGATAACTGGACAGGAACGAGAGAGGAAGATCTCGTTTAGATAGCTGTGAAAGGTGAAGGAAATGGCAAGAAACAAGCCCCTCGCGAAGAAACTCAGGATGGCAAGAGCACTAAAGAGTAACTCCTCAGTGCCCACCTGGGCTGTAGTTAAGACTGGTGGGAAGGTAAGGACGACACCCAAGCAGCGAAAATGGCGTGAAACCAAACTCAAGCCTTAGTCAGGTGTGCTAGATGATCGAAGAGAAAGAGATTGAGGAAATCGAAGAGGACCTACCTGACCTCGAAGAGATAGAAGAGATTGGCGAGGATGAGGAGATCGAGGCGGTAGAGGGTAGGCCAGATGCTGAGGAAGTTGAACCCGCTGAAGTCATTCCAGAGGAGGAAATCATCGATGAGCGAATCTACACAGTACCCCTGAGAAAAGCATACTGGACAGGCAGCAGACTCCGTAGGTCTAATAGAGCCGTAAGAATACTCAGGGAGTTCGTGCAGCGTCATATGAAGCCCGAAGAGATCGTGATTCAGCCAGAGGTGAACGAGAGAATCTGGGAGAGAGGAATCCAGAAGCCTCCACGAAGGATAAGAATTCGGGCAACCAAGAACTCAGACGACCTTGTCCGAGTCTATCTAGCTGAGGGGTAGTAGAGATGATCGCCCGATACGACTTCGAGGGCGATTCAAATGTTGGAGCCTTTGGAATCGCCACAGACAGGTATGTGTTTGTTTCTCCAAATATGTCAGAAAGGTCTATAGATACAATGGAACGTGTCTTTAATCTTCCATTGGTGCAGTCAACAGTGGCCACTCTAGACGTGATTGGCCTTGTCTGTATAGCCAATTCAAATGGCATTCTTCTTCCCTACACAACTAATGATGATGAGCTTGCCGCATTGAAGGAATATCATGACATTCGTGTAGATTGGATTGATAACAAGATGACTGCTCTGGGCAATATCATCTTAGCAAATGATAGCGGAGCTATTTGTCATCCAGATTTTGACAAGAAGGCACGAACTAAGATTTCAGACACTCTCGATGTTGAGGTCATTCCAGGAACGGTGGCTAATCTGCCCACCGTTGGTTCCAACACAGCAATAACAAATCAGGGTGCTATTGTCCATCCTATGGCCACAACAGCCGAAATTGAGAAGATATCACAGTTGTTAAAAGTACACGTCGAGGTTGGCACAGTCAACCGAGGCAGTCCCTATACCAGTCTAGGTGTAATGGCGAATATGGACAGCATGATTGTTGGGTCAGAAACAACAGGCGTAGAGCTAGCCCATATCAGTCAAGTCCTAGGCTTTGTCTAAAGAGGTTGTATTCAGATGAGTTCCAAGGTATGGAGAACAAAGGGCGAATATCGAAAGCTGAAACGAGTGTTCACATTCTCAAAGGAAATGATTGCACTGAATGAGGCACATGTTATGGAGAAGATTTACTCAGAGATAGGCAGTCGTCACAGAGTGAAAAGAAAGGATATCACTATCACTGAGATTGCCGAGATCAAACCTGAAGAGGCCACAAATCTGGAGCTCCGACGGATACTTGGACTGGAGAGCGAACTCTAATGACAGAGGAGCAACAGAATCGTCTTCAAAAGCTCTATGTGCAACAACAACTCGCTGAGTCCAACCTGAATACACTTCGACAGCAGATCGAATTGACACAAGTCCTTCTAAATCAGTATCAAAATGGTTTCGCCGTGTTAAAAGAGCTTGAGAACAGGAAGGAAGGCGAAGAAACACTGCTCAATGTCGGAGGAGGCATCTTCGTACAGGCAAAGCTGATGGATACCTCCAGAGTGACAAGGGCTCTTGGGAGTGGGGTCAGAATCGAACAGAGTCTTGAACAAGCCATTGAAGGAGTCGAAAAAGCCATCGAGAGTCTTGGTAAACAGTATGAAAGCCTTCTTTCTGAACTAGGAAAGCTCGCCAGCCAATCAGAAGCGATTGATGCACAGATGAGACAACTGGCGACGCAGATGCAGGGCCAGGGGGCACAATAGATTGTTTGAGAAGCTCCGGGGTGCGATGGACTCTGCGGTCACCAAAGCGACCACAAAGGAGCTAAACGAAAAGAACCTTGCAGATGCGGTATGGAACCTTCAGATGGTCCTAATTCAGAACGATGTTGCAGTAGATGTTGCTGAACATATTTGTAACCTGACCAAGGAAAAGCTGATTGGGAAAAGAACCGGTCGTCTTGAGAAAACCGGTAATCTGTTCAGAACTGCAATCTATGAGTCAATAATGGAAGTCTTGACACCCGAACACCCACTTGATCCAATTCAGTTTGCCACTGAAAAGAAGGCAAAAGGAGAACCAACCGTGATTCTGTTTGTGGGCGTAAACGGGACTGGGAAGACGACTACATTGGCGAAGTTGGCGAATCTCTACAAGAAGAACGGTTTTTCTGTTGTTATCGCAGCTGGAGATACATTCCGCGCTGGAAGCATTGAACAGCTTGAAGAACACGCAAATAGGCTTGGAATTCGAGTCATTAAGCAGAATTATGGCTCTGATGCGGCAGCTGTGGCATACGATGCCATATCCCATGCGCGGGCAAAGGGGATTAACATTGTCTTGATAGACTCAGCTGGTAGAATGCAGAGTAACAAGAACCTCATCTCTGAGATGCAGAAGATTGTAAGAGTCACAAAACCAGACTTGAAAATCTTCGTTGGCGATGCGCTTGCAGGGAATGATGCACTATCTCAAGCAAAAGAGTTCAACGATGCCATAGAGATTGATGGAGCCATTCTGACCAAGGTGGATGCGGATCCCTCAGGGGGTGCTGCGCTTTCAGTGACGTTTGTTACAGGTCGACCTGTGGTCTATATCGGTGTTGGCCAGAGTTATGACGATCTACGCAAGTTCGAGCCTGAGTGGTTTGCACAGAGACTCGTAGCGGATTAAACAGGTGGACAGTTTTATTACCCGGCAAAATCTGAAACCTTGGTATCTAATCCAATAGTCGAGGTTACCATTTTGGATTTCAAGGGTAGAAGCTTTGTGGATCTATCAGATTTCAATAGGGATGAACTGAGAGCCTTTCTCGATAAAGCACATGAACTGAAACGCAAACAGAAGAATGGAGAGCCTCACCAGATTCTGAAGGGCAAGTCACTTGCCATGATTTTCATGAAGTCATCAACAAGAACGCGTGTTTCCTTTGAAGTAGGAATGACGCAGCTTGGCGGTCATGCACTCTATCTTCAGCCCAGTGGCACGCAGCTCGGCAGAGGAGAAACGATTGCAGACACGGCTAGGGTCCTCAGCAGATATTGTGATGTGATTATGGCCAGAGTATTTGGCCACAATGAAGTGACAGAATTAGCGGAACACGCCACAGTTCCAGTAATCAATGGACTTTCTGACTACAACCATCCTTGTCAAATCATGGCTGACATGATGACAATTGAGGAACATAAGGGCAGACTAGAGGGACTCAAGATAGCATATGTCGGTGACTCAAACAATGTGAGTAATTCGATAATGCAAGGTTGTACCATCATGGGAATGGATGTCACAATTGGCTCACCGAAGGGATATACTCCATCTGAGGAAATCATAAAGAAAGCTGACGCATTGAGCAAGACCTACAACACAACCGTTGAAGTTTTGAATGACGCTGCTGATGCCGTAAAAGGAGCTGCAGTGATATACACTGACACCTTCTTCAGCATGGGTCAGGAGAAATCAAAGGAGAAGGAGGATGCCTTGATGCCGTTTCAAGTCAATAGGACTCTTGTTGGGAAGGCAAGCAACGATGTGATTGTGATGCACTGCTTGCCAGCTCATCGTGATGAAGAGCTGACCTCCGATGTAATGGACGATGCCAAGCATAGTGTGGTATTTGACCAAGCAGAGAATCGTCTGCATGCACAAAAAGGAATAATGGCACTCATAGTGTAAGGGGCTTTAGAATTGGCGCGAGAGATTGTTGCTGTGGGCAGAATCAATGTCGACGTCATTATGGAAGTCAGCAGTATTCCAGCAAAGAACGAGCATGTCACCAGCCAAAAAAGCCTCATTTCCTTCGGTGGCTCAGCGTCAAACTTCGCCTCCCAGACTGCCAGACTCGGTGTGGGCACAGGGATAATTGGTTGCGTCGGTGATGACCTATATGGGCAGCAAGCCTTGAAAGCTCTATCAAATGCAGGAGTAGACGTCAGCTCTGTACTTGTCCTGGACAATCAGCCAACTGGCATCTTTTTCATTGCGGAACAGAGAAATGGCGACAGAATCGTTGTTTCAGAACCTGGAGCCAATCGATTTCTCGAGAAGTATATCCTCGACGAAGACCTCCTTGTGAAATCCACAGTTATTCATCTAGCAGGCGGATTTCCAATGATGACCTCTCGGATTCAGGAAGTAACTAAAGCTAATGGAATGATATTCTCACTGGATCCAGGAAGAGCGGCAAGCTCCATGGACTTCAAATCAATCCTTCGTAGAACTGATCTTCTATTCTTGAACCAAGGAGAACTACAAAACTACTTCAAAATTAGCCCGACAGAAAAGGCCCTGAAGGCATTTGCCAAGACAATTCCTGGGATTGTCATAATCAAGAAAGGAGCAAAAGGCGCGGTTGCCACAGACGGATTCGAGTACTGCACGTCCCAAGTTTTCGATGTCCCTGTGGCTGACACCTTGGGAGCTGGAGATGCGTTTGCAGCTGGTTTTGTCACTGCATGGGCACGATCTGAGCGGATTGAACAAGCACTTCATGTTGGCAATGCAGTCGCGGCCCTAACAATCACGAAGAGAGGCGCACAGAATGGACAGCCTACAATGGATGAGACCGCCAGACTCCTGAAGAAGAATGGTGTGTCAATTGACTCTGTTTTAAGGACGTTCGTTACCAAGAAGCGGCGAAAGGGAAAGAGCAGAAGATAGGCGGTATTACCGTCGTAGTATTCCACTTTTTCTTAGGAGAATACACCGATATTAGCACGGAACTGAAGGTGTGATTGAGCTTATGCATCCATTATTGGAAGAGGTCCTTCGAACAGCGCCAACTGGACAACGTGACCCACAGTATGGCAAATCCTCAAGGAAGACGCCTGCGAAATCTGCCACAACTGATGAGGACTTGGCCAATCTTTTGGAGTCCGTCAGCGCCAGAATACTCGTAGTTGGAGTTGGCGGAGCTGGCAACAACGCAGTAACACGTTTGATGCAAGTTGGAGTAGAAGGAGCGGAAACACTTGCAGCTAATACTGATGCACAGGACCTCTATTTTTGCAGCTCAAACCATAAGCTGCTTCTGGGCAGGGAAACATGTGGAGGACTCGGAGCTGGAAACGACCCCGACATAGGTGAAGCTGCGGCTCTAGAAACATATGAAGTAATTAGAGATGTGATTCGAGGCGATCTTGTGTTCATAACCGCTGGAATGGGTGGTGGAACAGGTACAGGCGCCGCACCGCTGGTTGCCAAAGCCGCAAAAGAAAATGGTGCTCTTACAGTGGCTATAGTTTGTTTGCCATTTGAGGTGGAGGGTGACACAAGAAGACGAAATGCACAACGTGGCCTCAATGCAATCATGGAACATGTGGATACGCTGATAGCCATACCTAATGAGAAGCTCCTTGAGATTGCACCGGACCTTTCACTCCCTGAAGCATTCATGGTAGCAGACGAGGTCCTAGTAAGAGCTGTAAAGGGAATCGCGGAGTTGATTTCAAAGCCTGGACTTGTGAACCTCGACTTTGCTGATGTCCGTACAACGATGAAGAATGGTGGCGTTTCAATCATCGCACTTGGCGAGGGAGAGGGAGAGAACAGAGCTGAAGACGCTGTAATCAATGCTCTGAGAAACCCCTTGATAGAAGTTTCAATTGAGAACGCGCGTAACATTCTTGTCAATGTCAGTGGCAGTACTGACCTTCAGTTGTCTGAGGCAAAGCAAGTCGTACAACTGGTGACTGAGCAAGTGAATCCTGGAGTTGAGATAATCTATGGTGCATTAATCGATCCAGAACTTGAGAATCGAATTCGTGTGACCATTATTGCATCCGGTGTGAGCTCTCCATACGTCTTCGATAAGACAGAAAGGGTGATGCCTTTAGCAGACGACCTGAAGACAGACTTGGGACTTCAGAGGTTGGATGAATCCGACATGGACAATCAGGAAGGGTTAAAAGAAGACTCAGACTGAGAGCAGTCGAATCCTACCTGAGGGGTTCAGACACCAGGATGTGAACAGACTTGGGCATCAGTGAATTCCTACGAGAAAGCAGACGCATCCTAAAGCTAGCTACCAAGCCATCTAGGAAGGAACTCTGGACAAGCACCAAGATCACGCTATTAGCTATGATTCTAGTTGGTCTGCTCAGCTTCATTGTCCAAATCTTCATGACCACGATTACTAGCGGTTGGGGTACCGAAAGCTGGATGCCGGTATCATTGGTCGGGATATTGTAGTCCCCAGCCTATCCCGCAGCAGAACATATCAAGGGGGTTTCTAGTTGGAGCCAAAAAGCAGCATTTACGCGGTTCGTACTACCATAGGACAGGAGAAGGGCGTTACAGACCTCATAACCACCGCAGTCATAGGTGAAACAGATGCCTGGGCGTGCCCTTTCTGTTCTGAGGAGTTTTCTTCCAAGAAGGCCACCTTAGAGCACATGAGCAGCTGCAAGAAGAAGAAAAAGAAGACAGAAGAACCCAAACTGGTTTCGACTAACCAGCTTCTGGGCCGTGTCAAGGCAATTCTGGTACCCGAAACGCTTCGAGGCTATGTGTTCCTTGAAACCCTGGAATTTAGAGACGTGGAGATTGCTATCTCTGGTGTACCTCATGTTAGAGGCCGTGTAGGTGGTAAGGTCAGCTTTGATGAGATTGACAAGTTCCTAGTGCCAAAGCCAGCCGCAGAAGGGATTTCAACA
This sequence comes from Promethearchaeota archaeon, assembly GCA_048939765.1. Classification (GTDB taxonomy): domain Archaea; phylum Asgardarchaeota; class Thorarchaeia; order Thorarchaeales; family Thorarchaeaceae; genus SMTZ1-83. The sequence goes on from JBHLPF010000032.1 coordinate 21,655, forward strand.
GGCGATGTTGTAGAGATTATTTCTGGACCGTTCAAGGGAGAGCGAGCCAAGGTAGCACGAGTTGACGCCGCAAAGGAAGAGCTCATTCTGGAGCTATTGGACAGCCCACATACTATTCCCATACGTGTCCACGCAGACTTTGCCAAAATAGTTGAGAAGGCACATCGTGAGGAAGAGGTCGAGGCCACTGAGGAAGAAGAGGGCCTGGCTCAAGAGAAAGATGATGAGTTGGAAGACGATTCTTTCTGGGCTCCATAGGCAGCTGGACCCGCCTATCCACTCCAAAACGCTTAAAACATTCTAGATGTGCGGTCGAATCATCTCCTTAATTGGACATAGACGCAAGACGCCGTGTCTGGGGTGAAGAAAGTGACAATGAATGCAGTAGACCGAACTGGACAGAGTACTACTTGTGCCAGTAGGTCGAACATGATCGGGGTGTCTAAGGACCCGCCGGGATTACTGCATCAGGAGTTGTGAGAAATTGAGCGAAACTAAGCCTATTATTGTAGAGGCAATGGTAGAAGGTGGCAAAGCATCCGGAGGCCCACCAATTGGGCCAGCTCTTGGACCCACAGGGGTCAACATATTCCAGGTCGTCACCAAGATCAATGAGGTCACTGAAGCATATGCTGGTCTCAAGGTACCTGTAAAGATCACTGTAAATCCAGATGACAAGAGCTTCACTGTTGATGTGGGAACTCCACCAACGAGCGCACTAATCTTGAAAGAGATTGGTCAACCAAAGGGCTCGGGAGAGCCAAGCACAAACATCATCGGGAACCTCACCATTGACCAGATAAAGTCAATTGCAAAGGGAAAAGCGAGCGATATCTCCGCGCTCAACATGAAGAGTGCAGCTCTGATTGTGTCTGGCACCTGTGTTTCAATGGGTGTGACTGTGGAAGGGAAGAGAGCCAAGGAGTTCCAGCAGGAAGTCAAAGACGGTGTCTGGGACGCCCAGCTAGACGAACCACTCAGGGAGGGCTAATCTATGTCACTCAAAGTTGAACCCATACAAGGTGCCGTCGCTGAGGCAAGGAAACTGGGAACTAAGAAGAAAAGGAAGTTCAAGCAGAGCTTTGATATTGCTGTCAACTTCAGGAAGAAGGAACTAGATGTTACCAAGCCAGAGAATCGTTTCAATCAGGAGGTAGTGCTTCCTAATGCGATGTTACCCCCTGCAAAGGTATGTGCCTTTGGAGATGGTGAGTTCGCGGAAAATGCTCTGGCTGCCGGTGTTCAGAGGGTCGTGTCAAAGGACGAAATCCCAAAGCTTGGTGATGAGAAGAAGGAGAGAAAGGCCTTAGCAAAGAACTTCGATTTCTTCATTGCGGCAGTAGATGCGATGCCCCTCGTAGGTCGGTACCTAGGACAGGCATTAGGCCCCAGAGGGAAGATGCCAAGACCTTTCCCACCACAAGCAGATCTCGGTCCTGTGGTAGAGCAGTATCAACGGACTGTCCGAGTAAGGATGAGGAACACCCCAACTTTCCACGTCAAGGTTGGTCATGCGGATATGGCTGACAAAGAGATTGCTGATAACATTGCGGCAGTTTTGAGCTTCGTGGACAGCAAGGGATTCCTAGACCGTGTCCGTAGCGTGCTCGTCAAGAGCACAATGGGAGCAACGGTTGATGTGCCAATCGAGAGGTGATTGAGACGTCAGTTTACGAGAAAACGATTCCACAATGGAAACTTGACAAGGTAGCTGATCTCGCCGCCCGAATTGATGGGAGCGAGATGATTGGTCTTGTGAATGTGGAGGGTGTTGGAGCTAGGCAACTCACGGGAATCAGAGAGAGCCTGAGAGGCTCGGCTACTATGATGATGGCACGGAATACACTGATGATTAGGGCTCTTGAAACAGCTAAGAAAAGGGGAATAAAGGATCTCATAGAGCATGTTTCAGGCCCTGTGGCCTTCATGTTCAGCAATAAGGACCCATTCGTTCTGACAAAGTTCCTTGGTGAGCATAAGGCTGCGGCACCAGCTAAGGGCGGTCAGAGTGCACCAAAAGACATCATTGTTCCAGCTATGAATACGGGTGTTGCTCCTGGTCCGTTCATCAGCGAGCTGGCTGCATTAAAGATTCCAGCTCGGGTAAAAGGAGGAGTCATTCATATCACTGATGACACCGTTGCTGTTAAGGCTGGAGATGTAATCTCAAACGCTATGGCGCAGATGTTAACAAGACTGGGAATCGAACCCATGGAACTTCAGCTGAAGCTCATAGCGGCCTATGCTGATGGAGCGGTAATGATTGGTGACAGTCTTGAGATTGACCTAGGTGGTCTGTTGTCACAGATCATAGCAGGACATCAGTACGCGGTCAATCTTTCGATAAACATCGGGTACCCTACGGTAGAGACGATGCCAATGCTGCTTGCCAAGGCTAGTATTGAAGCCAAGAGGCTGACTATGGAGATAGGCTTCTTCGAGCCAGATATGATTGGCGAGTTCCTAGCCAAGGCAAACTCAGAAGCGTTTGCACTTGCAGCATTAATCGCTGAGAAAGACCCAGACGCAATATCCTCCGAAGCCTTTAGCCAGGTTCAGGCTGTTGCTGCATCGGCCACAGTGGCTCCACCAGAGGAGCCGGAGCAACCGGAGGAGGAGGAGGAGGAAGAGGAAGAAGTTGCAGGCCTCGGCGGCCTGTTTGGATAGTAATAACGAGGTAGATAGAAATGGAGTACGTATATACAGCACTTCTGCTCCACAAAGCAGGCCAGAAGGTCAACGCCAAGAACATGGAAGCTGTACTCACCGCTGCAGGTGTTGAGGCTGACAAGGGCAGAATCAAGGCGCTTCTTGCAGCCTTGAAGGATGTTGACATTGATGAGGCTTTGAAGGGTGCAGCTATGCCTATGGCTGTCGCTGCAGCTCCTGCAGCTGCTGGCGCCACTGAGGCTGCCGCTGCTAAAGAGGAGAAGAAGGAAGAAGAGGAAGACGAAGAAGAGGCCACTGCTGGTCTTGGTAGCCTCTTTGGTTAGAGTGGAACCCGATCTTAGGATCAGTCCCTCTAGTAAGAGGGCGGGCAGGTCGCAAGCCTGCCTGCTCACCAGCGCTTTTTGTCTGATTTCACCCACAGAAACATATGCCGCCGAATCAAGACTAGAAGATGTGAAGATTGTATATCATCCCCTGATGCACAATTCGTATGATGGGACTCCTGCAGGTGCATCGGGCAGACTTGACAGTGCTATTGAGATTCTAAGTAAGCATCCAGAATACGAGTTCTTTGAGCCAAGTCCTGCTACTGATGAGCAGATTCTACGAGCTCATGGTCCGGGACATCTGGATGAGGTAAGGCGAGATAATGACTACACTCGCCAGGGACTCCTTTACGAGATGGCAGCGCTCGCAGCTGGTGGAGCTATTTTGACCGCCGAGATAGCAGTGGAAGGAGAGCCTGCCTTCGGACTGATCCGTCCTCCAGGTCACCATGCATCGTGGGACAGTTATTGGGGATACTGCTATCACAACAACATTGCAGTGTCACTCCTCCATCTTAAGGCCCTGGGGAAGATCGAAACTGCGTTCGTTCTCGACTTTGACCTTCACACTGGAGACGGCAATATCAATATCTTGGGAGATAGCGAGGACTATGTCATCTACAATCCTCGAGGGCATGGAGATGATATCTATCTGGCAGACACGAAGAGGGCTCTGGAGTCCAGTCCAGATGTGGACATTATTGTCGCTTCGGCTGGATTTGATCAGTATATCGACGACTGGGGAAGCAACCTCTCAACAGATGCCTTCAGGAAGATTGGGATGATGATGTATGATTTTGCCATAGAGAGATGTGAGGGTAGGAGATATGGTCTCCTAGAGGGGGGTTATAACTTCGAGGACCTAGGAAAGAACGTTCTTGCCTTTTGCGAAGGTCTAAGATTAGGGACAGATTAGAGTCTAGTCTTGATATTCATGGTGACCTTAAATTACAAGGCTATTACTCACTGCTGGTGAGAGGCTTGCGACTATTCAATCTCCTTAGTCCATTATCGGACTTTGTAAGCATGGTGGCGATATACTTTGCCGAGATCTGGGACTTTCTGATCTTTTTAGGGAGGGTTTCAGGGGTAATTGTCATTCTTGTTGGGGCGATTCTCTGGTTAACTGAGGTGAATCCCGGTCGGGGCAAGGGATTGGTCGCCAGTGGGATACTCTTGTCAATAGTAGTGCAATACTTCGTGATGTATCCACCATCATTCGTACTCTGACCTCATAACATCCCAGGTTTCACACACACCTGCTAGGCTCGAGGGCACTCTGCTCTCGGGCCACCTTCTATAATGCACACATGCTATCATTCAAGGAGATTTTGCAATTCCAATAAGTTTATTAATTATAGTTTATTTTGGAAAATTATGTCAAAGGTAAATCCAATCTACTTACAGATTGCCAATGTGGTGGCAGTTGTAGGGAGTACGGTGTTCAATGCATTGGTGAACATTCTACCCCTGAACGGGACAACTACTGCTGAGGTTTCAAACGCATACCCAAACCTCTTCACGCCGGCAAACTACGTGTTCTCAATTTGGGGAGTAATCTACACATTACTATTCATATTCACGTTCTATCAGATTCGAACGAGTCAACGTGACTCACAATACCTTCAGGATATTGGATTCCTGTACCTACTTGGTGCTGTGATAAACGTCGCTTGGCTCATAGTGTTTCATTATTCATATCCAGCCCCCAATGACCTGATCATACTCACAGCAGTTCCTATTTTTGGACTGTTTCTGACCCTTCTCTACATCTATCTGAGACTAGGTGTTGGTGTGAGAGAAGTATCAAGAGGCGTGAAACTTGCAGTTCATTTACCCCTAAGCGTCTATCTTGGGTGGCTATCAGTCGCAACAATTGCAAATACCGCGTCTATCCTCAATTATCTTGGGAGGAGTCCAGGGATACCAATCCCGATTCAGGAAACTTGGACTGCGCTAGTGATAGTAATTGCATTCCTCATCACGTTCCTGATGTTGGTTAGAAGAAGAGACTTTGCCTTCGGTTTTGTGGTAATCTGGGCCACAATAGGGATTGCAGTTAAGCAAGCCGCTTCCCCACTGATTTACTTCACTGCGTTGGGAGTTGCAGTCGCAATTCTCATACTCATTCTTCTACTGCCATTCTTGAAAAGAGAGGGTTTCTCAAAATACTATATGATGGGCTGAGACACAAAGCGTTGGGCAATTCTTCGCTCAGCGCTCCTCCTTTCCTTGCAACATGAGGAAAAAATGAACCAGTGAGTATATCACCCACCTCCACCTATGATTCCGAAAACAGTTGAGATAGATGGGATGAAGATGACAGGAAGACAAATTGATGAAGAGACTCAGGAAAAACTAACACAGCTGTTCGATTCTCAACTGATCGCTGTATTGGGCACCTCAAGTGATGATGATCCATACACCTGTCTTGTGGGGTTTGAGTTCACCTCGGACCTCAGGAATGTCATTTTTGCAACCATGAGGAATCGCTTGAAGTATCGTCAAATCAGTTCAAACCCCAGAGTCTCATTGATCATAGATAATCGCAAGAATGCTCCTTCGGACTTCAGTCACGCCACATCGGTTACAATTGTAGGCACTGCAATAGACACTGAAGAACCAGAGCGCATGAGGCTTGCGGACATGCTGGTTGAGAAACATCCTTTCTTGACCGACTTCGTCAAGGATTCCGACTGTGCCATTATGAAAGTCATGGTCGAGAAGATGTATATTGTTGGCGATTTTGAGAGAGTGCAAAGAATCAACATGGCATAGTCTCGCTCAACCAATTCTCTTTTAAGAATATGAAAATGTGAAACAGTTAGGGCCCGTTGCCTAGTCTGGTTTCAGTGAGCTTTTCGCTTCTGAAAGGCATATAGGGCGCTAGCCTTCTAAGTTAGAGGTCGACGGTTCAAATCCGTCCGGGCCCGCCATCTGATTCTTTCGCTTGAACTGAAGAGCTCGTGCCAACCATGGAGAGACCTCGGTTTCTACGATCGACTCCAAGTGGGAAATATCCTCCAAGGATTCTTCAGTTCTTATTCTGGCTGCTCTTTTGGAGCCTATTCCCGGGATAGCCTTCCACTGCGCCAAGGAAACAGTGTGGACCTTGAGGGGATAGGGAAGGACCGTGACTGACCTAGGTCCATGATCAATGACAAACACGTCAACATATGCCCCAGGATATGGTCCGCTCGGCATGAAGCAGAGTAGTGGATATGTTCCAAGAGGCCTCAGAAGGTAGTTGTTGCCTTCCATCCGTTCCATGAAGACAGATTGAATTACGGTTCCAGATGGTGCGACTTTCTTAATCATTTCCACATCGATTTCTTCACGGACCTGCTTCTTGTGTTGAAAGAGATCGTGTTTCTTGACCTTACTGGTCCTGGTGTTTCCCACTCTCGTGCCAGAGAATCCAATGACCTGGCGAATATTGATTCGGCGTACGATGAGATTCTCTTCCACCAGTTTCTGAAGGAATGCATAGTTGTACTCCAGAGTCTTTTTGCTCTCTCCCAGAAGACCGTAGAGGAGATTGATTCCAGGAAGTAGATGTGGAAGACCCCATTCCGACCTATGACCTCCCACATCATTCAGCAGTCTTACCGCCTCAATTACCTGGTCCTCGTCAGCCTTCAAATTGTTACGACGAACCACCTCTGGATCTACTGATTCCACCCCAAATGCGGCAACATCCCCAGAAGTATGATGTTTGATGATAGACTTGGCCACCTCTGTACTCTCATGTGGATGCCGTGCAATGGTGCCAGGATTCACATTGTCGATATGAAGGACCTGCAATTCTGGAGCAGCTCTGCGAACCTTGGAGAAGAGCTCCTCGATAACTTCAGGGTTCGGTTTTGGGAACTCTTCTTCACCGATTTCTTTGGACCCAAATGTAAACAGGTCTGCCTGATTGCCAATCCTGAACGCACGTGCACCCTGATCGTATAGAGATTCGATCTCCTTGGCCACATCAGACGCAGTCCTTTGTATTGGTTTGCCATAGAGAGGCTCAGTACAGAAGGAGCAACCACCCGAGATGTAGCGAGGGCAGCCGCGGTACGTTTCAATCTCACAAATCATGTAACCTGCTGAATATCCAGGATGCTGTGAGAGTACTCTGGCACCCCGTTTCGCAAACACTTCCACCTCATCCAATGCTTCTCTGGTGCTAGAGAAATCGACTGAGGACAGATCTCCGTTTGCATCCATTATTCCAGCTGATACTATCTCTGGGTCGCCCGTGGCAATATAGTCGAATGGAGGACTAAGAACATCTGAGCTCAGAGCCAGCCGTCCACCCTCAAGTCCACAGCCGAATCGTGCCCATGGACCCATCAAAATCTTTGGAATGTCTTCTATCCTGGCATCAGAGAAGAATCGCTTTGCTTCCTTCACAGAGATAGGTGTTCCACCAAGATATTTGCCTGGGACTATCATCCCTGCAATCAGGAGAATCAAGTCAGCGGTAGACCAAGCATCATAAGGATTTGTATGCCTACGGACATCATCGATTGTCTGGTAAATTATTTCTGTCCTCGGTGACTTGGTCCATATGGCACCAGCAATATACCGGGGATAGGGACTGATGTATGGGGGGACTCCAAGGTTTGTGGGTTCGTCTACATAGCCATCAACAATGACAACTCTATCCAGCTCACTCCCACTCCCTGAAGTTGTCGTACCCTGCTGCTGAAATCTCCAGAAGCCCCTCTGATGTTTCGAAGTATACCCCCTCTCCGGTTGTGGCATAGCCTATCCTCTTTAGAGGAACATGCATTTTCTTGGCAATCTGCACTGCTTCATTCCAATCAGACTGAGGTATCGCAAGCACGAGTAGGAACTCCTCTCCACCCTCCATCACCAGCTTCAGTTCGGGAATAGAGTGAGCTTCTGAGAATTTGGCAATTCCTTTTGCAGTAGGTAGGTCATCAATAAGAAGAGACACATTGCCTTGGGCAGCCATTGTATTCAGTGTGATTCCAAGTCCGTCACTACTGTCCATTGAAGCGGATACAAGATCTTTCTTGGCGAGGGCAGAAACAAATCCAATGTGAATGTCTGGTCTATAGGCGGCTCCGATTGCCCTGCTCCTTAGGTCATCATCAGCCGTCTTTCTATTGAGCAGCACCTCAAACGCAACTGTTGTGAGACCGAAATCTCCAGTTACTGCTATTATGTCACCGTCCTTGACGCCGCCCCGTGTCACTATACCTTCGGGTGGCGCAACTCCAATTGCAACCCCAGTCAGCACTACATCAGCTGAGGATCCAACATCCCCTCCAATGAAAGGAACGTCCTTCTTCACACAGAATTGGGAGAACCCACGGACAAGTTCTTGGGCTGCAAGGGCATCGAATTCTCTTGGGACACACAATGAAAGGAGGGTCGCCAGGGGTGTCGCTCCTTTTGCGACAATATCGCTCAGAGCCATGACCGCCGTCTTTCTTCCAGCTTGGGCCTCGGTCATACCAGGCAGCCAGTCAGTTTCACGAACAAACGTATCGACATTCACTAGGATATTCTTGTTCTCGGAGATTGGAATATCAGAAGCGTCTTCATCATACCCAAGCCGAGCCCCAGCAATATCATCAACAAGATTTCTAATCCTCTTGAGAAACTCACGCTCTCCAATCTCTTTTGTGCTCATTCGCTAGCCTCCTACCTGACTCCTTTGTGTTCATGATAAACTTTTATAACGAATCTCACGGGATGCGCGTCAGTCGGGCCTCGGTGGCCAAGTGGTTTAAGGCGACTGCTTCGTAAGCAGTAGATCGGGGGTTCAAATCCCCCCCGGGGCTCCACCTTTTCTTCTCGTGATGCTATTTGTTTCTAGGAGAGCGGTCATTCAGACCACTCCAAAATGATATATCCCCCTCACGAAGCCAAGTAAGGCATGACAACGAAGAAGTCATTCACCAGTAGAGAGGCCAAAGAGATTGGAGATAGGCTTGGCATCAAGTGGGATGAATTTGATGTAGAGCAATTTCGAATGGGAATGGACGTAGAGTTAGAACACGGGAAACGAGATGAACACACAAATGTGACTAACGACGATGCATTGATGACAGGCAAGATTGCGTTAGCCCACCTCAAGGAGTTTCCAGACTACTATGATAGGCTGGACAAGCTCGAGGAGGAAGCAAAAGCCTTCTGGAGGGAACGGGAATAGAGTCGGATTGAAAGTCCTTCCTTTTGACGGAAATCATTCATCTCAAACAACTATGCCCCTTTTGACGACAATTCGCAGAGTGTCCTTAATTTTGACCCAATCAAATGGTTTGCCTGTGACCAGTGAATAGAGCGACAGGCCGTTTGATGATCCTATCAGTATTCCAGCCAGGCTCTCAGCATCGATGTCTTTTCTGAACTCACCATTCGCTTGACCCTCTTCAATGATTTCGGCGAGAAAGCGAAGTGTCTTGAAGTACTGTTTCTGGAACTTCGACCTCCAAGACTTCTGTCTCGAGGCCTGTATTTGGAGCTCAAATGTAAGCCGACATTGCTCATCGGACTCATCGAACATAGAGTCTGGCAGGAGAGACAATGTTTTCTCCAACTTGGTCCAAGCTGAGTCTTCCGGGGAGAACAACGTCTTTACCCCCTCAAGACTGGTATCACTTGCCTTTTCCATTACGGATAGGAAGAGCTGCTCCTTGCTGTCGAAATGTCCGTATATGGCGCCCTTGCTATAGCCGCTTTCCTTGACGATGTCATCCATCGATGTTCCGTGATATCCCTTTTCTGAGAAAAGAGATTCTGCGGCTCCCAGGATTGTATTCACAATCTGCTGCTTTTTTTCCGCGGTGACCTTTGGCATTTTAGTCAATCATCTCATTCAATTCTAATGAAACCGACTGGTTAGTTTCCAATAAATGTATCGATTCGTGATTTGGAATTTGCGTCAGGAGAAAGACTTATATTAAAACCGACTGGTTAGTTTTAATAGTAATAGAAACCGACTAGTCGGTTTGTTTCAGGATGACAGAGGTAAGACAGTTGAAAGCTGAAATGAAAGAGAAGCAACAGCAGCTCACGAGGGAAGCAGTCACCAAGGACATTGAACCTACAATTTTCACGACTGATGATGTGTCAATGGACTTTCAGATTGACACTGAGAAGGAACACCAACTGAAGGATTTCATGAAGATACTAGGAGGCCAAGGATTCTCATTGGTTGGTAGTGCATTAGTTCAATTCTCGCTTGTCTGGTGGCTGACCATAACAACAGGAAGCGCAATAGTCCTGGCGATTGCCACAATTATGGCTTTGCTGCCTCAGATATTGATTAGTCCGTTTGCGGGAGTACTAGTTGACAGGTGGAATCGTCGCAAGGTCATGATCACTTCAGATGGCATAGCAGCTTTGATGATCGTTATACTAGCATTTCTGTTTGCTCAAGGGTCTGCTAGCGTTTTCCATGTATACGGCATAATGGCGATACGTTCAGCGGTTGGAGTGTTCCAATGGCCGGCATTGCAGGCGTCTGTTTCACTCATGGTACCCGATGAGCACCTATCGAGAATCAATGGACTGTATCAGTCCCTTTCCGGACTGGCTCAGATAGCAGCTCCTCCTCTGGGAGCGATGCTTCTACTAATCATGCCAATTCAGACGATATTGCTGATTGATATTTTCACCGCAGCTCTAGCAATCTTTCCATTGATGTTCATTAGGGTTCCACAGCCTGACAGAGAACCACCAACACAGGAGAGTTCTTCCATTCTGACGGATATGATGCGAGGTGTGAGATTCCTTACACGATGGAGGGGTGGTCAATTCACGCTAGTTGCAGTGATGATTACGAACCTGATTCTGATTCCCTCGATGTCATTGGTGCCTATCTTCGCATTGGTTCACTTCAATGGAGGCGCATTTGAGCTGGCATGGCTTCAGTCAGCCCTGGGTGTGGGAATGCTGGTAGGCGGAATAGCATTGAGCGTTTGGGGCGGGTTCAAGCGTCGAATGGATACAGTGGTTGTAGCAGTAGTAGCAATGGGCATAGCCATACTCGCGGTGGGAATGACTCCGAGCGGATTACTCTTCCTAGCTGTTGCGGGACTGTTCATAACGGGAGTCATGGTTCCAATGGCTTCGGGATCCATAATGGCTATTCTACAGGCCATTGTTCCTAAGGAGATTCAGGGCCGCGTTTTCTCAGTTGTCATCAGCCTCTCACCATTGATGGCGCCTATAGGTCTAGCAATAGCAGGTCCCATCGCTGAGGCGTTTGGAACGTCCTTCTGGTATCTAATCAGTGGTGTTGTGATCATGCTAATAGGCCTTGTAGGTCGTCTTGACTCCACAATCATGGAGATGGAAGAAGCTGAAAACTTGTCCATAGCCCCTCTATTGTGAATGTCGAATGCGTGAAGCAAAACCCGGGGAGTGGTATGCCAAACAAGCACTCCCTTGGGCTCCCTTTTCTAGCGTTATACAGTAACCCATGATGATTTGCCTGATTCGTGAAGAGCGCCCAATGAGTCGGCGTTTACCTTAAGGATTATAGTGCGCGAGCTGATTATCTATAGCATGTGAACGACATGACCAAAGCTTCCTATCCAGATATAATCAAGAAACTCCCGAAAGTGAAGCACTCGATGGAGGGCGTGGAGGGATGGCTTGCTCAGGGGAAGGACTTCCAAATAGCGTTCTTCAAGATTCAACCCACAGCAAAGGTACCACCGCATAGCCATGGAGCTCAGTTCGGAGTCGTAATCGAGGGCGAAATTACCCTGACAATAGGCGATAACACTCAAGTCTATGGTAAGGGTGACACCTATAGTATTCCTGCAGGCGTTATTCACCGTGCAGAGTGCAAGTCTGTTGTCCTTGTAATGGACTATTTTGATGATGCAGACAGATATGAAACCGAATAGAGCCCTACTCACTCCAAGCCTCATTCGAGAACTCGATTGCATGCAACACCGTCTGACTGAACTCGTTTGTATCGCATTCAAAAGTGTACATCACAAATCCATCATAAGCAAAGAAGTGCATTCTTCGCACATGATAGATGATCTTCGGCTGCGCAACTTGCACTAGCTCGAGGAACTCATCCCGTCTAAATTTCACACGATACGAACTTGTATGTTGAGCGGCTGCCGCTGCCGCGGCTGCTCCACCTGCAAAAGCCATCTTTAAGCACCTGATACGAGTCTGGATTTCCTGACTTCTAAACTTGGTTCTCAAAGCAGAACAATGCAGTGAATTGCATAGTGCTTATCTGATGGGAATTGCCCTGTCAGACCATGGCTCATCCAGGAGTTATGCGCGATTCTGAGGGAAGAGTCCCTCATGTATACCTGAAAGAAGGTGATGTCGCCGAATATGTCTTGCTGCCTGGCCCTCCAGAACGAGCAAGAGTGACGGCCTCAATGTTTGACAGTTCCAAAGAATTGGGATTCCATAGAGAATACCTCAGCTTCACCGGAGAGTATCAGGGCATTGAGGTCTCAGTTGTGTCCACCGGGATGGGAGTGTTCTCAGCAGTCGTAGCAGTTGAAGAACTCGCCGCGATTGGTGCTAATACCTTCATTAGAATTGGATCATGTGCCACGTATCAAGAGAAGATTCAACTTGGCGACAACATCATAGCTACTGGGTGCATCAGGGACGAGGGCTGTACGCTAGAATATGCACCATTGGCGTTCCCAGCAATACCTGACCTAACCGTGATGACAGCGCTCATAGATTCAGCTAGAGAAGTTGGGGCTACGTATCATACAGGAGTTGTGCGAACCTGCGAGAACTTCTACTTGCGCGACCGGTCATCAGCCCTCAATGCGCAATATGCAAAGCTGGGTGCCGTCGCTCTTGATATGGAACTTTCTGCCATATTGATGGCTTCGATTGATTTGGGAAAAAGAGCGGGTGGCATTCTCACTGTAGGATCCAACATGGTCACAACTGAGAACCGGTATAAGGGGGATCGGATCGCTGAGTTTGACGCGGGCGAGAGGAATATGATAAGAATCGCCCTGGAAACGGCAAGAAAATTGCACGCTCAAGACCAATGATTCACCTCCGGACTTGTGCAGCTGCCCGCAGCTTTATTCGTATTCAGAAGAACTCAGGCGGACCAAAGAGATGAGAATAGAAATTAAAACATAACAAAAAGCCAAAGGCTAAGAAAAAGCACTGGCAGTCACTCCCCCCATTCGAGTGGTATGCAGCAGCAGGGCGATGAGCACTCATTGGCTCATCAATCTAGTTTTCTGCGGTCTCAATGTATTGATACAGTCTAACTGATCTCGGTCTACACTTCTTCTCGAAAATTGACATCCTTGTTACGGGTTTCTCCGACATCTTTAAGTGATTTGAAAATGCATCACCAAATCGCGGACACAAATGATGCGGAGGTTGCCAAGCCTGGCCAAAGGCGCTAGGTTGAGGGCCTAGTTCAGTAGTGATTCGCGAGACTCCGGGTAATTCGTAGACTCGGGGCGCGCATTCAAATCTCGCCCTCCGCACCATCTTTCTTTCTCACCAAATCATTCCACCGCATAATGATTCAATCTTTGAAATAGACCATCTGAATACTAGAAGCGAGCAGTTCCCCTTCATCACTCCATATCTCAGCGACCTGATCATAATAACCACGGTAGAAACGTTGGCCCCGTGCAGAAGCCAAAATCGGGCGACTTCCCTGACGGGCAAGACTGGAGGCATCGGCATGGAAATATGTTGTAATTGATACCGTGCTTGACACCCCTAATGTCTGGCGTCGAATAAAGACTCGAGGGAAGAATACGTCGCTTATTGCCGCCAGAGAGAGAAAATCAAGCGGCCGTTCTGGCTCGTCACGCACCCATAGTAAACTCTCGGAGTCCTTCGCTGGTTGACCCGACAAAGCCAACTCACCACGTATGAATTTGAAGTCATAGCGTTTGATCCAGTTAGGTCCGGGTGGAGCTGACCACGACTCAACTTCTTCAGGTTTCGGTGCTACGGGAGCGCGTGCCTCAGACATCATCCATGTTTCTTGCCGGTTTGCAAGAATCACAGTAGATGTTGTTGCTACTTGTGAACCTTGAATGATCTCAGCAATCCAATGTTGGTTCGAACGGTTTGTGCGTATAGGACGAGCTGTGAACTCAAATGGGGCGTCCGCGATTGGCCCGGCAAAGTTCACAGTTAGTGAAACAGGACTTCCCTGACTTTCTTTGTGACTCAGTATTCCGTTTAGAATGACTGCTACAATGATACCACCGAATGGACCTACCATATTGGCATAGGTCTGAGGGATACGCCCTTGGAATGCATTAGGAGATGCTGCTGCAAGTTCAACTGCCTGATCGAAAGGGTGCATTTGATTATTATCGAGCACGGTCTTCTTAATCTATTCGGGTTTCCTAATGATGTGATTAAAAGGTAGTTAGCTGCAATCGCTGATTTTGGACCCACCCTGCACGGGGAGGCAAGCCGCATGTTGAGGGTGGGTCCTTTGAGGGAGTTGTCGTCAGGAGCGTGATAGGGGGTTCCGAAGACAGAGGAACTCTCGCGCGCTTGGCGGGTCCGGATTGTCAAGGTGGGGAGCAAGAGAGGGCATAGGGACTCGGACTTTTTGAGAGGCCCAAAGGAACCCCCAGAGAGTCTTGCACATTACTTACAATCATGAACCCTATTGGAGAGATATAAGACTGTAATGAGATTTGGTGACATTCAAGGATATAGTTATTGTAAAGAATCCGTCGAATTGAAGTGGCTTTGAACGAATAGTACATTCCACAGAGAAGAGGAATCTATAAAGGAAAGCCAGTTTGTGATGGAACCAAACAACAGGAGTGGCCAGCCACGACAGATCCAAGAATAGGAATCATTGGTATAGGAAATATGGGGAAGATTCATGCCCGGGTTCTCAGTAATATTCGAGCTCTAGCAGCTGTGGCAGATACCGACATGAAGCAAGCTGAACAAGTGGCCAAGATGTATAATGTAGATGCCTTCAATGACTTCGATTCATTGATTGAGCAATCGGAGTTGGATGGCATCATCATTTCCACTCCAACTGCAACACATGCCGAAATAGCTGAGAGTGTTGCCAAGAAACAAGATGGAATAAGAGGTATTCTGATTGAGAAACCGCTGGCGAGCAGCCTCAAGGATGCGCGAAAGCTTGCTGAGGTCCTAAAGAAGAAGGATGTCATTGTCTTAGTTGGACACTCCGAGATCTACAACCCGGTAGTTGAACGGGCTTTGAACTTGATCAAAGAGGGTGCCATTGGAGTCCCTCAGACGGTCATTCATGACAGGCGAGGATTTGTACAGGCATCAAGATTGCCATCTCTAGGAGATGTATTTGAGGACATTGGAGTTCATGATTTTGACATCATGACTCGGATAAACAGCGGTAATGCCACTCTCTATGCTCAATGTCAGACCAAGAATGGGATTCTGAACACTGGAAATGTTTCGGTGAAGTTCGAAAACGAGGCGCAACACATCTTCCATTTGTCGAGGCAATACGTAGGCAGAAAGAGGAGCATGGATGTTTCTGGAACAAAGGGAACCCTAAACCTTGACCTCTTTGGACAGGTAATTAAGGTTCAAGACCTCGATAAGGCGCCTCTGGCTGACAGCAGGACGATTCAGCTTCTGGAACGTGGTGCTACAATCAAGGTGTATGGAGAACCTGTTCTACAGGTGATAACTGACTTCCTACACTGTATAGAAACAGGCAGCTCACCCAAGGTCGGCCTAGATGATGGGATTCTAGCCCTCGAAGTTGTGGAGGCAGCAAGGAAGAGTGCGGTTTCAGGGAAGATTGTTAACATCAATATTCAGTCTCGGCACATCTGAGCCAAGAGATGAGTTCGCTCAGAGGATGTGATTTCAACAGTAATGGTGCTGCCTAGAGTGACTTCTTCATGCAGTATGATTGGCTTATAGGCGAAGTTTCTACAGACGATGCCACCTCTGGAGCCGGGTTCCGTCGCAATCACCTCTCCAGTCCAACCTATCCAAGACTCATTAATATCCGTAACAAGATTCGATACAATGGAACTCAATTTCCGGCTTCTTTCCTTCTTGAGTGATGTATCAACTTTGTTGCTAGCCCTTGAAGCCGCCGTGCCAGGACGGTCACCGTACTTCGAGATGTTGACCACCTCAGGCCGCATTTGTTGCAGGAGATGGATGGTGGCTTCAAAATCTGAAGCCATTTCTCCCGGGAACCCCACGATGATGTCTGTTGCAATTGTGGCGCGGGGTATTTCTCCTCTGATTCTTGAAACAATTTCAGTCCATTCAGCAACCGTGTATTCTCTTCCCATTGCAGTGAGTAGACCATCACTTCCGGTTTGGAGAGGCACATGAAAGAACTTGAAGAAGTGTTCTGACTCCATTACGGCGATTAAGTCATCTATTGTATCAAGAACTAGATTGGGATTGAACATTCCCAGTCTGTATCTATGGGTTCCCTCAATCTGATCCAATTTCCTGAGAAGTCCAACAAGGGTTTCCCCTGTGTCATGTCCAAAGACTCCCGCATCCTGAGATGTCAGACGAATCTCTCTATAGCCAAGATGCACACATCTTTCCACTACGCCAAGGATTTCAGAAACACTGTGGCTACGCACACTTCCCCTAGCGAATCGTACGGCACAATAGGCGCAGCTTCCAAGGCATCCCTCACAGATTGGGATTGTGCAAATCACACTGTCCGGGGGCCCCTCAAAGAATCGCAATTTTGATTCATAGTCAGAGTCAAGATGGACAATTCCCCTCTCTCCCTTGAGCACCCGATCGGCGACATTTCCAAGTGTGTCCAGCGACTGAGGGCCTAGAAGCGCTGCAAATGAGGGGATTGCTCGCTGGATTCGGTCTATGGAGATTCGAGGCAGACATCCGGCCACTATGACTGGAACGGACTGGTTTCCGAGCTCTTCAAGGCGATGAATAATTCTGTCCTCTGTCGGTTCCTTAACACCGCACGTATTGAGGACTATGAGGTCAGCCACCTCAATATCAGGCGTCTGCTCTGCGCCAAGCCCATTGAGTCGACCCACTATCAAATCCGAATCTGCTCTGTTCAGTGAACACCCATATGTTTCCAGATAGAAGGTGGTATCGTCCAAGACTCAGACTATCCTCCTTGGACGTGGGGGAGCATTGCTATCTCATCATCTTGATTCACTGGGGTGTCTTCACCCGCAAGAGTGGCGACATCCTTTTTATTGAGCATAATAATCAGATTGCCGCTTATCTTGTCACCCTCCATGATTATCTGCTCCAACTCAGGCCCACCAATCTCGAGAACCGTGTCAACCACATTTCTAATAGTGGATCCATCCGGAACATCTACAGTAAGCACTTGAGTATCAAGCATCCTTCGAATTGGACCAAAAGACTTGAACTTCACCTGCACCGTAAAGACCGACCATTTGAGCTCTTCAGAAGAATGCTATTCAGGGTTTTGATAGTGCAAAATGGCTTCATCTACCAAATCATCAACAACTTTGACGATGTCCTGAATCTCCTCAGACGTAGCTGCGGCATAATGGATACCTACAGCTGATATCACAGGACGCATTAATGCCTTGCACATCTTCTCTGCGGAAGAGTTTGCGACCACGTAGTCCTTATGCCCGGGTAGTGTGATACTATTGACGCTGATAGTGGAGGCGTCTCTATAATGGCTTCTAGTTGGATACGCGACTGCTACACCACCAATGTGGTGCTCATCCCCTCCGAAAATCGCCACTAACAGATCTTTGCCAATACTCTTCGCTTCAAGATAGATAGTGTGACGTCCAGCCTGTTTCTCAAACATCATAGAGAACATCCTCGTTGTGAGCGAAATACATGCCTTACGCTATACCTTCGTGCTTTTGAAACATGCGCCATGATAGAGCCAACGTCTTGGGATGAGCTGCACGGTACTCATCCAGATGGTGGACTGCAGTGGAATAAGGAGCGCCTTTGACTTTCTCGGGTTCTTTGTATGCTTCTTCAGATATCGTTCTGAAAGCAGATATGAGGCCATCCAGCTCTTGTTTTGACTCAGTTTCCGTTGGTTCTATCATCAGAGCCTCAGGAACAATCAACGGAAAGTATACGGTTGGTGCGTGTACACCGAAGTCCAGAAGTCGCTTCGCCACATTCATGGCTGACACTCCAGTTTCATCAAGAAGCTCTTCACCCGAGATAACGCACTCATGCATTCGAGGAGCATCCTGCGAATACGGAAGGCTAAAACCAGGTATAGCACTAACATGATGCGCAACATAATTGGCATTCAGAACCGCATTCTCAGCTACTGCACGAACCCCTCTTTTTCCGAGGGAATAGATGTAGGCGTAAGCCCTCACCAACACTCCGAAATTCCCGAAGTACCCATGGACTTTCCCTATTGTCTGAGGGTAATCATAGTTCCAATCGAAGCAACCATCAGGATGTTTCACAATACGAGGAACTGGCAGAAAGTCCACCAGCTCTTTCTTAACTCCAACAGCACCAGCACCTGGACCACCTCCACCATGCGGGGTGGAGAACGACTTATGCAGGTTCATATGGACCACATCAAAGCCCATATCTCCTGGCCGCGTTATTCCCATAATAGCATTCAAGTTGGCACCATCGTAGTACAGAAGCCCACCAGCATCATGGACTATGTCGGCGATCTCCTCGATGTCTTTCTCAAACACCCCTATTGTGTTGGGATTTGTTAGCATCAGTCCAGCTGTTTTTGGTCCTGATGCCGCTTTTAGAGCTTCAATATTCACAAGACCATCTTCGCTGGATGGAACGACGACCACTTTGTAACCTGCCATAGCTGCTGATGCAGGATTTGTACCATGAGCTGCATCAGGAATCAGCATTTCATTACGTTGCTCGCATTCTTCTGTGACGCATTTGTGATACTCACGAATAAGCATCACGCCTGTATATTCACCTTGAGCGCCGGCTGCAGGCTGTAGTGTCACTGCATCCATGCCTGTGATTTCAGCCAACCACCGTTCTAGCTCCCACATCAGTTCAAGGGCACCCTGACTCGTTGAAGCATCCTGACTTGGATGAAGCCATGCGAATCCGTCAAGATTGGCAGCCCAGTCATTTATGACCGGATTGTACTTCATCGTGCAGCTTCCGAGCGGGTATGTGCCTGTGGAAACGGAGAAATTCATCTGTGAGAGACGGGTGAAGTGTCTTATGACCTGAAGCTCAGAAACCTCAGGAATTGCAGGTGGAGTCTTGCGCTGCATCTCCTTTGGGATAAGAGTGTGAATTTTCCTGACGGACTGCCTGATTTCAGCTTCAGCTTCAGGAAACTGATGACTGGTTGCTCCCATACTCGATATCTCGAATATTAGAGGCACTTTCCAGCGGGCTTGGCGATATTCAGTCATTGCTTGCCACCTCCACTGGTGACGATTTGCTCTATGGCATCCACAAGCTCGTCAATTGCATCCTTTGTGTGGATTTCTGTGAAACATACAAGCATAGATTCGCCGAGATCGGGGAAGTCCGAGGTCAGAATCTTACCTCCATGAATTCCTCGGTCCAAGAGACCCTGGTGAACCGATTGAGCTGAAACACCATCAGCAAAAGAGACCACGAACTCCTTCCAAAATGAACGACCAAATGAGGGAGCCTGCACACCAGATAGCGCGTTCAGCCTGTTGGCAGCATAGTGTGATTTGTAGGCGATGGCTTCTCCAAGTTCTCTGAAGCCATCTGGACCCAGTAATGAGGCATCGATTGCAGCAGTGACAGCAATGAGTGCCTGGTTTGAGCAGATGTTGCTTGTAGCTTTCTCCCTGCGTATGTGCTGTTCACGAGGACTTAGTGTGAGGACGAATCCGCGTTTGAATGGCTCTTCAGAAGTCCTTGTTATTCCCACAAGTCGACCTGGCAATTGACGAATTAGCTTCATGTCATCAATACAGCCGAATATCCCAAGAAGAGGACCGCCATACGACATGGGAGACCCCAAGCCCTGTCCCTCCGCAACAACAATGTCTGCACCATAATTGCCAGGTGGACGCAATATACCCATTGACATTACGTCCACTCCTGCGATTAGTAGGGCGTCTGCGTCATGCACCAGCTCATCGATCTTGTCGACATTCGCCTCAATGAATCCGAGATAACTGGGATTCTCAAGATACACTCCTGCAACATTCTCGTTTAATCTAGACTCTAGGTCGCCAATGTCCATCTGACCGCTCTCTTTGTCGAAGGCGATCCTTTCAATCTCTATACCAAGAGGCTCCGAATAGGTGTTTATGACTCTCCAATGAATTGGATTCATGGTACCTGGAACTAGAACCTGACTACGTTTCTTCTTCACTCGAACACTCATCAGGATAGCTTCAGCAAGAGCACTCGCCATATCATACATGCTGCTGTTGACAACATCAATATCCAATAACTCCGCCATCAGACTCTGATATTCAAAGAGGGTCTGGAGCATCCCTTGGCTGATTTCTGGCTGGTAACTCGTATATGATGTGACGAACTCTGACCGCCCGGCGAGGGCCCTTGTAGCAGAAGGCATATAGTGCATCCCAAGTCCATCACCAAGAAACACCCTCCCACTGTCGGCAGGCTTGTTCCTGTCCGCCAGCTCTTGCATCCTTCTTGCCACTTCGATTTCTGTGTGAGACTCTGTGATATTCAAATCACGACGCAGTCTGAACTTCTCAGGGATATTCGAGAAGAGTTCGTCAAGACTCTTCCTTCCTATCGACTTGAGCATCTCCTTTTTCGCTTCTTCAGTCAACGGAAGCCACGGATGTTTAAAGTCCATAGATGGGCCCACCGGCTATTCTTGCTGAAACTGGTCCGAGTGACCCGGTAAAATAGCCTTTCGCCTTGAGCCAAATTGATAGTCTGAGAGGCTCGAATGCTTTTTATGTCCTGCAAAAGCACGACCTTCATGCAGGAGGTTCTGAACCCATGAAACCATGGTTGATGGATATTCTGGCATGTCCAGTGAAGGAATGCAGGAGCGAGCTGCAGCTAGAGGTCTATGAGAGCCAAACTAGGCAGATAGATGATGAGGAATTTGAGGAGATCGAGGCTGCACTAATAACCTGTCCAAAGTGTGGTCGTTGGTACCCGGTGATTGATGGAATCCCCTGTATGTTGCCCGATGATCTCAGGATATCAGGGAAACAGAACATTGAGGAGATTGCATTTCTGAAGCGATGGAGAGAACGCATTCCTTCCGAAATCCTTGAAAAGGGAGTGCCATTCGGCCTGTCAACCGAAGATTGAAAGGTCTTGGTGTCTGCAAAAGGATACAATTAGCCCCGTGGTGTAGCGGTCCAGCATTGAGGGTTTTGGCCTCTCAGACCCAGGTTCGAGTCCTGGCGGGGCTACCATCTATTTCTCTTTCACGCTGATCTCCGGAGATGCATCCA
>JBHLPF010000001.1:0-125728 GCA_048939765.1 Promethearchaeota archaeon
GTCCAGACGTGCGACATATCTTCCATAATAGAATGAGTGTTCTGCAGTGCCTGAGCCATCAGAGAGCTCTGAGTGTGAATGTATGTCACCCCAGTAGATGCAGGGGTCTGTATCAAGCAAATCCCTTACAATAATTGGATTGCTGTAGTAAGTGTTCTCAGTCACAGAGTCGTCCACCAGCAGATAGTGAATGCCAGGAGTGTCTATAGTGACTGTGAACACATGCATACCATTGTCTTTTCTATCTCTAATCTCGTATGCAATGTCTGAACCGAACGTCTGTCCTGAGAATGTATAGGCATCTGGCAGGTCCGCAGATACAGTCTGGATTGTTGCGTAGGTGCTCAGGTTGTAGGACTCGAGTGAGAACTGCACTGTGCCCTTATAGACAGCACTCAGCCGCTCATAGGCATCCCATGCCTCAACAGTGACATTAAACTCAGAACCAGCGTCTGCAACAGATGGAACATTTACCCATAGCAGTCGAGGTCTGTTGTCAAACATCACGCCAAGGTTGATGTTTACTGTTGACCAGAGTGTGACCGGTGCCAGGACGATGACGAGTATTGCCATCACCTTTGCTAGTTTCGGTAGAGATTTTGTAAAGGCATACAACCTGTCTGTCCACTGCGATATGTCGACCCGCCACCTCAGGAAGACCTCCCACGTAATATAGACTGCCAGGTAGACTACAAACGGAATCGTGCCATAGAAGAAGGCCAGTTTCAGTGGAGATAGACCCAGTCCATAATCCGCAATATAGGTGCTAACACTCGCACAGACTGCCATGACTATTCCGTGGCTTTTCCATGCTGGTTCTTTGGATAGAAGAAAGAAAGTCACACCGATAATCAGAGCAATGAAACTGAAGAAGAACATGTGAATTGTCACAAGTCCAAACAGTAGGACTACAACACGCGCAAATTTTCCCCGTCGTGAGGGCTTGGAATTTGTCGTCACGGACGTGTCTATATCCAATCTTTGCACACTCCATCATGAAACATGTCGAACCTGACGGGTACGTGACGTTCGTTCTCAGACAAGATGCAATCCCGAGGACGCAGAACGCTCTCTTAAATTAAGTCAAGTCTTCTGAAGGTACAGAAATTCACTGGGCAGGGGCATGAAGAACAAAAGACAAGTTCAGAGCCTTATTGGATTTGGCCCAATCTTCCGGATCTCCTCAGCAAACTTGTTGACCTCAGTGGCGAACTTGTCACCCTCAGCGGCACTCACAAATACCATCTTGACTCTATCTTCATTCAATCCAAGCTGCCCAACTAGTTTTCGTGCGAATCTGACTCTCCTCTCTGCCCCCAAGTTCCCTGTCTTGTAGGCACAATCCCCAGGATGGCAGCCCACAACCAATACGCCATCCGCCCCCTCTTGCAGCGCCTTCAGGATGAAGTTGATATCGAGCCTAGCGGTGCACGGCATTCTGATGATGCGGCTCGTCACATCGTACTGCAGCTTCATCGTGCCCGCCAGGTCTGCTGCGGCGTACATGCATTGCATGCATCCAAACACGATGATGTTCATGTCCTTGGGCGGCATTCTCAATCATACACCTGAGAAGGTCTGTTCTCGGGCTTGACTCTGCGTGACATATAACCTTTCAGATAGTAATCAATGAGGTTTTTGTAAGGATATCTTCGGCTGCATGCATCGTCCTATTCTAGGTCTTCTTAGAAGGCGAGTGAACCCTCTCGACTACCTTCAACTCCCGTGTTCCACCAATCTCACGACACTCGTCGCCGACTGAGATTCACCCCACAAGTTGGCTCTTCTCTGAGTGTCACCAGTACTCTGGCCTGTAAAGGTCCCGCAATAACCTGTTCCGAGGTTTCCAACAGATGTCCCCATATCGTGAGCCGATAATGTTCTTTATACAGCTTATTGACGGAGTAATGTTGAAGGATCAGCCTGCAAGATCTGGAATACAAGGGAATACACTATGAGCTATGTATACATGAAAGCCCTCGAATCATCGCCTGAACGATATGACAAGGGGATCCGATGGCTTGGATGGGGCAATTTGGACAAGATTCGGAATCGCATAGCGGAGCTTGCTGAATCGAATGGACAAGATGTACTTGAGATTGGAGTTGGAACTGGCACTCAAGCCATATTGTTCGCTGAGCGTGGCCTCAATGTTGTTGGATTTGACCAATCTGCCGAGATGCTTTCTATTGCCAAGTTGAAACTTGATAAGATGCAAAACGAGGATGCGGAGGCAAGGGAGATTGCGTCAGGAATCAGGCTCTTGCAGAAGTCCGCAGCAGAAATAGACGAGTTCTCAGCAGAGTCTTTCGATATTGTCACGTCCACACTGGTGTTCTCAGAGCTCTTTCCGTATGAACGAAGATATGTCCTAGCAAATGCTTTTCGAGTTCTGAAACCAGGCGGAGCTTTAATCTTGGCAGATGAGGTCGTACCTAGAAAGAGGATTAACCGGCTAGCATATGGAATCGTTTCACTTCCTCTGAAACTCATCACATACCTGGTCACCCAGACGTCAACAAAGCCATTGCATGATATGTTGGAGAGAATAGAGGAAGCTGGATTTGCTATCGAACAGACTGTAGAGTATCAACTTGGTGCATTCAAAGTGATCGTGGCACGGAAACGCCAAGCTGCGGTTTCTTCAGATACATCGCTTTTAGTACCAGAATCGGATACTCTCTCTCCTCCAGCAGGAGGCGTCCTTTCTACCTTTTGGCAAACCGCAACAAGAATGTTTGCTCATCCTACTGACATTGGACTGATTGCAGTTGGTAATCCGACACGAGACAGCCCAGTTCTCTGCACATGCAACTTCAAACTTACTGTCCAACGACTCTGTCAGCTACTAAAGAGGAAATGTATCAATGCATGGGTTCTCGTGTCTCCGACTGGCGGAGATAATGTCTGGTGTGCCTCCGAGGCTGGGAAGTTCAATGCAGAATCAGTGATCACTGCTATCAAAGTGTCCCACTTGGATAAGTATGTCAGTCATCGTCAGATTATACTTCCACAGTTAGCGGCTCCTGGTGTCAATCCCCACAGAATAAGGCAAACAACTGGATGGCATTGTATATGGGGACCAGTTCGAATGGATGACTTGCCAGATTATTTGGAGAGCTTTCCTGATATTATTGGGAAGAAGACAGAAGCACAAAGGACTGTCACTTTTGATGTCCAGGAGCGCATCGAGATGGCATTAGTCATACTGTTTCCAATGCTCCTGTTCCTTGGAGTCCCTCTATTCCTTTTTCTAATCATATTGAGCCTTTGGGGTTGGATTCTACCGCTTCTACTTGAAAGCGTATTCTACTATCTTGGGATTTTTCTCCTTTGGCCGAAAATTCCTGCGAGAATAGGACCAAAGAAAGTTGTGATCTATTCTACAGTATTCATGTTTGCACTTCTCCTAGGCTCGTGGGTATCAACTCAATTTATAGAGTCTGCATTTTCAAGTGCATTCCTATTCAGTGATATATTGGCAGCACTGAACTGGTGGCCGCTTCAAGCATTTATGTTAGTCCTAGCGGTGATGCTGTGGTATGATGCGGATGGATCAACTCCTACGCAGAGAAGTACGCTCCTTGCAAATGCGTGGAACAAAGGGAAGACCAAGGTGTTAGAGAGATGGGGAAGTCACGTGTCTCCAACGCAATACGGGATAATCACTGCTCGGGTTGAGTTGTGCACAGGTTGCGGCAACTGTGTGGATGTTTGTCCGATGTTGATTCCAGAGGTTGAAACGGAGAGCACGAAGGTTCGTCTTAGGAACCCTGATCATTGTATCAATTGTCGTGCATGTATCAATCAATGCCCAACCAACACGCTTTTCCTAGCCCCTGAAACAGAGGCTGCTAGACTCGCATTAGAGCGCCTTCAAAACAAGTAGGTTCATGCCTTTTGATGGCATTGGCAGTCATTCGCCTAAGGATGATGGTAACGGGCTAGTCTTGACACCCCATACGACCTTTCAGATAGTAATCAATTGGTTTTTGTGGGAATATCTTCCGCTGCATGCACTGACCTGTTTCCTGTATCCCTAGGCCTGGTATGTCTGGAATAATGCTCGGGCCAGCCCGGCATAGGACTCGCCTTCCATGATTCGAAATCAGGAAGATAGTTGTGAAGGTGAGTAAGTGTAAACTTGGTGTTCAACCGATCATTATCATGGAACAGACTCCTTCGATTTCCAGAGAAGATAATCCGTTCAATCCTACCGTTCTTCATTCCGATGTCAATCCATTCTACATGGCTCCATTCTATGGCAATGCCGTATTTCTTCCATCCAATGCCAAGCGCATTGATGATGATTGAGTCAGTCCGCCTCTCATAGAAATACATGCCAGCGGAGAATAAGAAGTAGATAGATAGGATAGCAAGGAAGAAGAGAAACGTCTCTGACAAAAAGGTCTGAGTCACAAATCCGCTAAGAGTTGCTGCCAAGAGTATGATGATGCTAGTAAAGGTCAATGCGACAAAGAAATACAGAGCCTGTGAGCCGGTTACATACTGATGAAACACCTCATGATTGGGGTCCCCTTCAATTCTCTTGAGTAATTCACTGGACTTCATAGAATCCGGATGTAGCGTGGTTCTGAAGTGTCCCCATTCCTCGTCATATTCAGATAACTCTAGAATCTCTTCTTCTGTGAAGCCACTGTTGTCCTTGTCCACTAGGAGCCCTCCTTGCGTTGGTGAGGCGTTCTTGGCGGTCTGCGCTTCTTTCTCGGTGCCACTTCCTTGACCAGAGCCTCGACCTCCTTCACAGTGCCCATTCTCTTCAAGACCGGCATCCCGTTGATGCACACTCCTCTAGAGAGGCCGTAGTCTTCAAGCACACTTCTCTTATCAGTGTTGACGGATTTCACGACTACATCATACTTCTTCAGGTTCCTTGTCACCTTGTCGACCATCCATCCGGACCAAGGGCACTGAGAGTTGAAGAGAATCTCGACGAGTGTCTGATCACTATCTGAAACAGCTCTCTTCCTTGAAGGTAATAGTGATGGTTTCTCCTTTCCGCCTAGGTCCAAATGAAGCAAGACTCTTGTTCCGTCGCGATCTATTTCTCGAAAATCAAAACGCTTGAAGAAACTGGAAGGCATGTATTCCATGAAACCAAACCACTTGTCCCCCTGATACCCGAGTACTGTCAGACCCCCAAAAGACTTGCCCTTCTCAATGGCGCGATTAAGCAGAGCCTTTGCCGTTCCACTCCCCCATGCAGGCGGCACGACCCACATGCAGTTAATGAAGAGTGAGTCTTCCCCTGTGACGGGTTCTGATGCAAGCTCCAAAGGGCAGTACTCTATCAATCCCTTCTTTTCTCCTCTTGGACCAAGAGCAATGGTCACACCAAGGCCTCTTCTCATCATGGCTCTAAGCCATGACTTCCTATGCTCCATACACGGAGCCATGACCTCCTTCCACTTCTTGGGAACACTAGGGTCTAAGCAGATGGCCTCAACAAGGTCGATCTCTTCTGCATCCAGATCATGAACTGACATGATTGGTGTTAATCTGGGACAGGAATGACTTGAGTTTTTGGGGAGAATCAAGGGCTTTGGATGTATAGGCCTCGTGGGGCATGCCATGTCACACAATGGGGATGAACAAGGATGCCATCACCAAGGAACCGAAGACCAATTGAAGAAGCCCCGAAACTACACCCGTGTTTCTTCGGAATTTTGCCAATATTCCAAGATGGACCAAGCCATTCAAGATACTATTTAGTGACACACCTAGGCCAAATAGCAATGCCCACGGAGCGCCATTGGCAATAGGAATGTAGAACAAGAAACTCAGGAGCACGATTGAATGTGAAAATGCCACAAAGAATGCCTTGTCATAGAGTGATTCTCTTGGAGTGCCATCAGGGTTCTTACGAAGCTGACCCTCTACTTCCCATGCTTTTGTGAAGTCTTCCTCTAGGAAGTGTAGCGCA
Organism: Promethearchaeota archaeon; assembly: GCA_048939765.1. Lineage (GTDB taxonomy): Archaea > Asgardarchaeota > Thorarchaeia > Thorarchaeales > Thorarchaeaceae > SMTZ1-83. Next base: position 5,945 of record JBHLPF010000001.1, read on the forward strand.
TTAGCGAAACATACCAGAAGAAACATTGTTGAAGAGTAGCTCAGAACCGAAACAACATCGGGAAATATCAGTCCAGCGAATATCGATGTTATGATGAGTAGAGTCAGAAAAGCAACAAGAGGCTTGAAGATCTTCATCGAAATCGATGTTGATGTTGTGAGTCGTACCTATCAATGTTCAGATATTCGCGAGATGAGGGAATTCTGGCAGCTAAGTACAGATTTGTGCAGCCATCTCAGGACTTATTAGAGAATGGGACTTCACTATAGTTAAGCCGCTCAAGAGGCGCCTGCCAATAGCGTCTGGGCTCTTCGTACTGAACAAGACCACGAACCCAACCGAAAGTGGTTGAGTGACAAAGACAGGACAAGAACAGGTTGGCGGACGGTTAGGCTATGTGTCGAAGTACTGGTTCGATCGTACAAGATGCGCAAAAAGTAGCTTGACTGAACGAGAAGAATCGACCTCTGTTGGAGCTAAGACTTGGGCGGCTTTCCTGCGTTTTGGTACGTGTCAAGTCCTCTTCATTCAAGTGATTGATTGGGTAATTCTGACAAGATATTTAGGCCAGCGATGAGTAGTTGTTTTGAGGTTGTTGCCGGGAGATGACACCTCAGCACATGTATGTGTGGAGTGTGAGAGAATTTGAGTAGTTCAAGAACGATGGCAATGTCCATTATCCTTCTGATAGTAGGCGTTGGTCTCGGCTTCGGAGTAGGTTTTCTGACCTATGCTGGCGGACCTGGGGGACCAGGTACCGATCTGGGGACTCTGAAGGCGGGCTTTATTTACGTCGGCCCTATAGGAGACTACGGATGGACCAATGCCCATGATGTAGGAAGACGGTATGTAGATGACAAGTATGACTGGCTCACCACTACGTATTTGGAATCAGTGCCAGAAGCAACGGCAGGAGATAGAATTGACTATCTGATCGAAAATGAAGGCTGTGATGTAGTCTTCACGACGTCTTTTGGTTTCATGGATGCGACAATTGCAGCTGGAGCTCGACATCCTGACAAGATGTTCTTCCACTGTTCAGGATATCTGAGAAGTGACAATGTAGGGACATACTTCGCAGACTTCTATCAGCTGTACTATCTAAATGGATTGATGGCTGGCGCACTTACCCAGACAGGCAAGTTAGGCTACGTTGCAGCATTCCCGCTACCAGAACTTATCAGACATATCGATGCGTTTGCGATTGGCGCTAAAGAGGTCAATGATTCAGCTACTGTTGATGTGCGTTGGCTTCAGACAGATTGGTTTGATCCTGCTGGCGCAACGACTGCAGCTAACGCCCTGGTAGGTACAGGAGTTGACATGCTTGCCTTCACAGAAGACTCTACTGCTGTGCCACTTGTGGCAAACTCTACAGATGGCGTGTATGTCTTCAGTCACTATTCACCAATGCAGTCCTATGCTCCGACTAGCACCATAAGCGGCCAATTGGCGGACTGGGGCGTAATCTATGATGATATAATTCAGAAGATATACCTTGGTCAGTATACAAACACAAACCTGGAAGATGTCGACTATCTCTGGCTGCTTCAGGAGGGCGGAATCGAGCTCGGCGGTGAGTTTGGAGTTCCAATCAACCCCCTGTTCGAGGATGATCTCAAGGCTGTCAGCGTGGATGATCCCCTTCTTGGCACTATTAGCGTCTATGATCTTGTCATGACAAGAATAGCGCAGATGAGCAATCCGAATGTGGTCTTTGATCCATTCTCAGGACCATTGGACTTCAAGAATGGAACACAATGGTTGGCAGAGGGAGAACGTGCTGACATGGGAACGCTGTTGACTATGGATTGGTTTGTGGATGGACTAATTGCAGACATACCTACTCCATGACCTAGCTTAAGGGGGACTAAAGATCCCCCATCTCTTTCTTTTTGATGGGTTTTTCTAGAAGCCTACTATTGAAATACTACAAATCCCCGTATAGGGTCTAAGAATGCAGGGGAAGTTCGCATGGAAACTGCACTAGAGATGCGAGATGTCTGTAAGACCTACTACGGTGAGGGCGAGGTCGAAATACACGCGAATGACCATGTCAACTTCACACTCAAGAGAGGAGAGATACATGCCCTACTAGGTGAGAATGGGGCGGGAAAGAGCACTCTCGTGATGAATCTGTGTCGAAGACCTGACAGTGGAACTGTAATCATAGGAGGAAAAGAACTAGAATTAAGGACCCCCAAGGATGCGCTTGAAAATGGGATTGGAATTGCCTACCAGGATTTGTCTCGCACACTGATTGAAAGGCATACTGTTGCGGAAAATGTCTTGAGTCTGACAAAGGGCTTCTTTCTATCCATAGACACAGTGGAAGAGGCTGTGAGGGAGGCACTACAAAAGTTTGACCTGGGCGAACTTGACCCAAAGATGGTGGTATGGAAACTATCCGGCGGAGAAAAGCAACGAGTGGAGATTCTAAAGGCACTCATAACCGATCCTGAAATAATCATCCTTGATGAGCCTACCTCCATGTTGACTCCGCCTGAGGTCGATGGCCTGTTTGCCCTTCTCGAGTCGTTGAAAGCTAGTGGAAAAGGTATTGTCATAATAACACATCATTTGGAGGAGGCCATACGGATAAGCGACCGGATAACAGTCTTGAGAAGAGGGAGGGTGGTGGAAACACTCGATGAGGGTCGAGTCGGGAAGCTAAAATCTGATCCTAGAAAGGGTGTTCGTGAGCTTGCTCAACTGATGGTGGGTCGAGATGCGTTGTATGACCTGAAGCGAAAAGCGTTGGATGAAGGACAAGTGATACTGGAAACCAAAAGCTTGTGTGTCGACAATGACATGGGGATGCAAGTCGTAAACAATGTCAGTTTCAGTGTACGAAACGGGGAGATTTTGGGCATTGCAGGGATTGCGGGCAATGGCCAACGAGAGATGCTGGAAGCAATTGTACATCTACGAGATGTGAAGATAGGAGAGGTATTGCTACATACAGACAGTGGTGTAGTGAACATCACAAACATGCCTGTAGGCACAATCAGGAATCTAGGTGTGTCATACATTCCAGAGAATAGGAAGAAAGCAATGGTGTTGGACCTCACTGTAAGAGACAACCTCTTGATGAGCTACTACTCTGACTCGAAAGGACTCTTGATTGACCGCCAAAAAATGGTCAAGTTGACGGATGAGCTCATAGAGCAGTTTTCGATAGACACTCCCAGCCCCCTAGCACCCATGAGAAGTCTATCTGGTGGAAATAAGCAGAAAGTCGTCGTGGCCAGAGAGATTTCACGGAAACCGTTGCAGGGTTCAAAGCGTATCCTGATTGCTGAGAATCCAACATTTGGGCTAGATGTTGCCACAACCCAATTCGTTCGCGAGGAACTTCTGAAGCAGCGTGATACAGGTGCCGCTGTACTTCTGATTTCCAGTGATCTGACCGAGATTCTCACTTTGTGTGACAGAATCAGCGTGATTTACAAGGGGGAAATCATTGGGACCTTGTCATCTGAACAAGCTGATCGGGAAACAGTCGGTCTCATGATGGGCGGATTTGTTGCTGATTCAATGACTGGTGAGGAGGGGAACTAGTATGAACACGGAAGGTTTCGGGGCTATACTGAGCAATCTCAAGCGAAAGCTCGAAACAGGTATTGGATTTATCAGAAGAAAGCTCTGGCCTTTTGAAATAACATTTCGAAAGAGACCTTCCAAACTGACGTTTGAACAGTCTATCCGGGTAAGAGTCCTCTCACTTCTTCTCGGGCTGGCCGTTGTTGCAGTGATATTCCTTGTATATGGAATAAACCCGATAGAGCTCTATATCAACATCTTTAGAGTTGCATTCTTCACTAGATATGGAATCATCGAAACCCTTTCTCGCTTCATTCCATTGTTGCTAGTAGCTATAGGCCTTGCAGTGCCGTTCCGAGCGAAGATAGACAACATAGGCGCAGAGGGCCAGCTCATAGTTGGGGCTATTGCAGCCACAGGAGCGGCATTCTCCTTTCAGTACCTCCCCAGTGCGGTCTTGATTCCAATCATGTTCATTGCAGGATTTGCTGCAGGTGCTCTTTGGGCATTACCCATTGCGATTTTCAGAGTGAAGAGCAAATTCAAGGGTTCTGATGTGGTAATTAGCTTTCTACTCGTCTTTCCAGCACTGTATCTCGTTGAATACCTTGTCACTGGGCCGTGGCAGGACCCAGAGGGCTGGGGCTTTCCGCAATCACCGCTGATACCTGAAGCAGCTCAGATACCTCTGTTTCCTACAACGAGAATCCACTTGACCATTATCGTGGCTATTGCCCTCACATTACTGATTCATCAATATCTTGTAAGAACCAAAGAGGGAATTACAGAAACAAAGCTGGGATATGAGATAAACGTGATGGGTGAGAATCCTGAAGCCGGAGAATCGATGGGGATGAGTTTCCTGAAGGTGGCGATAATCACAGTCCTGATCTCAGGTGGCTTAGCAGGTCTTGCAGGAGTAAGTGAGGTGGCAGGAAATCCCAATCTTTACCGGTTGCGGATGGAGATTTCTACAGGACTTGGTTTCACGGGCATTGCGGTTGCTTGGCTTGGCGGACTCAATCCCTTGGGAGTCATTGTGAGTTCTCTCTTCTTTGCGGGTCTTTTGGCCGGTGGAATTGAGATACAATCCGCAGGTCTCCCATTTGGTGTCGTGAATCTCTTCAATGGAGCCATTCTCTTCTTTGTGCTCGTGACAGAGTTCTTCCTACGATATACAGTTGAAGGGAGGTTACGTCATGACAATTGAGCAGACCGGGTCTCAGATTGTGATAGCTGCAACTTTCTTTCTGATACCCACACTGGGTGAAATGGTGTCCGAACGATCAGGTATATTGAACCTGGGAGTAGAGGGGATGGTCATCTCAGGTGCAGCAGGGGCCTTTGCGGGCGCACATATAACAGGCAACCTCTGGATTGGAGCGTTTGTTGGAGCTTTGGTTGGAGGCCTATTGGCGCTCATACATGCAGTGGTAACGATCACGTTCAAACGGAATCAGGTCGTTTCTGGCATTTCGTTGACCATTCTTGGAACAGGACTGAGCAGTATTCTGGGTCTGGGTCTGATAGGTGTGCCAATTATTCCATTTCAGCCTGTGGCCATTCCAGGCCTCAGTGACATTCCAATAGTCGGCCCCATCTTCTTTGACAAGAATGTGTTCGTCTACTTCTCATACCTAATGGTGCCAGTTCTCTGGTTTATTCTCTTCAAGACGCGTTATGGTTTAATGATACGGAGTGTTGGGGAGAATCCGATGGCAGCCTACACACAGGGTGCGAATGTAGTTCGGATTAGGTACTTGAGCGTAATGTTCGGTGGGCTAATGTGTGGACTTGGTGGCGCATATCTTACCCTTGCGTGGATACCAATGTGGGTTGAAGGCATAACAACCGCGCGCGGATGGATTGTCATTGCATTAGTGGTAGTTGGCCTGTGGCACCCCGTTGGCGCGTTTCTAGGGAGTTACATCTTTGGGGCATTCGATGTCCTGCGTTATACTTTCCAGCCATTAGGCATACCGACTGCCTTTCTGAACATGTTGCCTTCAATGTCGACAATCCTCTTCCTTGTCATTTGGGGGATTTTGTTGAACGTCCAAAAGGTAAAGCGTATCGTAGGAGCACCTACATCTCTATGTGTGCCATTTGAAACCGATTAGTGCAGGTATGAAAGTGAATAGCAAATCCTGAGGTCATGATTCACTCTACTATCTCTTCAGACTCTGGAAACCAAGGCGGGCATACCATGCATAGAAACACCAAGTCTGAGTCGCCTGTGTTCTCGATATATTGGCTGCCTTTTGGAGGAATGTAGACCACATCACCGGGTGAAACCGCCTCTGCCTCATCATCAATATGCATGACTCCTGCGCCCTGTATGATATAGTAGACCTCAGATGCCTCAAAGAACATGTGTGGATGTGATGTGTCGCCTGGTTTTAGAATAGCATGAGCAATGCTGTAGTCAAGCTTAAGGTCCTCCTTTTCATGGCGTGGATTGATGAGCTCTCTGAGTATGGTACCATCCAAAGCCACTATTTCTTCACAGTCATCAAATCGCCTGATCCACATGGAACCCAACTCAATTGCGGGCTGCCAGTTTAGCCGTATTTGTTTTGTGTACGTGGTGTTCCTCTTAGAAGTCCGGAGGGCTCTTGTTATACCACTTGGGGATCGTCTCCATCGCGGGTTTATAGCCGTCTAGCACATAGCGTGAGATGACGAGTCTTTGAATCTCGCTGGTGCCTTCATAGATCTCGTAGAGTTTCGCGTCTCTGAACAGCTTCTCCACTGGGTATTGATCGATGTATCCATACCCGCCATGAACTTGCACAGCTTGATGAGCCACTTCCATGGCGGTTTCTGTCGCCATGACCTTCGCAACGCTGGCTGGAATTGTGGGGTCCATTCCATTATCAGCAGCCCAGGCAGCCTTCAAGTATAGGAGTCGTGCGGCCTCGATCTTGGCATACATGTCCGCCAGTTTGAAATCGATGACTTGAAAGTCCTTCAGTTTCTGATTGAATGCTTCCCTTCTGTTGACATATTCTCTAGTGTACTCCATTGCAGACCGAGCCAGTCCTGTTGCGAAGGCTGCTATTGATGGCCTCGTCTTGCTGAAAGTCTGCATTGCAACTCTGAAGCCCTTCCCCTCTTCACCCAGCAGGTTTTCAGCTGGAACTCTCGCGTCTCTAAACATGACTGAAGAAGTTGTGGATGCTCTGTGTCCCATCTTCTCTACCGGACGACCGGTCTTCACTCCAGGCGTGTCTGCATCAACGATGATGGCACATAACGCCTTGTGTCTTTGGCTGGGATCAAGACTCGCAAAGACTGTGAAGTAGTCAGCGTGAGGCGCATTTGTTATCCAGAACTTGGATCCGTTGAGGATGTAATGGTCACCGTCCTTCTCTATGCGTGTCTTGATTCCAGCTACATCGCTGCCCATACCAGGTTCTGAACATGCGAAGCTCACAAACTTCAGGTCTTCCATGAGTGGACGTAGATACTTCTCCTTCTGCTCGTCGTTCCCAGCAACAAGGATCGGTTCAGCACCAAGACTGTTCACATAGATGCTGGTGGTCATTCCCGCACAGCCTGCAGCCATTTCTTCCACTGCAACGCACTGCTCTATGGCTCCTAGGCCCAAACCACCATACTCCTCTGGTATAGCCAAGTTCATGAGACCTGCTTCCCAGCACTTCTTGATGATGGGACGGGGAAACTCACCTGTCTTGTCATAGTAATGAGCGTATGGGATCATATACTTCTGAGCGAATTCACGTGCTCTGTTTCGTAGATCAGTCTGCTCTTTTGTGAGATTGAAATCGACCATTATTCTCCCTCATTGATATTGAAACTGGGATGGGTAGGACAGAGCAGTATAAGGCCATTGCCAAATGGCAAAGAGGTGGCTAGGTATCGGTCTGGCTCGTAATCTGACGAACTACCTCAGGAAGGCTCCATTTGAGTTCCAGTTCAAGTGCACCCTCTCCAGGACCCGGACATCGCCTTACACATGTCCGGCATGCTACGCACAGCCAGAGGTCCACCTCGACTTTTCCAAAGCCAGGCGAATCGTCTGTTAGAACAATATCTTTCTTGGGCTTTTCAGTTGCAAGACTCTTCACAGTCTTGTAGAAGAGTGATTTATTCACGGGCAAATCGTCGAGAGCCTCATCGGAGATATCAAAGATTCTGGATATCTCCATCACCGGCTTCAGCTCAATCGCGTCCTCGGGACATGCTATTTCACAGGACTTGCAGCCAAGACACTTGGAAATGTCCCACTCGATTGTGCCAAAGCCCAGCAGGGGAGCATAACCCATCATTGCCTTGTATTCATCGAGAACTGAAGGAACATCTACCTCTGCCAAATCGTCCAATGTCACCTTTGGGCGAGTACTGGGAAGCTTGGCACGTGTACGGTAGGAGAGAGATACAGCTGAGCGTATCTTCTCCTCGATTCCCATGAGCAACTTTTCTCCCACGACTGCTCCCTCAATCGTGAGCTTGATTAACTTGTCACGACCCTTTGATAGGGTTTCTAGAGCATTGACGACTTTGCCAATGTCCTCAGCCTTCAGTTCTTGAAGAAGGGACTCAAGTGCAGATGATGCCTCATTGAGTTGAAGTGCCAGAGAACTTGCTGTTTCAACTGCAAGTTCTGCCTCCGTGGGGGTTCTAGGAACATCATAGAGAAGATAACCGTGACTCTCACCTGCCGAAGTGAGCAGCTCATCTCTCTTCATGCGAAGTAGATGCTGTAAGATTCGGTCTTTTGGGATGCTGGTCTTCTCTCCAAGATCCTTAGCGGTCATTGCGCCTAACTCACGGATTAGAATGAGAATTGTTCCGCGCTCAAGCTCATTATCCAGATAGCTGGACATCATTCTCTCATAGACTTCTGGGTCTAGCTTCTCCCCATAGACGTTGGTCCCAGAAACAAGGCTAGGACCCTTTTCGAGTGTAATCTTCAGTCTGAATCTGGCAAAGGCCTCAAGACCTGCAGAAACAAGTAGGCGCAGATCTTCAGAGCTGTCAGCGGGCTTTGATTTCAGAACAGCCTCAGTCGCCCGATCAACAGTTTCACGCAGGTTGTTCATTGATTCAGCAAGACTGGTTTCATCGTACTGGCCAAGCTTCTGAAGCCTATCGAGCAAAGGCTCCATTCTTTGTACCGATTTGCCAACAGAAACTTGTGCATCACCTTCAAGCGATTTTCCTATGCCATTGAGCTGCTGCAATACTCTCTTGAACATCAAAGTCGAGTCTGGTACTGATTCAAGAACTCGTGAGAATACGGGTGCTTCCTCTTCAAGGCCGACCATCTCGACCTCGCCTCTTTGAATCATGCTCACTATGGCTGCTTGGATATCGGACGATTGTGTTTCCATCAGTCTGCTAATCTCAAGGACAGTGCGTGAGCCCATCTTTGACAGGATGAACATGATCACCCCGCGTCTGAGCTCAGTCAGTATATTCTCAGAAACTAATTGTAATGCTCGTGTTTCGTCTATCCGACCTTCACGAATCCCTCGCTTCACCTGAGCCGAGGTCCTGAGGAATGGGCCATATCTTGTCTTTGTGCCAAGCTTCTGAAGAGCGTCTAATGCTGATGTGACATCCTCCGGAATTCCAGAAATGGCCTCAGATATTGAACCGACCAGTAGCTTCAGCTCAGATTGGGCTGATTCCGCAGCAGCCTCCGCAGCAGTTTCATACTCTGTGATGGTGTCTTCAATCTGTGTTATCAAGTCAGACACCGGACTCAGGACTGACTCGATATCGACCGTGGCAGTGTCCTCAATCTCGTCTGTGGCTTCTAGAGCCTCCAATGTGCCACTTATCGAATTCAGAAGCCCACGAGTGCCCTCTGTGTCACGGATAGAAACAGCCTCCTGAAGGTGCGTGACAGCCTGCCTTAGCAGCCCTCTATCGGATATTTGAGAGATGATGTCAGACTTCTCCGAGGTATCAAGGAACTGTTTGAAGTATGCATCAGGAAATGCAAGAATCTCAGCAGCAAGTGGGTCTAGCTCGCTCTTCAGAGTGGCTATCTCTCCACTGACTTTGCTGAGGGGGATAACAGCTTCTTCTTTCAGACCGCCAAGTGCCATAACCATGTCCATCATCCGTCTTCGTTTGGGTGCCATATCGGACAGACTCTTGGACTCGCTCATTCGGTCACCTCCATCCACTTACCAGCCGTTCCCTTGTGCACCGGTGTCGGTCCGAGCTTCTTGGCTCTCTTAACCATCTCACGAATCGCACTTGTGAATCTCTCAGGTTCAGCACTGAACATTCGAAACATATCGACACGTTCACCTTTCCAGCCAATTGCATTTAGTATATCCCGAGTGACATCAACTTGGACTTGAGCAATCTCGTTGCCAGTTCCGCCAATATGACATCGGTCTGTTTCACAGGCGGCAATCATCACGGTACTGGCTCCATGCTCAAAGGCCTTCAAGATATCAATGATTGAGACTCTTCCTGCACATGGCACTGGAATCAGTCGAGAACTAGCATCGTACTCCATCTTTCGAGTGCCTACGATGTCTATCGTAGAAACAGAGCACTCCTCACAATAGAAACACAAAGTGATTGGGTACTCGGAGCCCGCTCCGTCAAGAACAGCCTCAATTTCAGACCATAACTGTGAGTTTGATAGAAAATTGAGTTGTGTGGCACCTGAAGGGCATAGGCTCTGACATACTCCGCATGCGTGGCAATTCAGAGTGTCAATGGCTGCTTTGAACAATAACTTCTGTGTCTCGTCCTCCTCCTCAGAGTCAGTCTGTTCGATCATCAGGGGGACACCACGAGGACATTGCTGTGCGCAAAGACTACAGCCCACGCATTCATCAACATCAAGGACTGCGCCTCGTGCGAGTTTCTCAATCTTACCTCCCTGAAGCTCGTTATGCAGAACGAGCGCAGCAGCTTGGGCATCTGTGACTGCTTCAAAGACAAACTGTGGACGTGTAATTGCACCTACTGCAACAACACCGCGTCTGCGTGTTTCAGTCCGTCTTAGCTTACCATAGAGGTCCTTGACGTGGCCATCCTCCTCAAGTGCATAGCCGAGTGTTTCAGACAGTTCAGTTATACCATCCGATGGAAGAATGGCGGTAGAGAGAACTACAAGATCGGGAGTACTCTCTAGATATTGGTTGAGAAGTGAGTCATAGATGCGAATGTGGGTTTCGTCATCGCTCTCCCAGACCATACTGACTCTGCCTCGAATGTAATCCACTCCTCGCTCTCTAGACTCCTTGTATATCATCTCATTCTCGAATGGTACACGAATGTCCATATACACGACCTTTACATTTGCATCAGGGTTCTTCTCAAGAAGCTCCAATGAGTTATCAATTGCAAATGTGCAACAGAGTTTGCTGCAGTCGCGCTTATAGTCCTCAGACCTACTGCCAACACATTGGACCATTACCACATCCCTCACAGGCTTTCCATCCGAGGGACGTGTCATGTTACCATCTGTCAACATGCAGGAGAGCTCAAGCTGTGTTATGACGTCTGGATTCTTTCCATAATGATACTCGTCCATCATTGTAGGTTTGAACTCTTGGAATCCTGTCGCCAAGACCACTGCGGAAGTATGTAGTGTCTTGTCATCCTCCTCATCTGGAATAGTATAATGAATTGTGAAGTTGCCCATCTCGCCATCAGCAAACTTCACAGTCGTGTCAGTCATCACGTCGATATTCTTGTCGTTCTCAAGGGCGTTAAGTCGGCCGCTAAAGACCTCTTTTCCTGACTTACCTGTGGGTGCGACAACTGGCAATTGGACCACATGACCACCAATGGTTGATTCACGTTCCATCAGTGTCACGTGGTAGCCCAAATTAGAAAGACTGAGCGCAGCCTCGACTCCGGCAATCCCGCCTCCTATCACTGTCACATGAGCAGGGACCTCTTTCGTTTCAGAAACAAGGGAGATAGAACCAGCTGAACGTGCTAATGCACCTCTTATCATGTCTAAGGATTTCTTGGACGCCTCAGAAAGGTCATTGTGGACCCATGCAGAGTGCTCGCGGATATTCACATATTTGATCCTCGAGGGGTCCTTTCCACGGGACTGGAGATACAGATCGATGCGGGGCTGAATCTTCTGACTTGTACAGGCTGCAATTACTAGTCTGGCCTCATTCTCATCCAGTAGTTTAGCTATGGTTTCAAGTCCTGAGTCTTGGCAGACTAGGTTGTGTACGGTCACCGAACCAGCCAAGTCTAGATTTCCAATCTCTGTTTCCAAGAACTCATAGTCCAGCTTCAGCTGGGTCCCGCATGTACAGAGAAGGACTGGCGATTTACTGCTCATGACTCATCACTTCCTCCTCTGGAGAATCTTGCTCACAACGGCCCGTGCCTGGTTGACACTCTCAGGAACTTCTGCGGGGCCTAATGCGCCTCCACAGGCATAGACATGGTCTCCTGTGACTACTTCGTTCTCAGAGATTGGATCGGCGGGTCCCACATAGCCGCTTGCCGAATTCGTCCCCAGAATATTGAGAAGCTCGTCGCTAGCTTCTGGGGGTTCCAATGCAGAAGAGAGCACCAGCAGGTCTACTGCAAATTTGAGATACTTGTTCAATAACGAGTCATATACATAGACATCCAGGGTGCCATCATTCTGGCGCTCCACTCGACTAACTCGACCACGTACGAACTCGACTCCAGCCTCACGCGTTTCGCGGTAGTATCTCTCATGGCGATCGTAGGTTCGAATATCCATATAGACGACAGTCACTCTCGACTCGTCACGCTCTCTGGATATAATGTTGGCATGCTTCAAGGCGAATACGCAACAGATCTTGGAACAGAATGGATAGTAATTCTCATCCCTGCTGCCTACGCATTGAATCATCATCACACTCTTGACTTGAGCCCCATCTGAAGGCCGTACCAATGCTCCAGCAGACTCTCCGTTTGGATCAAGCATCTGTGCCAGCTCTAGTTGTGTGATAACATTGGGCAGTTTCCCATAGCCATATTCGTCCATTATAGAGGGCTTCATCTCATGATAACCAGTTGCGATGACAATGTCTGAAACTGTGATAGTTTCTTCAGTCTGAGTGGCACCCAGATTGATTGCCCGCGTTGGACACTCCTCCTCGGCCTTCTTCGCACCGTCATCTGATTTCTCAGGATTATAGGTGACTGCCTGTGGCTGACATTGGGGAGAGACCAGGTGAAATGCATCCGAAATGTCGGTGCAAAGACCACACATGGTACACTTCTTTGGGTCCACATAGACAGGACCTACATCAAGTTCAACTGAGAATTTGCCTGGCGTTCCAGAGATTGCTTTCACTTTTGTGTCAATTTTGAGGTCTATATTTGGTTGATCGACCATAGCGCTTCTGTAGAAGCATTTCCTGATGCCCGGGCGCCAGCGATTACCTTCAAAGCAGTAGAAACAGTCGTCTGTGGGAAATGCTTTGTATAGCTCAAGGGCATTGCCGCCAATAGTTCTCTCTCTGTCAATCAGGATAGACTTGATACCGTTGTCTGCCAGCTCCACTGCTGCAGTCATCCCTGCTACACCGGCACCTATGACTAGAACTGGACCAGTCAATACCATGGTCACCTCAACCAGACAGATGGTCTAGGATAGGGTCTGCTGGAACCCGGTTCATGCTTAGACCTATCTCCTCCTCATCCATGCCCATTGCCAATGCCAGAATCTGTGGATACAGAAGAACTGGGAGGTCATAGACCTCTCCGTATGAGTCCTTCAAGCCAAGCTGCTGGAGATCAAGCTGATTCCCACAGGCAGGACAGACCACAGTAATGAACTCAGCACCAGCCTCTTTCATCGACTTAATCTTATCCCGAGCAAGTCTGATGGCAAGTTGCTCATTCACTGGTAGAACTGTGGCACCACAACATTGCTTCCACAGAGGATAGTCGATTACTGTTGCCCCAGTAGCGACGACCATCTCCTGTAGGATCTCAGGTCTGAATTCGGTCACATCTACCGGACGCAAGAGATGGCAGCCATAGTGGATTGCTATTCCTACTCCGTCCAGAGGCTTTGTGACTCTCTTCTTGATCTCTTCAATACCTATGTCCGTGTACATTGCCTCGACTATATGTCGAACGTTGATGGACCCCTTGAACTCCAGCCCCATCTTCTTCAATTCAGCGTTGATTTTCTTCAAGTCGTCCTTGTGATGCTTGAGGTGGTGGAGTACATCTTTCAGAGAACCAAAGCAACCATTGCATGGTGTCACAATGTCATGACCGCTCTTCTCAGCGATAGCGATTGTACGTGCATTCACTAATAGCCAGCCAAAGTTATCAATCGAACGTAGATTTGGGCTGCCGCAACATGCAACATCCTCAAGATAGTTGAGGTCCATGCCTAGAGCTTCAGCCACCTTGAACATCGAAGCCTCATAATTGGGGTAGTTGGCTGGAACACTACAACCCATATACAGACTGTAGACTGGCATCCTACTCTCCACCCTCCACAAGTTTGTTTGTCCGAGTGTTCTTCAGAATTGAGGTTATGCCATCTGTTGAGAGGCCTGGAACTTCTGGTTCTAATTCTAGGTCTTCACGTTCCCAATCATTGATGACTTCATAGAGCTGTCCCTTCTCAATCAGTTCCTTTGCCAAAGCAAGAACATTATCAGGTACAATGCCTTTTTCAGCAGCTAGATTCTTGCAGTCAAAGAATATGTCTGTGACTCGTACATTCTGAGGACAGCGCTCTTGGCATTGGAAACAAGTCAAGCACTCCCAGATCTCCTTGCTTGTTAGAACTTCATCTCGCATACCAAGGAGTATCATGCGAATCAGTTGGTGGGGTTTATAGTCCCATTGATTTGCAATTGGACAGGCAGCTGTGCAGGTTGAGCAGGCAAAACAGGCCGCTAGCTCCTCACCATTGGGCATGCTACTAATTTCATTTCGAAACGTGGGATCCAATTTGGACATATCAATTGGATCAATCAGGGTTACTGGAGGACCAGCATGTTCTTCAGTTTCTGTCATGAGGGGGTGCACCTCTCGGATACGACCGATGCAGTGACTGAATGCAACAGCCGATTTGGTGACCTATATTAAAAGTTTGCAGAAGGAACACGTTTTGGGATGGAGCACTGAAGGGGGAAACTGAAGGGGATTAGGAGGATTATGTATCAGGTAGGCCTTTCTTGTGGATTAGAAGAAGAAGCCCAAATGTAACTAGAATGACTGCTGCTTCATATGCTATGATATTCAAGAGACCTTGGTTGACCAGAGGGTAGGACAATCCTCCTACAAAAGCCAAGAAACAGCAAATTACGGCCACGAGGTAGATTATCCATTGTGGTTTCAGACGCATGTAATCTCGGAAGTGTGTGTCGCTCTTAGGATTTTCTGTCATGAAACTCAGACAGATTAGCAAGGATCTGTTCGATCTGTGAGTGGAATGACTCCCAGTGACGGATTGTTTCAGTTTTCAGCTCCGTGACAAGATTCAACACGAAGCCCTTTAGGTCATCAGGATTGCTCTGTAGTTTCGCTAGCATTGAGTTATTATCATCAAGAAGGCGGAGGGCCCCAGCAAGGGCGATTTGTAACTTCTCATGCCCTTTTTCAATTGAGCTTCTTGATGATTCAATCTGCAGCAATATTTCTCGAAGATTGTCTGCTAGTGAATGATCCTCCACTAGTCAGTACCTCCTCCTTGGATTGAGACTCTCACTACTATACCATCTTCAGTCCAGGGATCTGCATTGGAGAGGGGGATTGTTAACAGGTCCTCCTTCTTGAATGGGCCATATGTCCGCTCATCAATTCCAATGATTGCTTCATCAATCGAACGCAAGAACCTCACGATAACATAGTCCACTACATCTTCTTGAGGGGTTGCGTTTCCCGTGTCCTCAGTCGGCTTTTTCAATGTCAATGATGGCGTCCCTGTGAGGGCCTCTCTGATAAAATCGGAATGTCCTTCAAATCCACGAAGAAGCCTGCTGTAAAGCTCCTCTTCGGACAACACCATTGTGCCAAGAGGGCGTCTTTGTTCCATTGCAGCTCTGATTATCTTCTCTCTTCGTAGCATTAGGAGATCCTTGAGCATGAACTCTAGATTTAGGGCTTCTTGTGCATACATGTCTGCTTGAAGCTGGTTTTCAGCAGGAGTTTCGGTCAGGGCATACCTAATTTTGGAAAGGTATTCTCTCATCTTGCTGAAACGTAAGTCCTCAAGATTCTGAAGCTCTTCATTCTCTGTTTCGGCAGCCCATGCATTACTGATGTCCTTGTACGGTGTATCACTCAATCGTCGCCACTCCTTTGCACAACATGAATATCGCCACTCCCATTGGTAACTCTTCGCTTTCCTTATGAAATGGACCATAGGTGTTATCACCGATTCGGATTTTCGGAATAGCAAGCACGCCATCAAAACGCACCTTAAGCTTGCCATTTGTGATCGCAAGTGCATCACCGAATGGGTCAAATTCTGCAATCTCATCACGCGTCAGAGACTTTACCAAAAATCCAGTCTTTCCATTTAGACTACCAATTAGACGAATAACACGTCCTATGTCATGAGTGACTGGCAGGTCGATCTCTCCGCCAAATGCTTCCACTGCCTTGACCGCAATTTCCTGCCAGAACTTGTCCCCCACACCCATCACTTTGGGGCTCAAGATAGGGGGGGTTCTCTTGAGGCCTTTGATTGCATCTTCTTTGTGTGTTTCTAGCCGTTCCTTCCACCGCTCCTTTCCATCGTAAGACTCGATGTTTTGAATGAAGCTAATCATAGCCTGTGCTACCCGATTTCCCCAGCCTGGTACATCAAACTGCGGATTGCTCTTTGTTGGAAGAGGTACTTTCTTTGAAACCACAATCACTCTATGCCTGTCTGAGGCAGGAACTCCTTTTGCTGGAGCAAGTTTAAAGCCCATTCCACTGATATAGTGCGCAATCTCTGTGCGACCATCTGAATCAAGGTGGAAGACCCGAGGGTCACGGACTCTGATATGATAGCCTCTGTGGCCACTGAAATTCAGCTGAATGTATTCAGGATCGATTGCAAAGTCCTGAGTCAAGAACTCATCGTAGACCTTTATTGTGTCCCTCTTGGCGTCTTCTAGACACCTGTCACACAACCATTTGCGTGCAATAATGTTCGTCCCTCCACACTTCGGGCAATTACTGGGAGAAGCCCCCATGCCTGTTTCTAGACAGCTTTTGTTATTACATCTCCATGAATCGTGTTCATTGGCACAAGGGGAGTCGAGATGGTCAGCATCTATGTCAAAGATGAGTTCGGCGCCCTGCCAACCCTTATCACGAGCGACTGGTATGTTGTAGAAGGCTGCAGAATGATAGACGCTATGAGGCGCGACTTCCACTAGATCTTTGAGCAATGCTTTCTGTGTGCGAAACCCTATGTGACGTATCCAATTGGTCACCTTAATCTCTGTAGAACCACAGAATGGGCATGATTGAAGTCTATTGAACGAATTGCCTGAACGATCACAGCCGTAGTCGAGTTTGTTACCTGAATCATCCTCATAAGTTCCCTTTGGACATCTCCAGGAGTATTCCCAGTCCTCAAAGGCGAACTCGCGTGTGTGAATTTTGCCTGGTTGATCAATTTGGGATTGATTCGATTGATAGTAGTTCTGAAATGCTAGGCGTAGGAATTTGCTCCTCGTTTCCCAGGTACGATTTGACATGCCTGCAGCCCCACTATCGATGGTCAGATATGAAATCTAGCCATCTTTCTTGGATAGCCAATTCGATTAGATGCAGGATTGTCGGTCAAGTCGATCTCCGGTCCCGGTCCACACGAGGCGCAAGAATGAACTTAATCCTCCCATCCTCCGCTATCGGGAACTCGAGTAGCATTGGCTTGTCCTCACTGAACCGGAGTTTGAGACTCTCTGTCGTCATTGCTTTTGTGATTTCAGACAGATAGTTCAGTGCATACATGGCAGAGGGCTTGGCAGTCACATCGAAATCGAAAATTACTGATTCATCACCAGATGCCTTCATGACGACTTCAGCCTCTCCGGTATCACCCTTTCCTGTGAAGGTCAGGGTCTTCCCACTAGCGGAGATTCGTAGATGACTGGACACGACTCCAATGTCTTTCACTGCCTGCTTGAACGCATCTGCAAACATCTCGACCTTCGCATCAAACTTTAACGATGGCTCCTTGGTACGTTCATCAGGAGCAGTCAGAAGCTGAAGTTTGAACTGCCTCTGCGCTTGGCCAATCATCATTATCTCAAAGCGCTTATCTTTCTCATCCAACCTAAACTCGAGACGATCATCACCAGCCATTCGTTTACTGATTTTGTTGAGCTCATCAACTCCAAGGCATATGTCATAATTGCCATCACAACCATATTCTTGGAATATCTTGTAAGGCAGGTCTAAATCAACCATAGCGGCTTTGGACGAATCCAGTTGTCGCAAGGTTATGCCACTTTCGGATACAATGAAGTGCACCTCTGTCAAGAGTGTTGCTAGGGCATCTACTATTTGCTTCCATATGCTGGTACTATCAAGAGTCGCATGAAACATCTCAACGTGCCTCCAGTTTATCTAGGACATATTGTCATTCGTGTTACATTAAAATGTACTCGTCTGCCTGTGAGCTTCACTCGCCAACAGTTGGAGGGAAACAAAGCCGTCCCAGTCATCTAGAAAGAGCCCGTACGACTTCATCTTCCAACTCAATTGTCTGTTTGTAGAATTTCGTGTCAAGGTCATTGATATTATACGCCATAGAAGCTGCCAGTCGGAGTTCCCTTCCATCAGAACCAGCCTTCTCTGTGACCTCGCCTATCAATAAATACTTCTCATCAACATTGAGGGTTCCCTCGACCGTGACGATTATTTTCGCGGCATCCTCTACATTATCATAGATATCCTGAACCAAGGAAACTCCCGGACCGGACTCGATCACAATGCCCATTATTCGTACGGGACCTTCGGTATCAGCTGAGAGCGAACGGATAGTAACCATCTTGGCAGGTTTCCTGCGGGGGTACTTCTTTTCCTCGGCCAAGGTCATCACACTACATTTGATTCAGACAGAGTCAGATATTAAGTCCTTCACTCAGCCGCCATAGTTGCGCCAAGTATGCTTGCAGTTAGTACACCTATAGAACTCGGTCGCCCCCTCATCACCGCGTCTTGTCTGAAGAGTCCAGTAGTATGCTTCAGTGTGACCACACTTTGGACATATGGCTTTGGTGACGGGCATAGGCATCGAGTCATCCTCGACCACCACAATCTTGTCACGGGGAGTCTTATCAAGACGATGAGAAACAGTGAGCTTGCCTTTGATTGGCTTGGAATGCCCACAGCTTCGGCATTTCAGGTGTCTTGATCCGTCTTCTTCTGTTACAGGTACCATCATTGCACCACATTTGTCACAGAATTCCATTATTCGGCACTCCGAGTTCTCGATGGCACTGCGCTGCTTCAAATTAAGCCTTGCTGAAGGACCCTACATAGAGTAGAGGATTATTTGGACCCATTAGGAAGACGAGTCATTACACCGAGCAGAAGTTTCCGAAAGGCCCTATATGCAATTTCCCCCTCCTGCTTCCTATTTGTATCAGAATCGATATTGAGCTCACCGACGAGACTGGAAACCATAGACTCAATGGTCATATTTCCAGTAAGCCAGAGATAAGCCATTATTGCCTCATACGCATCAGCAGCTGCACCTGCGTCTGTCCTTCGTCCAATATGGGTGTAGATTGGTGTGTCACGAATAGCACGTGCCAGGACCGAATCACGTACCTTCTCTCCTGTGGGCTCCAGTAGAACTTCGGACTTAGCCAGAGAATAGCAGAGATTGACAAGGTTATCACCCAGCTTTGCTAGACCTTTGTTTCTCATGATAGCTTTTGTGTCTGGATGTTCTTTGAGGAAACCCCACATCATTGACTCACCAACGAAAGGGCTCCGTGTTCGCGGATCTAGTCTACGCTATAGTCCGATACCGCCTGATTGACATTCTTCCGGAACTCTTCAGTACGTGCTAGCATCTTCTCGAGAGCCTCTCTAAGGACTACACTCGCCTGTCGTCTCGAGGACTTCTTTGTTCTTACTGTGACCACAGGACTTGCAAGAAGTGGGTGATCAATATTATACCCAGCAAACTCCACAGATGGTTCTTCAAGAAGGGTCTTGCGTAAAAGGTTGCAGAACCCATGGTCCTCCTCTTGAAACTCAATCTTCAGTTCATATCGCTCTTGCTCGATAACTCTTGGCTTCATTCATTATCGCCTCCGGTCTCTATCTCGACGACCTCTACCTCTACTGTCCCTTCTATCATCGAATCGTCTAGAGAATCGACCTCCATCCCTGTCGGGGGGCCCACGTCTACGGTCATGTCGTCTATCGTCGTAGGATCTCCTTCGTGGTGCAAGGTCCTGCCTTGTTTCAATCCCAAACATTGCCCCATAATCCTTTGCTACTTCACGCGTTTCGCGGTTCTCGCAACGAAGACAAATGAGATTGTTGTAAGTGGTCAATGTAAGGTCATGACCGCATTTCACACATTTAGCTCCCAAAACACCGAGTTCTGGTCCCACTAGGCTTAGCTGCACAGGAATCTCATGTGTATTGAGAACTGTTGCTCTGACGATATCTCCCTGGCGTAGAACATCTCCCATAGACTTCACAAAACGTCTTGTTACATTGCTGATGTGGATTTCACCAACAAAGGTGCTTAGAACGTCCTCTTCATTTCGTTTGACAATTATAACTTCGGCACGTTGTTCCCAGGCATTGGTGACCTCTCCAACCACAATGTCGCCTCTCACTGGGAGCGCAAGTCGCATACTTCCGTCCCCCTCGAGAACTCTGATACTGCGGTCCTTGAAATCAATGGCAACTCCACCAGATATTGCCGCAAAGACAATTCCATCCCGTTCATATGTACCGAAACCAGGCATCAGCTCTTCAATCACACACAGCTGGTCTCCGGGGACTACGATATCCCCACTCTTCACGTCAGCCATTGTACTTCATCATTCCTCTTATCTGCATATACGGTAAAGGTCCACTCCAACCAAATGCTTCTGTTTCCTATGAAACTTATAGAGTCGAGATATTGGAAACTCGAACGTTTCGATCTGTGTTATGTGTCCTCCGAGGTCTTCAATCTTAGATTCTAGGAAGGCCCTATTCTTCTCGCCTGCCAAGTGCATGCTGTATGTTACTTCCGCAATTGATATGGCCTTCCTCAGGAAGCTCAGGTCTGCACCTCTCTTCTTGACTCCGAAAGGTGGATTGGTCACCACAGTGTCAAAGGGCCCCAGCACTTCAAATGAGACAACGTCTCCAAGGACCCAATCTGTTGTGTCTTCAGTCCCGAGTGAAGCTGAATTTCTTCGAGAGACCTTTAAGGCTTTGGATTGCACATCTAAGCCTACAGCTCGTGATGCTCCTAGAAGAGCAGCTCCATTGGCAAATATGCCGTCACCACAGCCTAGATCACAGACGGTCTTATTCTGTATGTCATCATGTTCCATATGGGCGGCAAAGAGAATTGCGGCTACGATATCTGCTGGCGTAGGATATTGCTCCAACGAAACCTCATACTCCTCCATTCTTTCTATTGATTGTAGTAGGATTTCAAGGTCTCTTAGACGCATATTTTATTCACCCAAATACACAGACTGTGCTGAAAACGGCTCCTCATGAATCCTACGGACATCACAAGCACTCGGCCGGGTAATACGTAACTTTAACAGGACGATAACTCCATATGCTCCATAGGCTCCAGTGGAAATCCAGTGGAACTCGCCTCACTTTCGAATGGAGAGAGAGAAGATGGAGAGACCCTTAGACAAGCTATTCGACAAGTTCCTTCAAGGTCAGGCTATTTTCAGAGATAGAAATGCGTTAAGGCCCACATACGTGCCTGAAGAATTGCCCTACCGAGATGAACAGATGAATCGTATTGGTGCAATTCTAGGACCGACACTCCGCGGAGCTCCGCCTTCAAACATTCTTTGCTACGGAAAGACCGGTACAGGGAAGACGGTTGTGGCCCGTTATGTGCTGGATTTACTCGTCAGGAAAGCGAAGGAGAGCAGTGTCAGTCCACCACTGACAGCCCACATCAATTGCAGAATTGTTGGCACCAACTATAGGGTCCTACGTCAGTTGTGTGAGGATATCGAAGCACGGATGCCAGATGGCTCTGAGGTGCCCTTCACGGGTCTACCGACCGATGAGATTAGATCTATCTTCAAGAGAAAGCTCGACTTGGACACCAACATAATGGTGGTTGTGCTGGATGAGGTCGACTCGCTTGTGAAACGTGACGTGGGTCAAGGCAATGATATTCTCTATGGTTTGACTAGAATGAATGGAGAACTTGAAAAGAGTCGAATCTCAATTATTGGAATAAGTAATGACCTGAAGTTCAAGGAAATGCTGGATCCCAGGGTCCTCTCGACACTTGGAGAAGAAGAGGTCATATTTGCACCATATAATGCAGTTGAACTGAAGGGAATCCTGCAACAGAGAGTCGAGATTGCTTTCAACAAGAATGCAATTGGTGAAGAAGGCGTAATCAATCTCGTGGGAGCACTTGCCGCCCAAGAACATGGTGACGCAAGAAGAGCATTGGATCTTTTGAGGACCGCCGGCGAACTTGCTGAACGAAACGGCGATGAGAAGGTGGTCCAGGGACATGTTCGTGAGGCACAGAAGATAATCGAAAGGGATACAATAACAGAAACCGTCAAGACCCTTCCTATGCAGTCAAAGGCGGTTCTTTTCTCAGTCTATGCCCTGGCAAATAAGGGACAAAAGGACATCTTCACAGGTGAGTGCTACAATGTCTATTCTGAGATTGCCCAGTCCTTATCATTGGATACACTCACTCAGCGGCGTGTTTCGGACTTGATCTCGGAGCTCGATATGCTAGGTCTCATCAATACGACTGTCATCTCAAAGGGACGCTATGGTCGCACGAAGAAAATACGACTTGCTGTGAGCAAGCAGCAGATTGGGATAATCCTTGATGAAGATGTTCGACTTGGCAGGATAGCTGAGGAACTCCTGTGATGATTTCATTATTCCTCGTAGAAGACCTTGAACTTTGGATTTCCCATTGCACCAGTATTTAGGTTGAGGAGAGTCACGATACCAGGGGTGGGCACAATTCCTTGTTTGCGCATGAAGTCAGTCTGTGCTTGGAAAGTACCTGAATTGATTATTTTTACTCTGTGAGGGTGATTGCTCACAGCATTGTGATGTGCATGTCCAAAGTGAATTATGTCAGGTGGTGTGTCTATGACCATCCAATCACGATGAAGTGGAGCTAACTCTGTCTTTCCTCCAAATAGTGGAGCTAGATGGCGTTTCTCGAGAAGTGCTTTCATTGGAATTGTTGGTTTCTGATATGAAGCACCTGGAATGTTTGTTACTAGGTCGTCTAATGAATCACCATGATTGAGTACGATGTTGACTCTCTCAACAACAACATGACAAGGGTCCCCAAGCATAGTGATGCGATCACCCAAGTCATATAGAGGACCTGCAAACTCCTTGAGAATTGGAGGGCGTGGAAGTGCCTGTCTGCATGCATCATGATTTCCAGGTATACACAATATCTTGATTCTATCAGGGAGTTCGCGAAGTTTACTGGCTAGGAGAGCATATTGCTCGTATATACTGGGTATAGCCAAGTCGTTCCGTTGTTCGGGATATACCCCAACACCATCCACCAGATCACCTGCAATGAATAAGTACTCTGTTTGATCAATCATATGTTTCTCAGAATCATCTACGTCAATTCCACCTAGCCATCTAATAAACTGGTCAAATTCATCCTCCAGAAACTCATTACTACCACAATGCAAATCTGAAATGAATGCTGCATAGACCTCACGTTGTGCCTTACCCCCTCCTCTGATCATAGGAATTCCGGGGAATATCACATCCTCCGCAATCATCCTCTCATTTTGATCCACATATCCCTTGACACACAAAACTTCGTCCAGAAGAACTGAATTTGCTTTCTCAGCTAGTTTCTGACCATTTGGGCTCCTCATGTTTGTGGGAACCACACAAATCATAGATCCTGTCTTGTCCTCAATATCTAGGATTATGTTGTCGGACAGAGAGGTTTTTTTGTCTCTCACAATGCCTATCACGGTCACACTTGGTGGTCGTTCACTTCCCTGTCCTTCAGCCTTCAGAATCCTGTAACGTTGCGAGTCAACGCCTGTCGTCTGTGCAGCAGCTGGTGTGAGAGCGCCCTGAGTGTCCATCCTGCTGTCGTATATCTCCTTGATTCGATTATAGCGGTCAGCAAACAGAGCCAAGAAATCTTCTACAGATCCTTCAGAACCAACTGATTCCATGTCAGGGCTCTTTAGAATCCTGATGGACCGGCCTGCGTCCTCAATTGGTTCTTGATATGAAGGCTCAGGAGTTTCAGGTGGTATATGTATGTCGACTGGCTCTGGTACGACTTCTGATTCAGTATCTTTGTCATTCAATAGATGCTCTATGAATTCGCGTGATAGGACCGACGGACATGATGTTCCTCTGCAGGCAATGATTATAGATTCCACTACTTGATCTGGTGATTCCAGACTCAGGACGTAATCTAATGCATCAGGAGAGATTTGAAGGCCTGAGCCGATTAACTTCTTTATCATGTTTCGTCGGTCAACTTTCGTCAAGGGACACCGCATCGGTGGTACTTGCCACTCTATTTTAAACGTCTGCCCAAGAATGACCACGCGCTGAAAAGAGTCTAGTTTCTTACTCCGTGCAGGTTCTTGAAAATGAAACAGGCGGGAAGTGTAATAAGCCTGCACTTCAACGATGATTTGGCGCCAACCAGTCGCAGGTGGAACGGAGCGAATGGTCAATTATAGGAAACTCCAGCAGACAGGCGGAGAGAAAGGTAGTTCATTCTCCATTATCCTCCCAAAGGATTGGGTGAGAAAGAGATGGGATCTCAGCAAGGGTGACAGCGTTGTAGTTGCTGAAAGAGATGATGGTTGCCTCATAATAGATCCACGGCCTCAAAAGCCAGGAGACACAAGATCAACCGTTATACAAATGGAAACCAATCTGCGATGGGAGATAACAAGCAAGTACCTATTGGGATTTGATGAGATTCGTGTTGTAAGTAGTAACCCAATAACCAACACTCAAAGGCTAGAACTGAAGAAAATGATCAACAGGTTCGTAGCTTTGGAGATTACTGATGAGATTGATGATGACAGGCATGAGATTGTAGTGAGGTGCCTGGTTGATCCTTCAACTCTGCCTGTGCGAAAGGCAATGAGGAGAATGAACCTGATTGCTTCTAGAATGTTAGATGATGCATTGAGAGCATACTTCGATGGTGCCCGCGAATCTGCAGAAGACATTATCCAAAGAGACGAGGAGGTGGATCGCCTCTTCTTCCTAATAGTACGGGAACTCCGGTCTGCTGTGCAATATCCACGAATTTCTGAATTAATGAATATCGCCCCTGTTGAGGCTTTGGATTTGAGGCTGGCCGTTCAGTACATAGAACGCATTGCAGATCTTTCTGTCGATATTGCCAGAACAACGGAGAAGGCTGTGGAGAAGAGTCTGGTGAAGAAAATGGAACCAATCGCTAACAGTGTGAGAGAGATGCTAGCCGTGTCTGTAGAGAATCTCTTCAAATTCGACCCGGGAAAGGTGACCGCTGTTATCAAAGGGGAGAGGGGTCTTATTGAAGACATAGCAGAGATTCGACAGTATCTTATCTCAAAATCAAATCGTGAACCACATAACGAACTATTTGTGATAGACTGTCTATTGAGGATTGGAGAAGCAGCGAAAGATATCGTGGACTTGGCATTACCACAGAACTGAGAGGTGTGTTCAATGGGTCAGAGGCTCTTTGGAACTAGTGGAATTCGTGGAGGCATAGACTCGAAAGTAACTGTAGATCTTGCTCTAGGGCTTGGCCGCGCTTTGGGAACGCTCCTGAAAGGACAAGGTACGGTTGGCGTAGGCATAGATGCAAGAACATCTAGGGAGATGCTGAAAGGCGCGTTCCTTTCAGGCATATTATCAACTGGTGTGGACGTGATTGATTTGGGCATAGCTCCGATGCCCACTGTTGCCTTTCATAGCTCAGTAAAAGGCACATCTGCATCCGTCATAATCACAGCAAGTCATAATCCACCGACAGACAATGGATTCAAGTTCTTCCTAGAAGGTCGTGAGTTCATCCGATCAGAGGAGGAGTTCTTAGAGGCACGTGTGTCTGATCGTGAATTCATCGTGGCTGATTGGCAGACCATAGGCCAACTTCATTATCTGAATATCAGGGAACAGTATCTCAGTCGAGTCAAGGATTTTGTGCTGAGTAGAGGAGGAATAAGCAAAGGCACGAAGGTATTGGTCGATGCTGCGAATGGAGCGGCCACAGACTATACACCCCATCTTCTCAGAGACCTCGGATGCTCGGTCACGACCGTAAATGCTCACCAAGATGGACATTTTCCAGGAAGGCCAGCGGAACCTTCTCCGAAGAATCTGAAAGATACAATGAAGATGATTGCAGACTCTGATTTCTCAGTGGCTCTGTGCCATGATGGTGATGGTGACCGCCTGGCTGTGATTGATGAGGATGGTAAATTCATAGACCAGAACAGGGTCATAGCGTTGTTTGCTAGAGATGAAGTACGACGAAAGGGCGGAGGCACTGTAGTGGTATCAATCGACACGTCCAGTGTCATTGATGAGGTTGTTCGCGCTGAGGGAGGTGAAGTCGTAAGAGCTCCTCTGGGCTCATTACAGGAGATTCTCGCAGTCAGGACTGATGGCAGCGTTGTCTTTGCCTCAGAACCCTGGAAGCCAATATTCGCAGACCTCGGTTGCTGGATGGATGGTGTGACTGGTGCAGCTAGGTTCGTCCAGATGATGGATGAAATGGGTGATAGTAGTTGTATCAGGTTGATGAAATCGATACCTGAATATCCCATTTTACGTGACAACATCCCATGTCCAGACAAGATTAAGCCACGATTCATTTCAATGGTCAAGGAGATGCTTGTTCCAGAGATTAGTGATATTGAACAGATTCTAGAGGAAGATGGAATCAGGATAGAACGTAAGGATGGATCATATCTACTCGTCAGAGTTTCTGGCACGGAACCAAAGGCTCGCGTCTACATTGGTGCTAAGAACCAAGCGACGCTAGACAGACTTGCAAAGCTTTCAATGGATATCATGAAGCGTGCTGTAGAAACGGCAGGTAAGTGAATTTGGAGAGTTACAGTTAAATCAGAACTTTGGAGCATAACTGTTGTCATACTATGCCGGGGTATCCAAGCGGCTACGGAGGCGGTCTCGAACTGTTCCGCTTACGAGAAAACCGCTGTCTTCGGACTCATGGGTTCGAGAGGCCCTAACCATCTGTTCGGGCTCGAGTGTCCCATCCCCGGCGCCATCTGTTTCTATTCCGCAATCAATAGAGAGAAAGAATTGGTGCGGAGGGCGAGATTTGAACTCGCGAACTTCTACAAGACAGGGACCTAAACCCTGCGCCTTTGACCAGGCTTGGCAACCTCCGCGTGTGTTGCATGAAAGCCTCTAGTCTTGATATAATCATTTTGGAACAAAACAGACAATATTCAGTCCTTTTTCTCCCAAGTATTGCTGCATCTTGGACAGCGGTAGTGTCTTCTGTAGCCGCCATCCCCCATCATCTCTTTCTTCACCATAGCGACTTCTTTGTAGCCACACCGAGGACATACAATCTCTGTCATTGTTGTTGTCTCCAAATCGTCCAGCAATACATCCCATATCTAGTTTGCTCGGGTGTGTCTAATAGTTTCATCTCATTTGAACGAAAGCGGCAATTCTAGAGCGGTTCATGTCACAATGTTTTTATTCGACTCGTTGAATGTCGGCGCGGTCCGGGGGCTCAGACCCACAGACCAAATCGTGATTCTTTAGATTCACTAATACTCACATGAGCGTGAAAGTCAGATGTCCTCAAGAAGCAGGCAAGCAGCGGCAAGGACCAGAGACAAGTGGCGTGAGAAGGGCTGGTACCAGATACTCGCACCAGACTATTTTGATAACAAAGAGATAGGTCTCACACCAGCTGGTACTTCAGAGCAGTTGATTGGACGCACAGTAGAACCCACCCTGTATGACCTAAATGGGGACTTTGATTCAATCCATGTGAAGATACGGTTCAAGATTCTTGAGGTAGTAGGACAACAGGCAAACACTGTCTTTCATGGACATGAGTGGAGCTCGGACTATCTAAGGGGTCTTGTGCGAAGAGGCACATCCAGAATCGACTGGATAGGCCCTATTTTGACAAAGGACGACTTCCTAATGCGGATCTCAGTCATTGTCTTCACGAACACCCGATCAAGGACAAGTCAAGAACATGCAGTCAGAAAGACCATCGAGCGGATCATAAGGAAACATGCCAAGCTTCATGTCTTTGATGAACTCGTTCAAAAGGTGTTGTTAGGAGAACTGGCCTCTGAAGTACACGAAGAAGTCAAGAAGATAATACCCATCAGACAGTGTGAGATCCGAAAGAGCAAAGTCCTGAAGGGACCTGAGGAAGTAAAGGCACGTAGGGCCAGACTTCGAAGGGGAACCAAGAAGGAATAGTTCTAGCTACTCATGCTCTCCAGTTTGTGTAGGGATTGCAGAAGGAGTACCATAAGATTAGCAAGCTTTGTCAGTGCCTCTGTGTCGTTTTCGGCTTCCAAGACACTGGTTAGGGAAGAGAGCTTCCGTATCAGAGTTTCTCTTAACTGCGGAATCAGAACCTTGACTGCTTGAGTTTCAGCTTCTTCATCAGATTCTGCATATACGATTCTTCGATCACAAGTGGCACAGTATATGTCGTCCTGTACTTTCATGAGGGGGGAACCGCATTGCGGACATGACTCTGCTAGCATTGTTGCACCACGGCGGAGAAGTTCAGCCATCTTCTTGACTGAACCTTCATTCGTCTTGTCCATGTTAGCCACAATAGGAATCAGAGTATTAGCGGATATAAGACAATCCACTATAGAAGGTCGACGAGGGTTCATGATACTTAGCTCGACGGAAACGTTGATATGCGCAACTTCAGGTCTTTGTCCTGTTGTTCGCACTCCATTTGTGCGTAGAGACAATTCAGAGGTGAGTCCAGATGGACGCCGAAACCCAGCAGAACATAGACCTAAGCAAACAGCTTCTTAAGCAGATTTCAGAGAACAACTCGGTTCCCCGAAACATCAGGCGAGCCGCCAATGAGGCCATTGCAGCACTGGAGAATGAAGCGGATTCACCCGCCGCCAGGGCACAGAATGCAATTGCAATTCTGGATGAACCAAATCAAGATCCGAATTGTCCCAACTTTGCTCGCACAAGAATTTGGCGCGTATTAAGCAATCTAGAGCCAATACGTGATGCATGAGCAATGAACAGTGGAGCTCGCGACCAGTCAAAAACCGCTGACGGTACGATGTTGGTGCCTTATGCTCGGGCCAGTGTTCACACATGATTAAGGCAAGAATAAGAGGGATCTATGCTCAATCGCTAACCCAGATAATGCTACAGAACCACTTTGAGATGGTGCAACCTACTCCTGAGGTAGCAAGGAGATTTGGACTACCCTTCCGAAGTGAGATACCTGATGTTGATATCTGGGATCGTAGTGATCTTCAGGGCATTGTAGCAATTGCCTATGAGTCAATTCTGGGGAAACTGACCGAGGTATTGCGACGACGACTTGGCTGGGTGATAACACGCACACCGCGAGTTGCAAAGAGCTCTATCTACAAGGGGTTTGTTCTTGGCAGAGATGAAAAGACAGGCCAGACTCGAATTGACCTTGGCATCATCTCGGGACTACTTCCAGATAGAGGGCTGAGAAGAGGCGACGATATCATGATCCAAGTTCGGGCGCATGATTATGGACGCAAGGCTCCAGTTCTGTCGTCAAGCATAACAATACCCGGACGCTCTGCAGTGCTTCTGCCAGAACCTGTAGTAAGACTCAGCACCAAAATCAAAGATCAAGAGGTGAGGAATAATCTCATGGTCTTGGGAAGAAAGCTTAGAGAACACACTGAAGACTGGGGAATTCTCTGGAGGACTGCGGCTGAGAAGCTCACAGAGGAAGAACTACGAAATGAAGTGGAAGATCTGCTTGATGTAGCGCAGAGAATCTATTCCAAATATGACGAACTGGATACAACCGATTTGCTCTTTGAGGGAACCAGTAATGCAGATATCGAGTTTCCAGCAGAAGTGAAGGAAGCACTGGATAAGACAAGAGCCAAAATCAAGCCTACTGTTGACAAACATCACTTCTACAAGAGCGCAGGATATGCACCCTTGGTAGACTTGGTCGAGTTATTGATTGAAGATCGCCCAGAAGAACGAAGATACTTTGCTTCGAAGCTAGAGAAAGTAATTGGCATGGATATGCCAAAAGTTGACGATCCAATTAACATTGAACATGTGAAGCTGGATGGGAGGTCAATTCTCTTGACAAAAGGAAGAGTTGTCGAAACAAATCCGCGGGGACTGGTTGTTCGACGACAATTTCGTCATACAAGTCGCAAGCTCAAACTGCTGCAGGACTATCCAGAAGGAGTGGAAGTCCCTAGAGATGAAGGGGACTATGCACTGACTGAAGTAGTTCCTGGCTCTATGACTCTTATCACACAATATTATTCAAAGAACGATGAATTGAAGGGAACCTACTTGAACATCAATACTGGTGTCGAGCTCTACCCCAGTAATGGAAACGGTCCTGGGCGTATCCGATATGTCGACCTTGAAATTGATGTGATTAAGACTCCATTTGAGGAGAATGGGAAGGTACGTGTGATCGACCAGCATCTCTTGAAACGTGCAGTTCAAAGAGGTTTCATTACTAATGAGATGGCAAGTCAGGCGCGTTCAAGAGCTGATGCCATCCATAGCGAGCTTCTAAGTCAGGATAACTGAGTTGTTTCTATTCAATTGTCCGCATTGTACGCAGAGAGAGGTCGATTGCACCCATCAAGTCTTCAATTGTTGCACCAAGACTTTTTGGTCCCCGACTACAGTTGATCTCAACAACGAGAACGTTGTCCTTGACTTGTGAATCAATCTCAAGACCGGGTGGCAATGGAAAGTTATCAGGCGATATTGCCTGAAGAACTTCTTCTGCCTCCAATGGAAACTCAAGAGTCAGCTCAATTACTGCTTTCATTGACTCACCTATCTCTTGCCTACTAGAGCATTCGCGATTTTTGACTTTGTTTCCTCAGAGGTGTCATTGACTCTCAGCGAATTTGATGATGTGGCATTTGGGTAGACACCCATATCAATTAGAGATCGAAACAAATCTTGGAGGACAATGGTTCCTGACTTCCATATTGCGGATATGCCGATATCCTTTGAAATGATCATCAACCTATCAGTGTCGACATAATTTGCTTCAAGTACGATTCGTCCCACATCGCTCAATATTTCTTCGTGTTCTTCAGCATGTGAGATCATAAGGGGTAGAGCTGTTCCTTCACTCTCTGATTCCTGAAGAAGCGCAACCATCCGTTCCACACCTGCAATGACGCCTTGTGAATGTGCTTTATATGAATCGAGAAATCTCCTCAGTACCTGCGCCCGATCACCAAGCCAGATAGCTGTGGAAGCACCGTGTTCAGCTAGAGTCCAAGCAGTTTCAGACATTGCCCTTATTCCAGATAGCAAGCGTGCGGGACTCGTTTCATTTTCATTGGTAAGAATGAAATCCTGTCCTAAGACTTGGGAAATCACACTAGGATCGAGCTTGAGGGAAAGATGCGCATTCACCTTTGTTGCTTCCTCAGAAGTGAGGGAGCTAAGAGGCGTCTTGAACTTCGGATAGGGAATATCGGCTTCTTCATAGATCTTGTCACAGACTTCTGGTCTACCACTTAAGTTTGGCAGATATGGCCATATGCTGTAAGCTAGAACTTCATTCAAAGGCATGAAGTTGACTCCGAATAGTCTGAACCCCTTTTTCTCCTCAATTAGCCCTTCCTTCTGGGCGGATGCTACCACTTCTCTTGCCGCACCTTTCAGCCTCGCAGAGTCGTTATTGAGCAATGTTCCTGCTGCAGCGAGTTGTAGTTCTTTAGAACTGGTTTTGGTAGTCTCATCAGCAAGGATGTATGATGCTGCAGAGATGGTCCGTTCGTTTCCCATACAAAGTGATTGAGCTTGTTCCGACCCATGGACACCTCCAATGAAAACAGGGTAGCCTTTTCCCTTCTTGATGCGTTTCGTGTCTGCAACATCAACTCCAACGACAATCATCGCCGAGTCTGAGTAGGTGCTTCGCAATCTGTTTATTTCTTCAGCATACACAACTGGCTCGACGAATGTCATGTGGAATAGACCGCCAGACTTGAAGATAGACCTAGATAGGATTGCTGAAGCGAGTGTGGACTCAGGCATAGGTGAGCTTACAATTACGACGTGCCTGCCTATTTTGAAAGAAAGCTCTGAATACTGTGTTCTTATGGCTTTGAAACTAGGAGTCCCACGTGACTTGCCGCTCATCTCGTGGCTTAAGAACAAAGCCTTGATGATAAAGCTACCTCAACAAAACGGCAGCTTGGTCAGGACTGTACTTCCAATCTGCATGTAGCACATGCTTCTTCCTGTAATATTTCGACAGTCGGTGAATCTTGCTCTCAACAAGCTGAAGGCCACGTTTTGATACAAAGTCGCTTTTGTTCTCCTCTAGATGCCTTCGTATCTTTGCAGCCTTGGCAATCATATTGCGAAGATCTTCAGGAACTTGTCTCTGAAGATTGTTCTCAATGATTATATCCATGATCTTCTTCCCGGTTATCACCTTTACCAGAGGTATTCCATATTGATCTCTAAGCAGCATACCAATCGTCGAGGGGGTATTTCCAGCCTTTGCAAGCTCTACAACCTTATTCTCTACCCACTCTGCATTTTTCTCCTTATCCAGCCATTCAGGAGTTTGTAGTGTAGAGGGTCGTCTGCTTCCAGACTGCCCTTTGCGGCGTGTGTGCATTCTTGCCATTAAGATTGCCTCTGAGTTTCATAAGTCCCAAGAAACCGGGTCAGCCTCACGGCCAATGGCTGTGGATATAAAGATTGCTCAATGACTTGTTCTATTAGTGATACCTACCACGTTCTCGAATCTCCTCAACTCGAGCCAACACATTGTCTGTTTCATCGGTGTTGATGGTCTTGTAGCCTTCCAGAGCAGCATCCCACAAAGTCGCTTCAAAATTCCAGTGAGTTGTTTCGAATGCTCGTCGCATCAGATGAAGATCGACTCCTTTCATTTCTACAGTGGCATTCATTTCAGCAAGTCCAAAGTCGACAATCCATATCTTCCCATCTTGGTTGACTATCACGTTACTGGTAGTAGGGTCGCCATGAACTACGCCCCCCTTGTGTAGTAGACCGATTAGCCTCCCGAATTCGCTGGTAATCCTTTGCAGCCTATCAACTGATATCTCATCAACTATCTGTTTGAGCTGTTTGCCTTGGAGGTATTCCATCGCAATAGAGTACCTGTGCAAATCGACCCAATACACCGTAGGAGTGGGAACTCCAAGAGCTCTTGCTACTGTCAGCATCTTGCATTCTCTACTCGTTCGGGATGTTCTCAGAAATTCATCTATCTCCTTCAGTAGGTAGGGTTTCTGCGGACGGTGCTTCAACAGTATTGTATAGCCCCATTGTTTGTATCTGTATATTGTAGACTCTGCTCCAATGTTCCAAAACTCCATCATGACTTTCTCCACACAATGTCTTGTTCATCTGTACGCCACTTTGGGAGGATTGTGGAGTCTGCAACACTAAGTCTGTCTCCAGCCTCATACTGAAGAATACCAGTCCATGCAATCATTGCACCTTGATCACCTGCAAGGGAAGGCGTGACTCTATGGAATATTGCATTGTGCCGTTGTGCGACTCCCGATAGAATATCTGTGAGGCGGTTGTTTCGTGCGACTCCTCCGGTCAAGAGAAGCTCACTCTTCTTCGTATGGGCAATTGCACGCTCAGCAATTTCAGCAAGCATACCAAATGCTGTTTCCTGGACACTGAAACATGCGTCTGCCAATGGAACCTCCTCAGAAACAAGCCTCTTGGCTGCCGTCAACATCCCGGAATAGCTGATATCCATTCCTTTGACAGAATAAGGTAATTGGTGATATTTCGCAGCGCTGCTAGCTTCTTGTTCTATTAGAGGGCCTGCTGGAAAACGCATCCCCGCATCTCGACCAAAAGTGTCAAGCATGTTTCCGAGGGCGATATCTAGGGTTTCACCAAATGTGCGATATCGCTTCCCGGCGTAAGCAATGATTTGTGTGTTCCCTCCTGAAACATACACAGTCACCGGGTCACTGAAACCAGATTCAAGACGACCTATCTCTATGTGTGCGACGCAGTGATTTACTCCAATCAAGGGTACATCTAGTCGTAGAGACAATGTACGTGCAATTGTCGCGGTGGTCCTCAAACATGGTCCAAGACCAGGGCCTCTAGAGAAGGCTATCAGGTCAATGTCCCCACTTGAGATAGATGCCTTTTCCATTGCGTTTCGAATTATGATTGGGCCTATATCTGAGTGATGACGACTAGCCTCCCGGGGATGTATTCCACCTTCTTCTGGAGAGAACATATCCCAGATATTGGATTGTACCTGACCATCACTGGATACTACTCCAGCTCCAAAGGAGTGGGCAGTTCCCTCTATGCCTAGACAGATAATAGACATATTGATTCGATTCCAGTTTGTTTGCATCTCGATTTGTACTTAACATTGACGCGTGATTCAATGCCACGGAAGTTCTCAATTTTCTCAGCAAAGGCTTTATAATGTTCAGACTTGGCCCTGACCTGAGGAGAAGACAGTGTCACAGAATATGCCCATCAAGGCCCTTGAATCCGTTCTCAATGATGTCATTTCAATAAAACTAAAGGATCAACGAATCTTCCGAGGACGACTCACTAGGTGTGACATGTACATGAACTTGACATTAGCTGATGCGGAAGAGCTTGAGAATGAGGAGATTCGAGCCAAATATGGTCAGCTGTTGCTGCGAGGCAATAACATTCTCTGGATTCAGATTCCCGAATAAAGTCCTCTCGATTTCCTTTTAACGCTCGATTTCGCGTTGGTATCGTTCAACGAGTTCGACAAGCTCGTCCTCGCCTTTCTGGCGTGCCTTCTCACGTACTCTGGTAATGAATGATTGAAGCTGTGTTTCAAACTTCTTTCTACTAATGAATGCAAACTCATCGACCCTCTGCAATTCAACTTCTTCTGCATTTATGACGGGAATTACAGATTGTACCAGCTCTTCTTCTGACAAGTGCGACAAGGGAGTGTCTACAATCACTGCCCGAATGCCACGATCAATCAGCAGCCCTGCCGTTTGAGGCCCACCACCGCTAGCATCCTCGAAAAGAACGATGTCGCCAGGCTTCAAGCCCACATTCTGGATATATTCCTCTATACTTTCTCTTGTGAAATGAGGAACTGACTTAATGGCAAGCATATCACCCCGAATCTCACGGCGTTTTACACCCCTGAGATTCTCTAAACGTTTCTTCAGTTGCTCGATTTCTTTCTTGAGGCTCTTCACCTCGCGTCTCGACTGTTCGAGTTCATTGTCTTTCTTCACAACTTCCCGATCTCGCTTGACTTTCCAGTAGTTCTCTTTTGAAATGATATCCAAGCTGTCTGTCAGTTCACTCTCTCGAAATTGTAAGAACTCTACAAAACGCTCTAGATCTTCAACTCTCTCGCTAAGTACAATATTCTCAGCCTCGGTTTCTGCTTGCTTGGTGAGAAGTGAATCGAATCGTTCCTGTGTAAGCGGTTCCTCCTCCCTAATAGGCTCTGGAGCAATCTCAACCTCTTTCGACTCCTCATGAAGAAGGCTGGCCATGGCCTCTTTCATTGACATTCCCTTGATAACCAATGCTTTCAATTGATTTCTATCCACAGGAAGCTGTTCATCACGAATCTTTCGATCTATCTGCTGAAGCTTTGGCTGGATATTTCGAAATGCATACACTGCGGCTGTGAGAGCATCTCGCTCGTGAGCATTTCGTATCTTGAAACCATCAGAAAACTCCCTTGCTAGCTCCTGTTTATCTGAAACTGGAATTTCGCGCCTTGGGGCATATAGCTCTGCATTCACAGTGCTTGCTATCTTCTTCACGAAGTGGGGTACAGGAGTGACATCTGTCGCAACCATTACAGGAATTCCTTGTTCATACACCTGCCTAATGATGTCAGCTCTCGTCAGCGACTTCCCACTCACAAGTCGGTGTATCTTTCCATCCAGTGTCAGCATGCATATTGCTGCTGTAGATCCTGGATCAATTCCTAAGATAAAGTACCTTGGTCCTAAGGCACTGGTAATGGGTTTTGGTTCAAGAGGGAGGAATTCAACTCTCTTTCTAACCGGCGATATGAGTACCTTGAAATCTCCAGCATGTTTTGATTCAATCAATGAGCGAATATTTGGTAGAGGCGCGTATGCGATTATTCGGGCACTTGCGTAGCCAAAATCAGAGCTTCTAATATCAATGTCATAGTCGATCTTTACGGTCTTCAGTTGCTCTTCAATGTGTCTTGTCATTTGCTGAATCTGTGAGTGAACCTTACGCCTGAAACGATTTGCACTCTGACCGCCTCGACCAGGTTTTCTACCACGAGCCACCTTAATCTCAGTCTGCTCTCCAAAACATTCCAGACTGTGTCCGATTCCCATCATGGCCAACTGTGCTGCAAGATGAGCGGATTCGAGAGGTGTTGGTTTTCCACGAACGCCTAATCCATGCCTCTTTGCAAGTCTCTTCAAAGACACTTGACGAGGTGGCACTCCCGTCACCTGAACCATTCGAGTTTCTGCCGGTATTTTATCAACAAGACGGAAGAGAGATTTGCTATCAGGCGCAATTTCAAAGATATTATCAGTGCATAGCCATTTGGGACTAATCTCTCGGACCAATTTCAAAAGCGTTCCACGAGATATCTCAGGATACTCGTTGAGAAGAACTCCTCCATGCATAATCGTGCATGCGAACTTTGGACTCCTCTTAGACTTTGGACTTTGGCCGGGAAGGATGTCAAATCCCATTATGAATACGCTTTCATCGCCCATGGGCTCTGCACTCGATTGGTCGTTCGTTGTTGTGGCTATAAGGATTGACATCGGCATAGAAGCGCACTAGCAGAAAGAGTATACACAAACAACAAGTATAATAAAGACTTGCTTGAGCAACAGGCTAACTCATGCGAGGTGTTACTACTGTCTGAAACACTGCAAGTTGACAAGGACGACGCTATTGAACGCATTGGACGAGCGCTTTCATCTGGAACTAGGCTGAAGATACTCAAACTCCTTCTGCAAGGTGAGAAGGATGTGACGCGAGTGGCACGACACCTCGGGGGAACAGAGGCGAATGCCAGTGCCCAAATCAAGATACTCTACGAAGCGGGCCTGCTGGAGTGCCGTTACGAACCCGGGCAACATGGTCTGAAGAAGATATCAAAGACAAAAGTCAAACGCATCATAATTGATTTGGAATAGTGATTTCCCTTTAACCTCATCCGGAAATGCTGGGTGAGGTTCTTGCTTCTTTCATCCTGACATTCTAGGTGGTGAGGTGTGCTTTCCATCTTCGAATTCGTTCAAGGATATTGTCTCGTTCTTCTGGTCGAATTCCCTTTTTGCCTCTGGCGTGGAGAAATTTCAGTACTACATCAATGTCCCGTACGACCTTCTCATTGGCCGAATGTTCTTGAATAAGATACTCTTTAGCAGCTTCAAGGTATTCTGCTATGACCTTGGCATGTGCCTCTCCAGTCTGTAGTTCCTGTGCTATAGGATCAAGAACAATCGAAACATTCTCATTTGTCAGAGAAGTGCCTGCTGATTCTTCCGTTGGCAAGCTTGTAGCTAATATTGAATCATCTGTATCTTTCCTTTTGGTTGTAGTCGAAGCCTTAGAGAATGTGGGAGCGGGCGAAAGTGAGGGACTAGATTCAAAATTCTCATCTGCTAAATCCAATTGACGCCTGAGCTCGTGGAGCTGGTCAAATAGCTCTACAAGTCCAGATTGTATGGTGTCGATGATCTTCTTAATATCTTCAAGGTTTTTGTCAGACAAACGCAGGGCCCCCGCATGTCCAGTAGATGCTTTGAAGAGAGCTAATGTTTTTTCTTTTTGACTGTTGTGGGAATAGCCTCTGGTTGGAGATTGCCATGTATCATTCTATTTGTCGGCTTTTTTCAGCGCCTCAGATAGACCTTGGTTGAGTCCGGATGGTTCAAAGTGCCTCTTTCGAATCTTGACAAATGTAGGAACCGAAACTGTTTCTCCTACAAAGAGGGCCTCCCCAACTTCGAGAGTGGTTATGGTGTCCAATGACGCTCGATCAATGCCTTCACTACTGCGCCCAATATGTTCGAGGTCGTATGGATTCGTTGCTCTGAGGATAGCCTGATTGCTGCACTGACTCAATACGGTCGTCGAGAGTTTGACAGGTCGTTGTGAAACCAAACAGAGCAATGCAAAGAACTTGCGTCCTTCCCGTGCTATGGTTTCAATTCGACCTTTAGGAAGGGCAAGCTCATGTCGACTCTCAGGACAGAACTGATGGGCTTCTTCCAAGACCAATAGAAAAGGAGGAATTGAACCACGACGCCTGAGAAACATGAGCTCACTCACCAAATGAGACACGACGATTTGCTTTTTCTTTAGACTGATGAAGTCGCTCAAATCGATGAGGGTTAGCTTCCCAGGTTTAACGATGTTCTTGAGATTTGGTATACCTTCCTTGCCAAATAGACCGGTTTCTTCTAGATTGACAAGCCATCCTACAAGAGCCTCTCTTGTGTTCTTGCTGATAGTTTCGTCAGTCCTGACATAGTCAATGATATCACCAAGTGTATAGCCATTCTTTGAGCCCTTGCGTATTATTGAAACTACTCGTCTCAAATCACGAACTTGAATGGCACTCATGTCAGCCACCAAAGACCCTATGGCTTCAGCTGTCAGGGATTGCACTGGAATCTGGATGTGTGACGCTCGAATATGCTCTACATCGATTTCGAGTTCCGTCACACCCAACATGTCACTTGCGAGATCCTTAAGGTAGGTGTATTCTCCATGCACGTCAACAACAATCACTGCCAGCCTACCTTGTTCCTTCGTACGTGCTAACAGCTCTTCAAGAAGAACAGAAACAAAGTAAGACTTCCCCGCACCACTCATAGCTAATATGGCAAGATGCTTTGAGAGAAGCCGGTTGATAGATGGCTTGAACTCCAGACTGTGATGAGCCAGATTACCCAAATTAAGACCATCCGTGTCATCAAGATTCAGAAAGGCGGTCAGCACTTCACTGTCTGCCTTGCGCACTCGTGCTCCAGGAGATACGGCGAAGTATGGGCGGACTGACCTGTGTTCTGACCACAAGCCAAGGACTTGGGCTCTAGCAATGGTATATTGCCAGCGGTCAGTGGGAAAGATTGAGCGGAGAGGCTCTCCTCTGGATTGGTATTCTCTTACAGCCTCTGCATGCTGGTAATATCGGTTGACTCTCACCAGGTCCTGTACTCTGGCAATGATTATTTGATTGCCATTTGCTACTGAAACAAATTCTCCCCGTCTTACTACCAGCTCATGAGCTTCTCCTTCAACAACGAAAGAGAACTCCATGACGTTAGGTGAATCTTGTTCGCAGATGACTGTGCCAATTGGCGTGAATGACGATAATTCAGGCAAATATTAACCTCCAAATGGGCTTCTTGAACGTCTTCTCTCAAGTGTCGCATAGGTGAGGCCGGATAGAGCCATCAAACGATCAACAATAAGCTGTGTTTCTTTGTTACTGATTCGTGCTCGTGCATCTGCTTCCAGCACAGGAGTAGGAATTCCATACTCAGGATGTTGCCAAGAGAGAGGAAGAATAGCTGAGAGAGCCCTGTCTATCTGTGCAGACCCATTGCTTTCATCAACAAGAATCTCTATTCTGATAGGGAGATCATCACGAGCAGCCTTCAAGTATGTGACCCAAATCGAAGAGGCCCAATTCGAAAGATCATCTGAGAGCGCATTTGTGTTTTGCATTAGCTCAGCAGAATACTTGAAGGCGAACGTCCGTTCACCCTCCTCGAGGAATGTGTCAAGGAGGTCACAGTCTCTAGAGAATTTGAGGAGCCACCGGTAGTCAACTCCTTGCATCATTTCGAAGATGCCTGGATTGCGTAGAACATGCGGAAGAATATCACTTAGGATACTGACTATACGAGTTGACCGGCTATCCTTTACTATCCCTGCTAGAATTGTTCTCTTTTCTCTGGCCTTATGATAGAGTTGCCTATACAGAGCCACTACTTCCTGAAACTTCTCAAAGACAGCTGATCCGATGTTTGGCCGGTCTCGTGGATGATAGAACAGGGACCCATCCACTAGAATCAGGTCAACATAGAAATCATCGAGAATAGATAGGGTGACTCCTAATTCTGCGGCAATGCGTTCAAGGGATCCAAGTTGGTCAAGTTCTGGACTCGGTAACGTAAGCATCACTGGTCTGATAGTAGGCTCAGGAAAAGCACGTGGAAAGAAGTCCACGGTGGGGCCTTCTTCTGGACCGAATTGAAAGACCACTGCTATGCCGCGGGTGAGTATCAAATCCATCGATCTGAACCGCCTTCTAATAAGACCCCCATCAACTCCTGCAATTCTCAGTCCGGACAGATCTGTGGGCTCAATCATCTTGGAGAATTGTGTTTCCACAGCGTCTGCTGTAAGTGCGGGATACCGACCCAAATCCAGCTCTCCTTTGATCCGCGATAGAACAGATCCAAACCGCTTTCTAGTGTCCTCAATACGTTCTATCTCTTCGACCAAAATGGTAAGCATTGAGTCAAGGTTATGGTCCACTACGCTTTCCCTCTCTGTTTCTTGTATTCAAGAGCGGCTCTAATAAGGCCCAAGTAGAGAGGGTGTGGAGAGTCTGGACGAGACTTGAACTCCGGATGGAATTGAACACCTATCCAAAAAGGATGGTCGACCAGTTCCACAGCATTGATAATCTCACCGCTGGTATCGTACGCAGAAACAATCAATCCTTGTTCCTTCATTCTGTTGACGTACCTGTCGATGAGATGGAATCGGTGTCTGAACCTCTCCCTAGTGGTTGTCTTTCCATAAATGCTGTGAAGCTTTGTTCCCTTTAGAATCGAAACCTCATGACCACCCAAACGCATTGTCCCGCCCTTGTCATTTACGCTCTTTTGTTCGTCCATTAGGTCTATAACAGGATAGAGACTGTCTGCATCTACTTCTGTGGTATGTGCACCTTTCCAGTCCATCATTTTCCTTGCAAAAGCCACAGTTCCTAGCTGAGCGCCATAGCAGATTCCTAGTAACGGAATCTCAAGGTCAAAGGTCAATGTAGCGGCACAAATCATGCCTTCGACTCCACGTTCACCAAATCCTGGTGTCAAGAGAACTCCATCTACATCCTGCAAGTCCTCACGAAGACTTGCCTCATCACAACGCTCTTCAGTTTCAATCCACTTGATTGTCACTCGAGCACCGCACGCTGCAGAAGCATGAGACAACGCCTCATTGATGCTCTTGTAGGAATCACTGAGCGACGTATATTTGCCGGGCATTGCAATGGTTATACTATCATGAGGAGATTCAAATGTCTTGACCATTTCATGCCATTGCTCGGTATCAGGCACATGGTTTTCTAGACCTAAATGATTGGTTAAGATGCCTCCGAGACCTTGATCCTCAAATGATAAGGGCAGTCGATAAATAACCGGTATATCAGGATTGGAAATAACTCTGTTCACAGGAACGTTGCAGAAAAGAGCAATCTTGCTCTCTGCCGAAGGAGGCAACTCTTTTTCGGCTCGGCAAATTATTACATCAGGTTGAAGACCAAGGCCTTGAAGAGTCCTAACACTGTGTTGGGTTGGTTTGGTCTTGAACTCTCCAACAGAGCCTATGTAGGGAACAAGTGTCACATGCACAAGAGCAACTCTTTCATGACCAACTTCACTGACCAACTGACGAACTGCCTCAAGAAATGGCATTGCTTCGATATCCCCTGCGGTACCTCCTATTTCCACCAGCAGTACATCGGGTTTCTGTTCCTCTACGACTTTCCAGATTCGGTGTTTTATCCTGTCTGTAACATGAGGGATTATCTGAACGGTTCTGCCCAGAAAGCTCCCTTTTCGTTCTCCTAGGATTACTGAGGTATAAATTTGACCTGATGTGATGTTTTGAGAAGGATGAACTTCCATCCCAGTAAACCGTTCGTATGTACCAAAATCCAAGTCAATCTCAGAGATTATGAACTCAAATCCTTCTGCGGGACAAAACGCCCATGGCTGATCTGTTACAAACACCTCGCCATGTTCAACAGGGTTCAATGTTCCGGGATCAATGTTTAGGTAGGGATCTATTTTCATTATGCCGATTTTGTATCCTCGAAATTGGAAGAGCTTTGCAATTGATGCTGTTGTGACACCTTTCCCAATCCCGGAGAGTACGCCCCCTGTAACAAAAACAAAGCGGGTCTGGTCTTGATTCGTGTTCAAGAATGATTCCTCATGTTCTTGACCCCGTCATATTCTACGGCTCAAGACTATGCGTCGCTGCTACGTGAGGTCGTATAAATCGTTCGTTACAGATGCGTATTTTGCGCCCTTCTGATTCATATTAAATTGGCTTTGTGAGAACACTTGCACGCATAGCGTTTCCAAAGAGATGCTGAAATGCCTCTAGGATGTTGAAGCCATCCTTGGCTATGCTTTTGAACACAGGGACGGCTCGCGGAAGTCTTAGGTGCTGCCGTATTTCGTCTTCTTGAACTGCTCCTGGAAGATCCTGCTTGTTGAGGCAGACAACTATTGGCAGGGGTCGCTCCTCCTCCGCCACCAATGCCACCAGCTCGTTCCAACTTGCCTGATTCTCTTGCAACAGGTGTTCCTGAGAATCGACCATGAAAACGACTCCATCTGCACCTACAAGGACCACTTCTCTAGTTGACCTATAGAAGTCTTGACCAGTTGCTGACCATACATGAGCGTTGATCTTCCAGCTGTCCCCTAATGCAAATGGAATTGTGCCAAAGTCGCAGAACATAGTCCTACCCACAGTGTTCTCAATGGATGTCAGTTTGTCTGCATAATCAAGGCTTGAGAAGAGCCATCGTATGGCAGTGGTTTTGCCACTCATTGCAGGGCCAAAGAACACTATTTTGAGACCGACCGTACGAGTACCATAGTCTATAATCATCCCTTCACTCCCTGATTACGTTCCCCACATACTGTCAACCCACGCACCAAGGCCAGATAACGCACCGGACTTCACGCAGTCAGAAAAGTCCTCGTGCC
Source organism: Promethearchaeota archaeon (assembly GCA_048939765.1). Lineage (GTDB taxonomy): Archaea > Asgardarchaeota > Thorarchaeia > Thorarchaeales > Thorarchaeaceae > SMTZ1-83. Next base: position 48,883 of record JBHLPF010000001.1, read on the forward strand.
ATTCTGCAACGATGAATCGAATAAGGTCAGACAAATCGCCGTCTTCCCATCCAATTGCCTCATACAGATTTCTCTCAGTCAGCGCAGTAGATGCACCAAGTTCCCTGGCTAGACGGATTCTGGATAATAGAGTAACTGCTCTTCTGGCTGCATGTACATAGTTGCTTATTTCTTCATCAAACACATCATGCGTCAGTTTCTCAGATTCATCATCAAGCTTCAAGACTGCATTTATGATTCCACTTGATACATTGACGCCACGAAGTGATTTTCTCAGAAGGCGTCTGATTCTCTCGAGAGATTGACGTTTTCGAGTCAGAATCTTAGTAACTATCTTCTTTTCCACCTCCAAATTGCCGCTACATGGCTCTATGAGGGAGAAGTTCATCGATGAAGGAGAGGCCACTCTCAAGATTCCACAATTGTTGGAATGCTGTAGCACTCGATGAATCACCGTTTGCATCATCTCTTCATTCACATGCATTCCTAACACATTGGCTCCTATTGGGATTGCAAGAAGCCATCCAGAAAATCTGGTTATTCGTTCTAGAGCCAGTCGGAGGTTTGACGAGAGCCCGCAGATGATGGTTCTACTGACTTCATAGTTGTGCTTTTCCTCCTCCCAAACTGCAAGAAGCTCGGTTTCGGAGGTGAAATCACGCCAGAACACAAGCTTGTGATGGTGAGGGCACAACATAGCAAGGCTTTCAGTGATGTCATCTACTAGTTCAACATCTTGACCAGTTACCAGGATAGGAAGACGGTTCATCACGGAATTCAACAGAAGCGGAAAATCATCCCCCAAAAGCTCAATCATTCGCATTATAGAATAAGTCATGGTTCTCGCCTCGCTAAAACCATTCCATTTTCATTGCCGCCAGCTAGAAGCAGCTCTCTTAGATCGTCTGGAACTGAAAGGCGCATTGCTTCGGCAGTACTAAGAACACGTTTAATCTCCTCAATGTAGTGCTTGAGCAGAAGCCGCATGAGGCCAAGTTTCTGACCTCCACGATTTACCCAAAGGCTGAACACTCCGTTTGGCACAGCATAGATGAAGTGCCTTATAGATCCCGCTTCGCAGAGAACAGTCTGAAGAGAACTATTGCGGAGCGTTCGTACCACGCGTTCTGATGCATCATGTAGAGCAAAGGACATTGCAGCAAGTCTATCATTAGTAAATCCCTCCAGAGAAACACGAACACCACCACTGAGAGAGAGAAAGACCGATTCGATATCAGGAATGCCATCATGCACCTGCCGCAATAACGCTCTCAGTGCGAGAGCTTGAGACCGATCAAGTGATATGATTGACCGTGATGTGGCATAGGAGGTATCTCGTCCTTCAGCCACAGCGAACCCGCCAAGAACACGATGGGTTTCTTCACTACTGTATGAGCGCAGCGGTGGGAGCCTTCCATCCACATGCTGACGCAGCAAGAATGCAACACGAGATAAACTGTCCTTCATCTCTATGAATAGCGCTGCAAGATTAACCCTGGGTGCAGTTGTAACGGTCAAGAAGTAGTCAGGATCATTGGGAAGTGAGGCAAGAAATACTTTGGAGGTTTCGGATTCCATAAGAAGATACTTGAATTCGCCATGGACAAGACGTGCAACGCCATAGATTGCACATGTCGATGATGCAATCGCGAATACCTCTTCCTTGCTGAACCAGACCCCAGCACTGGCAACCGGGAGTCCATCCTTCTGAATTAGGACTACATTTTCAACGCCTGCAATCATCTTTATGGTTTGCAGCGTTTCGTTTAGCTCGTCAGTCAATCGCTCAGCTCCGGACCTAGAAGATGGTCCAATCTAGAATCTCGGAGGTTACTATATAACCACCACACAGACGGTGTTCTTCGTGGTGAGTTTGTGTGAAGCTTGGCCAATGATCACATGTGAATTAATGCGGCATCTGGGACCTCTTGAAAGACTTCACGGGCGGCTTTTCCGACCTTTCTGCGATTGCGGTCAAATGTATACACACGGATGACATCGAGGTATACCTTCATCATCTCTGCAATGTTTGAGTAGTCTGAGAGATTATGAGAGACCTTCTTGCTATCAATCATCTCGAAGATTCGTATCTCCATGGGATTGAGCTGATGTGGATTATAGGGAACTGATGGAAGAGTAGGCACATCTACAATCACTTCATCGGCTGGTACATCTGCTAATGCTGCAATCTCATCCTCAATGCTCTCTCTGACTCTGCGCTTCGTAAGAATTTTGGATACAAAGCGATCTTCGGTGTGCAGGACTTTCTCGAAGACGGACTTGTACAGAATACGCGAATCTAACATGTTTACCATTCTGACCGCTTCTTTGGCATCGTCAGACTCAGTGGGGTTAATCTTTCTGATTCTTGATATCAATGACATATCATCTAGCTTCAGAAACTCTTCAGGAGTTGAAAAGCTCGTCAATCCTAAGACACTGTCTGCAGCATTCATGAGCTTGACCAACATTACCTCAACACTGCGAACTGTCTTGTGATAATAGACATTGAGAAACATCTCATACCGTGCAACAAGGAATGCTTCCAGAGCGCCTCTGGCTGCAATATCGAACTCTGGTATGAGATCATCAGAAACTTCTAGGCTGTTGATGAGTCGATGAATGTCAACAAGACCATAGTTTACCCCGCAATAGAATGAGTCTCTAATCAGATAGTCCATCTTATCAGCATCAACTTGACCTGCAACGATGGAACTAACAACTGAATCAGTCTTGGTTTCACGTCTTCCGCGAACTAGGTTGGCTATTCGGTCTTTAGATATTCCACCATCCTCAAGCAGGTCTCCAACCTCGCTCTCACGGATGATCCACTCAGTCACGTCTTCGTGGTTCCATCCCCTTCGTTCAATTAGTGACTCCTCAAATACATGGCTGAATGGACCATGACCTATGTCATGTAAGAGGCCTGAGATACGTACTTCTTGAAGGGTCTTCTCACCAAGACTCATTGGGCCGAGTAGCCTCCTTCCTGTCAGACCTGCTAGATACATTGCACCAATGCAGTGCCCGAAGCGGGTATGTTCAGCGGCAGGGTATACGAAATGACCGCCAGAGAGCTGTTTTATCCGTCTTAGTCGTTGATAGGGCCTTGAGTTAATAACCTTGGACTCAAGTTCTGTGAGCCCGATGAAACCATGGATAGGATCGTTCAGCTCCATAATGAAATCCATAAGAATCCCTCAAGCGTCTACATCTGTGGGTTGAATGACCTCAGCTCTCGAATTAATTCGTCAGAAGCCAGGTCTGACACGCAAAGAGGTAGATGGATACTGTCTGCAATTTTGACAGCAAGTGGATCAAGCTCCTTAACTCCTTGTAATATCACAGCAGCTGGCTTCACTGCAGCAGAAGTGCCAATCTGACTTGCCTTTATTGCAACCATGGGAGAACGTCCAGTAGAAACGTTCGTGAGAATTGCCGCTCTTTGAGTGGTTCCTCCATAGAGTCGAAGAAGCTGTTGTGGAGTTAAACTGACAATGGCTTTTACACTGTCCAGTGCTGTGTAACCATAGATATCGCGATCTAGCAGGTTGCCATGTGTGAGGATTTTGCATTCAAGATGATCGACTAGTAGACGTGCTGGCACGGGCAATCCAAATTCCCTGCTGTCAAGTATGGCATCAGATGCTATTTCTGGAGCTAGCAGTTTCTCAAGTGCCACGGCAACTCTTCCACCATTGAGGGCATCCATCTCGATTAAGCCTTCGACAAATCGCCTTATGGTTTCAACACGAGGTGATTTTCTTCGTCCACTTTCATAATCGCTGATTACAGAGGGCGATACGCCAAGATGTTTTGCCAAGTGTTTCTGTGAGATTTGGAAACGCTCGCGCCAGCGTTTCATCACAGCTCCAGGATCGTTCTCAGCGAGGCATATCTCTCCCGCCATGGCTTCAGCCAGCCTATGCAATGCCTCACTTCCTTCCATACCAAGACTCCAAAGGACCTTTTCTGATAAAGATTTGCGAAGTGATAGGTTGTCACTGAACCTATGCGACACCACACCGAAGGACTCAAAGAGAGCTCGTTGCTCAAAGCAATTTGGTTGAAGTCATGTTCTTCACATTCCTAGTTGGTACTGCAGGATCAGGTAAATCGCTTCTTACATCATCTCTTGAGAAATGGCTGGTAGAGGCTGAAACAAGCGTCACTGTTGTGAATCTTGATCCTGGAGTAGATGACCCACCTTACACAAGTGATGTAGATATCCGTGAATATGTGAACTATGGTGAAGTGATGCAGCAGTTTGGGCTGGGTCCAAATGGTGCTCTTGTTGCTTGCCTAGACATGGCTATAGGTCACGTAGGTGATTTGAGAGAAGAGATATTCGAACTTGAACGTGATTATGTCTTGGTTGACTGCCCGGGACAAATGGAGCTTTTTGCTTATCGAAACTCCGGACCTCTAATGGTTTCAAGCCTTATGGCTCAAGATCCAGCTGTTTCACTCTATCTGCTTGATTCAAATATTGCTCGCACGCCAGTTGGATATCTCTCTTCCATGCTTCTTGGCATCTCGATAAGCATTCGTTTTGGCCTCCCTCAAATCGGGGTTCTAAGTAAATCTGATATCCTTATGGAAGAGCAAATAGAAGAAATACTATCATGGTCATCTGACACCTACCTGCTGGAAGAGGCACTCGAAGGTAGTTCCACTGGTCTTGTCAGAGAATACTCCAGTGCAATTCTTCGTATGCTTGATGACATCGGCGGAGGCAGTCCTGTTGTGCCTGTGTCTGCAAAGCTCATGGATGGAGTTGAAATCCTATATGGAGAACTCCAACGTGCGTTCCTAGGCGGAGACAATCTGGTAGTCTGAGCGGGGGTTCAAATTGCGGACCTTCTTTGTAATCATATCGGGCGAGGATTTCAACCTCGCCAAGGCTGAGATTGATTCGTTGATTGAATTAGCAGGAGCTGATGCCAAGGTTATGTGGCTTGGGCAGCTAGCTCAGATTGAGTCAACCTACGACCTCACTGATTTTTTGCTGGAAAGGGCTGCCATGGTAAAAGAAGCCGGAGCCATAATTGGTCAGGGGCCATTGTCGGATGCATCCCTAGAGTGGCTTTCTGATGATGTTCTCGTGAAATGTGTGAAACCAACAGGAACATTCTCAATTAGAACTAGGTCTCTTGCAGAAGAAAGACATGTGGAACAAAGGGAGAGATTGAGTAAGTCACTTGGCGCACGTATCAGAAATCTGACCAATGCAAGAGTATCATTAGACAACCCAGAAGTCAGAATACTCCTTGTATTAGCTCCCGATAGAGCGCTGGTTTGTATTTCTAAAGAGTCGAAGCTGAGACGGGAGCTAAGACTTAGAGAACCGGGAAAGAAACCTTTCTTCCATCCATCAATGATGAATTCCCAGTTGGCGAGAGTCGTTTGCAATCTTGCTGGAATAAAGCCAAAAGCGACCGTACTCGATCCGTTCTGCGGTGGTGGAGGCATCCTATGCGAAGCGGCCCTCATAGGCGCAAGGGTACTGGGATGGGACCTTAACTGGCGTCTAATCTTGGGTGCGATTAGGAATCTTACAGAATTATTGGTCAAAGAATCGTCTGTGATTCAAGCTGATTCACGCTGGCCGCCCTTACAGACAAAGAAAATAGACTGCATAGTTACAGACCCCCCGTATGGTCGGACCAGTTCCACTAGAGGTGCAAAGGCGAGAAGACTGGCCCAAACCTTCTTGGAACAAACGCCTGAGATTCTCAAAGACGGCGGACGTCTATGCATCTGTGGAAGCCAAGAACTGAGAATCAAAGAAATGATGCAAGATTTGGGATTTGCTATCAAATATCATGTTCTTGTACCTGTGCATAGTGGTCTCACACGCGAAGTCACAGCAGCACAGTTCTAACTGTTAACAATCCTTCCATCCTCAGTGGGGGGTACAAACCATGCAAGAAACTCATCAAAGGCAGCCTCATCATCAAACATAATCTCTAGTTCTACGCATCCTAAGGGAGGTTCTTCTTCAGTTTCATCAACAAGCCTCAGCTTTCCGTAAAATGCAGCCTGTTTATCAAAGAAGACAGATGTCTTGGACCCATCCCAGTTCGACAAGACTTTCTTCCGTACTGCATCAATAATCCGGAGAGCGTGGATGTACTGTTGCATAATATCAAGCGAACTTTTCTCATTTGACATCAACGTCATGTAACCATACTCGTTTTCTTTGCATGGGCTGTCCGAAACAAAGAGATTGGTAAGGGCAGAACAGACGCGGGCTTTATCCTCTGTAGGATTAACAGGGCATCTTACAATAGCATCCATCTAGGTAAGCCTCTGAACAAGATTGTTTGATTCATTTCGTAGATCTTCTAAGGTTTCTTCATTCACCACTACAATGTCACTAAGCGCGATTACTGCCCCTAGACCAACAGAAATCTCACGGAGGTCACGCTCTCTGAATGTAGTCCAGTCATGAGGATCATCCTTTCTGCCACGCTTCTGCAGACGTGAAAAACGCGTTCTGGGAGACGCATGTACACAGACTATGAACACTTCTTCCGCATAGCCATCGAACACATCAACCTCGGCAAGACTTCTGCAACCCTCTATCACTACTACTTTTGAGTTTGAGTTTCTTAGACTGTCCAAACAGTGTTTAGCCACAGCACCTGGACCATCTCGCTCGCGAAGCTCCAACATGACTAGCTTGTTGTTCTTAGGATTTACATCCATTCCACGACGCTCCACTTCTTTGCGAATGACATCACCCATGACAATGATTGGAAATCCAGCATTTTGAAACGCATCTGCAACTTCGCTCTTGCCCGATCCGGGCATCCCGGTTAGTATTATGAGCTTCATGGTCAGGCTCCCTTGGAAGCGAACTGGTAATCCACTTTACCCTTGCGGTCGTCAGTCTAATATGACACGATGTTTCTTGAATTGATGGAACAAGGTGAGTCCATGTGTCATCAATTAGTCGAGTGTTTCTCAGTATTGACATCGATGATGAAGCGCTTCTCTCAAGAATTACTCACATTCAATCATTACTAGACAGACAATCAGTAAAAATGAAGTTGGTCGAAAGAGGGAATATCCACTTCACATTGAGATTTCTTGGGGATACACCACATACGAAGATTGATAGAATCAGGGATGAACTGTCAGATATCCGATATGGATCCTTTGCGATCAGGATTGATGGGGTAGGCGCATTCCCAAGTACTAGCCGCCCTAGAGTCATATGGGTGGGGGTATCTGAAAATGAAGAAAGAGTAAAAGACCTGAAACTGAACATTGATGACCGGCTTGGGAATATAGGTTACTCACGTGACAGGAAATTCCATGCCCATGCAACAATTGCACGGGTCAGGGCTGTGCGTGATCGTGACCGAATAAGGGAAAACATAGAACATCTGGTAGATGAGCCAGTAGGAACTATGACTGTCGATTGTTTCAGGATGACAAAAAGTACTCTGACCTCCTCAGGACCAATCTATGAAACTCTATGGGAAGTACGGGCTTCGTGAAAATGGTGGGCCGGGGGCGACTTGAACGCCCGATCTCTTGCATTCTGTGACTTGAGGCCCTAGGTCCTTAGTCGCCCCAAGCAAGAATCATACCAAGCTAGACTACCGACCCTTGCAGTCGTTGTCGTAAACCGATGTCAAGATAAACGTTATTGCAAAGTCTATTAGAACACGTGTTCTAATAGACTCGAATACATTAGGTCTGAGGTCTACACTTATCTACGGGAATTACACCAGAGAGAGCCTGGGATGCGATAATGGTCACAGACCTGCTCTATCATGAGGTGTTCACAAAGCATGTGATATCACCAGGTCACCCGGAAAGGCCTGAGAGATTGATTTCTGCCATGAAGCATATCAAGGAAACCGGTCTTCTCGAGGAGTCCAAAGTCAGGATTGTAGAGGCCATGCCAGCTGATCTGGAATTGGTCTATTCCATTCATGATAAGCAGTACATCGAATTGGTCAGGACTAAGTCCGAGAGGGGCGGTGGATACTTCACATTGGATACAGCTGTCAATGAATACACCTATGATGCTGCCATAATGGCTGCTGGTGCAGGAGCATTAGCTATGGACAGAATCATGCAAGGTGAGTCTGACAATGCCTACGTATTGTGCCGCCCACCAGGACATCATGCAGAATATGATAGAGCCTTTGGATTCTGTTTCATCAACAATATCGCGGTCGCAGCAAAACAGCTCCTTCAACAACATGGAATCCAGAGAGTGCTAATTGTTGATTATGATGCTCATCATGGAAATGGAACCCAGAATACGTTTTACGGTACTAGTCAGGTGCTTTACATAGGGCTCCATCAAGACGGACGAACACTCTTCCCCGGATCTGGATTTCCGGATGAAATCGGTTTGGGGGAAGGAAGAGGATACAACGTGAATCTTGCGATGTATCCAGGAGCTGGCGACAAGTCCTATGGCATTGCATTTACCGAAATTGTGGAGAAGATTTGTGAGTCATACAGACCTGAGTTTGTGCTCGTTTCATGTGGGTTTGATGGGCACTTCAGTGACCCGTTGACCGTCTTAGGTCTGACCACCTCAGGGATGGCAATGATGAACTCACGAATAAACTCAATGGCAAAGAAGATTTGTGGAGGGAAGGTCGCATTCTTCATCGAGGGGGGTTATGATCTCGAAATAGTAGGGAAATGCTCGCGCAATATAATCGAGGAGCTAAGTGGCTCTGAAGTCACAGCATACACAGACGAACATTCTGAGAGCGAAAATTGCACGCAGTATACAATGGAACTTGTTGAAAGACTAAAAAAGAACTTGGGTGATACTCACTTCTAGTCGTTCTCAATCTCATAGTCTTCAATAAGAGTCTGAATTGAGAATGGGTCCTGGTCATCATCACCAGCCTCGATAAGAGAAGCTGTTTCGTCCTCTGTCATCGGCATATCGACTCCGAGCTGTCGCTTTATTGATTTGGCCAATGAAGTGCCAATGGTCGGTACACGGGAGATTTTCTCAAAGGGTGCATTATACAAATCTGACTGATTTTTCAAGCCATTTGCATATAGCATCCTTCCTCTTATGCGACCTATTCCTCTGAGCCTGACAATATCCAGCAGTTCTCTGTGCACCCCATATTTCAGTCGTGATCGAAGATTATAGAAAAATGGAACATGTTGTGAGGCATTGACTATCTTAGCAATCTCTGATGCTGAGTAGGCCAACCATTCTGCTGTCTGGACGTACCTGTAGACATCACCCATACCTACATTGAATCCTTCAGTGATTTCACGCTCCGAACTCTCAGAGATCCATTCTTCCAGCAGTCGTGCGGTCTTCACTTCTGCAAGAAACTCTCCGTAGTCATCAAAATCATCTATTGGAGGTTCAATCATGAAATCATCCTTGTTTCTTTCAACAAAGTAATCGTACTCATCGAAGTCCGATTTCGTAAGAAATGTGGTCTGCTGGTCTGGAGTATGGCATATGAGATGTAGTGCACCTATAGGTGAAACCTCTTCGGCTGCAGTCAGTGCATCACGGAGTAATATGGCGGTGTAGGGATCGATGTATAGTCTGGACGCCCTCTTGCCCAATGGGGTTGCAGAGTACAATCCAGATTCGGTGTCAATCAATTGACCCTCTTCAAGGAATATCAGAGCGGACGAAACATGATGCTGAATCTCTAACGGATCAAACTGGCAAGAAAAGAATGTTCCCTCAATCAATGAGTCAACCTCCTCTCTATTTCGTGTCATCTCTGTAGCAATGGTAGAAAGTAGGTGGGAACGGAGAGCGGAAGGAGATGCAAGCTTGGATGTGATTCTCTCTGGTTCTGCCAATACATACTCGTCCGTTAGTGCATCACGTTCTTGCTCGGATTTGGCAATGAGTATTGCCTCTCCATACCTGTCGTATTTTGGACGGCCAGCTCTTCCAGCCATCTGTTTATACTCAAGGACTGGAATAGTATAACTTCCCCGCCCTTGTTCAAAGCGGCGATAATCGCGGATGACGACTCGCCTAGCTGGAAGATTCACACCAGCGGCCAAAGTAGGAGTTGCTATTACAGCCTTTAGCAGATCTGCCTTGAAAAAGTCTTCAACCAGTGTACGTTCATTGTTATCGAGTCCAGCGTGGTGAAATGCCACTCCTGAAACGATGACTCTTCCCAGGATTCTTGTTGCTTCTGGAGCTGAGGGTCTTGCAGACAGCTTCTTAGCTGCCTTCGCTAGATGCTTATGTGCATCTGTATTGAGATAGGGGCGTACAGATGATGCAAGTCTCTTGGCTACTGCAACAGTTGACCTTCTACTTGATACAAACACGAGAGCCTGACCCTTCTCATCCAAGATGTCGCAGACCACGTCACTGATTATCTCCGACCGCTTTCTGGGGATAGACTTTGTTTCACCTTCAAGAATGAATGCAATCTTATTGTCAAAATAGACACCTTCTTTCAATGGCACCGGTCTCCACGAACTTGTGACGAGATCTGCACTCAGCCACTCTGCGATTCTCTCAGAATTTGAGATGGTGGCACTCAATGCCAAAATCTGCACATCTGCAAGACTCTGCATCATTTTGGCAATGACCATTTCCAGTGTAGGACCCCGTTTTGGGTCATTTACTAAATGAACCTCATCTACCACCATGATTCCTACTTCTTCAAGCCACTGTGTTCTATGACGTACCAATGAGTCAGCTCTCTCTGTTGTCAATACAACTATGTCTGCCTCTCTGAGACGGGTGCCCGGAGAGTCATAGTCCCCTATCGACATTGCGACTGTGATTCCTAGTGATTCGTATTTCTTGAATTCTGAGTACTTCTCTCTTGCAAGGGACCGCAGTGGAACGAGATACAATGCTTTGCCGCGTCCATCTAGAATGGACTTCAGCATGGATATCTCTGCCACTAGCGTCTTGCCAGAACTTGTAGGAACTGCCAGAACGAGATTGTTGCCATCTAGTACTCCCGTTTCAAAGGCAGATATCTGAGGGGGAAAGAGTGTGAGTATTCCAGTATCCTGAAGCAATTTGATGACCTTCTTATTGATAGATAGGTTCTCAAGTTGCGTTGTGGTCATCTCCATTGCAAACGCGGACCCACCCTAGGTCCCAGAGGATCTAGAAAGTCGTATAGTACCTTCTCCTTTAGGCCTGTATACATCACCAGCTTGTTCGAGCCGTTTTATGACATCTTCGGCCTTGTCTCGAGGTATACCCTTTATCTCTAATCTCTGTAACAGCTCGACTTCGCTACTTACACCCTCATCCATCATAACTCTGAGTGTGTCTATAATCGCAATTCTGATATTTCTCCTACCTGAAGGCTCCTCTGCATATATACGGTCTGCATCAAATTCTCCAGTATCAATGTCGTAGAACACCTTTTCCATTGATGCTTTCATAAGGTCGACAGCCGCTAACCCGTCCTCTCTGCTGACCTCACGCTTCAGTGCCATTCTTGCTCGAGCTTCTGCAAGACGTACTAGGGACTCCAGCTGTCGGGCTGTAATCGGTATGGGGGCATCTTCTTCTTGGGCCTTTTTTCGGAGACCTACATAGAAGTCCTGTATTGCTTCTGCGGCCGCGGGGGTCAGTTTAGGCTCAAACTCACGATGCGCAAATGCAATATACTTCTTCAAGAGCTTCTTCGGGATCGGAGCTTTCTCATCTTTTACCTTCCTCGATTTCCCCTGGTGCAAGTCTAGAATGAATCCTGCTAGGTCTTTATCGCGCTCCTCTTCTGGAGTGTCAATCATGACCCAGATTAAATCAAATCTGGACAAGATTGTAAAGGGTAGTTTGATGTTTTCTTGTGGAGTCCATGATATGTTGTATCGGCCAAGGGAAGGATTCGCCGCAGCTAGAATTGAGGTGCGTGCATTCAGTGTCGCAACTATGCCGGCCTTTGCTATGCTCACAGTATGTTGTTCCATTGCTTCGTGTATTGCTGTTCGATCATTCGGATCCATTTTGTCAAACTCATCTATGCATGCAATTCCCTTGTCTGCCAGAACCAATGCTCCAGCTTCAAGTGTCATAGCTCCACTGTCAGTGTCATGAACAACAGCTGCTGTCAGACCTGCAGCAGTGGTACCCTTTCCTGATGTGTATAGGGCTCTGGAGCCAAGATCTGCCACATATTTCAAGATCTGACTTTTTCCTGTCCCAGGATCACCGACCAGTAGAATGTTGGACCGTCCCCTTAGCCGAATTCCTTCTTCTTCGAATGTCTTTTCAACTCCACCGAATAGAAGAAGCGAGATTGATTCCTTTATGTCGTCATGCCCTTGGATTGCAGGTGCAATTGATCTGTAAATCTTCTCATGAACATATGGATTCTCAGACAGTTTGAGTATCTCTTCCCTATCTTCGGGAGAAATATCAAGCTCATATTCCTTCTCTGCAACTTCTACCCCACTGGCATCGATAAACACTCTAAAGGTGGCTAGCTTTCCACCCCTCCTCGAGAAGTCAGGTGCTGTCTGTAGCATTCCTGTCACATTGACCATGTCACCAGGTCTCGAGATGTCTACGATGTCACCCTTGAGGACTGCATCGACGGACCGCGGCATTTGTCCTGGAGGAAGCTCCTCAGGTGATTCCTGTATTCGAACCTTCTGCCAGTCTATGAACCGTGATTTTCCTTTCGCAAGTAACAATTTCATAGGGGTCTTTTTCCCACAGGTATTGCAAAACGGGGGTTCAGTGTAGCGACCTTCCTCTTGTTCTTGAGGAGTTTCGTCACCACAGATTCTGCATTTGAATGTGGCACTGACCAATAATGGCTTGACTTCACTTGCACGCATCATGATGCCCTTGATACGGATTAGCTTCCCGATGTGACGTGCCCGTATGTATCTAAGAGGAACAGTATCGGTATAGTTGATAATACGGACCTGTAATGCGTCATGTCCAATCGCCTCAACATACTTGGGATCTTCGATTTTGAGGATAGTAACCAGTGCATTGTGGGCATTCTTAAGAAATGACTCAGGATCTTCTGTAGCGTCTGCCGTGAATTCATTATCAAAGCTGATAAGATCTTCAAAGTCTATGACTAATGAAGTTTCACCGTCAACAGACATCTCTTGTACTCTAGACCAATAGATTGGTTTGCCATTTTCGTCTTTGAAGGTACGAATGAACTCCTCGAACCTTCTTTCTTCAGTTTCCATTTCTGTTGTCATGATTAGTCAGAACACTCCAGATGTAATCCTAATGATCTCACATGACTCTAACACTTTGTCTGTAGGGGTCAGATATTAAAACCCGTTCTCGTTAGTTGTGAGTTTGCTTTTTAACTCTGTCAGAGCTTTCGGAATTCTTCAGACAATGGTCTTCTCTCTCACCATTTCGCGCCAAGCAGAAAGCAGAGAGTAGAGTTCATCTGCAAGCCACCTCTCCTCTCGCGACATCCTCTTACGGTTATCCTGACTCACACCAGACTCTGGTTTTGCAGCACGTATTATTTTGGACAAACGTGTTTCAGTTAGAATTCTGAGCATTGTGCCCATCTTCTTAATATCGGCATAACGACGCGGTTCCATTGAAGTCTTGTCGCTTTGTAGCTGGCTCATCTTTCGGATGAGAGCAGAATAAAGCAGTTTGGGCCGTTCATTCTTTTTATCATACAGACTATGCAAGTTGGGTAGCTTTCTCTCTTCATTATACAGATTTTGAAATTTCCGAAAGGAATCATAATCATCATCGGTATGCATATCAACAAAATCGTGTGCAATGAGCTTCTCGATTGCCCAATTGGAAAGTTCCGTTGTATCTTCGGCTTTGAAAGGACCTAGTTTCTCTCCTCCAATCGTAATCTCTGGTACATCCTCACGAAAGATACACATACGGGTTTCGTTTAGAAACTGCATTGCAAATCGGTCTCTTACAATTTCGGAGTCGTGTTGAGAACTCATTGTACACACAATTATCGATTGATTGGCGTACCATAAGAACTTGTTCTAGAGTGCGAATTGCGGTGCTGCTTTTAGTCTAACATGAGTATTATCTAATTGGAGTTGAGCTTCTATTTCCAATTGGCTGATGCTTCCGGAGAAGCTTTTAAGAACAACAGAAGATTGTCACCGCAGCCTATGACTGGATGGGAACCATATGGATTTAGACCTCTGGACAGAAAAATACCGTCCCCCCACACTCGGGGGAATTATTGGACAGGAATCGATTATTGAGAGTCTAACCAAATTCGTGGAAAACAGGAATGTACCACATTGTCTGTTCAGCGGACCTCCAGGTACAAGCAAGACCACCGCTGCAATGGCGATGGCAAGAGATCTCTTTGACGACACTTTTGATCGTAACTTCATGGAACTAAATGCAAGTGATGAGAGAGGCATTGATGTCGTCAGGAATCAGATAAAGAACTTCGCCCGGACCATGCCGGCGGGAGATGCTCCCTTCAAGATTCTGGTCCTAGATGAGGCGGACCATCTCACTGCTGATGCTCAACATGCATTAAGACGGACGATGGAATCGTATGCAGGCTCATGCAGAATGATATTGATATGTAACTATTCGAGCAGAATAATTCCACCAATTCAATCTAGATGTGCGATGTTCAGATTTGCCCGATTAAGTGATGACTCGATGGCTGAGAGAATCAAGTTCATTGCTAAAAAGGAGAAAGTTTCTGTCAATGTAAGTGGGACCAAAGCAATACTCTATCTCGCAGAGGGAGACATGCGGGCTGCTATCAACCTTCTTCAGGCATCTGCATCTGCAGGAGAAAAAGTGGATGATACAATAGTCTACTCGATAGCTGGAAGAGCAAACCCCAAAGCGATTAAGGAGATGCTAGACTCCGCTAATGTGAACTATGAGGACTCTCTGGAGAAACTTAGAGTACTCATCTATCAGCAAGGAGTGTCGCCAGTAGATTTGGCAAGGCAACTGCATAGAGAAGTGCTAAAGATGGATATGGCTGAGAATCAAAAGATGTTGATTCTTGAGAGGGCTGCAGAAGTTGAATTTCGAATAGGAGAAGGAGCAAGTGGAGAGGTCCAACTGAGTGCACTATTGGCGCATATAGGATTGGAACGGGGTAAATCATGAAGAGCAAAAACCTGCCTTGGCCAGAACTCCACCGTCCCACGAGTCTTAAGCAGATGGCTGGTAATATCGATGCAATAGGAGAACTGAGAAGGTGGATTCAGTCTTGGATTGATGGGACCCCAGGCAAGAGAGCTGCATTGTTGATTGGCCCTCCTGGTGTGGGAAAGACAGCTTCTGTTGGCGCACTATCTCATGACTACGACCTAGAACTGGTAGAGTTCAATTCGAGCGATAAACGAAACAAGGGAAGTATAGAGAACCAGGTGTGGAAAGCGGCGACGCAACAGACACTGGATGGTAGACTTCGTCTTCTCCTCTTAGACGAGGTAGATGGACTCTCCGGGACAAGCGACCGAGGAGGGGTGGGTGCAATTCTGAAAATCGTCGAAGACACAGTACATCCCATTATAATGACTGCAAATGATCCAAACAGCCCACGCCTGAAGGATTTGTTTAAGGTCTGCAAGGTGTTCATGTTCGACTCACTTGAAGCAAGTGACATGGTAGCTGTCATCAGAAAGATTGCAGCGGCACATGATTCTGTGTTCTCTGATGATGTGCTAGAAGGAATTGTTGATAGGGCTGGAGGCGACCTTCGAGCTGCAATAGCAGATCTTGAAACACTCTCTGTAAGCGGACGCACATCTGATATGGGACTGCCATCACGCGATGTGCGTCGTGAAGTCAGGGAAACCTTTGGACGACTGTTTATGACTACAGACCCAGAAACAGCCAAACGGGTCGTTTCAGAATTGGACATGGATTACAATCAACTGCTTCTATGGCTTGAAGAGAATGTACATCTTCATCTTACAGCTCCGGAAGAACTGGACCAGGGTTTTGAATTTCTCTCGCTTGCTGATTTATCAATTGGACGAATTTGGAGGCGGCAAAACTGGAAATTGCTGGCCTATGTGTATGACTTTCTAGCAATTGGAATTTCCATGAGCAGAAAGGTGACACCATATAGGAAAGTTGAGTATTCTCAGCCAGCTTGGCCAATGTTGATTTTCCGGGGGAATAGAAAATACGACAAGGAAGCAGACCTTTTCCGAAAACTCTCTGAAATCGCCTCAATTTCCACAAGGAGAACGGCACCAGCTTATAGGAATGCAATAATGGAGATAGTCAGAAGAAATCCTCGATTGAAAGGAGTCTTCTCGGAGTGGCTAGAAGTCAAGAAGAGCTTCTTTGATGACAGAAGGCATTGCTGAGTGCACTTAGTGTACGTCTGGATCTCTTGAGATAATTCAAATGAACTCTCAACTGCTTTCGGACTCTTGAAATTGCATGCTTACTTGTGGTCATGCGAATTGGTATTGCTGTTTCCATGAGAACCAGGCATTCTGATGGAGCAGGCTCAATACCTCCTGGAATTGAGCTATGACCATTGAGATAATCTGAGAATGTCTGAATGTCCATGGCGCCAGTTCCAATCTGTTCAAGCAGCGATACTGTCTTTCTGATTAGCTTCCAAAGGAAGTTAGTGCCAAAGATGTCTAGAATAATGCCGTCATCCGACTTCAGAAGGCTTGCATTGATAATCGTGGCCCTAGTTGGTCTATCACCATTTGGTTTCGAAAGATGAGAAAAGTCGCGGGTTCCAGATAATAGCTGTATAGCAGTTCTCATCGTTTGTAGTTTCACATCGGGTGGATTCGTATCGAAATAGTATCTATAATGTTTCATAAGCACGTCATATCGAGGATTGAAATTGGGTGGAGCTATGGCATAGGCCCATAATGCAATATCAGGTGGAAGGTATCTGTTTACTCTGTCTATGTCAAGCTTCTTTTCCCCGCTTATCATTACGATTTGACCTATACTATGCACTCCTCGATCAGTACGGCCTGAGAATTGTACCGTCTGAGTAGTGTAGCTGGTTTCGCTCTTGGAGTCCCAATGATTCAACGCACTGATGAGTTCACCCTGTATAGTTTTGAGATTCGGCTGAAATTGGGACCCATGATAGGCATCCCCAAGATAGAAGAGACGTGCGATATAGGAGTGCAATTAGCAGACCTCTTAGTCATGACTGCCAAAGTCCGAATAGGTTCCGTAACGCTCGTGCCCGGTGGTCCTCTATCCGATAGCGGTAGATTTTGATTCTCCCAAACATCTTTTCCTCGACTAGTCCTGATTTGATAAGTACCTCAAGATGCGATTTGGTCGAGCTATGATTCAAGGAAACTCTCCGGCAAAGTTCGGATATATTCAGCTCACTGGAAGTGGCTAGTTCTTTTATTATCTTGATTCTCCCTCTCGAAGAGAATAGTTCCTCTATTGGCACTCGAAATCTGTCATCAGTATCAGTAGAAATCATGAAACCCCCCTTCAGGTGAGTAAGTCGAGTAGATGTTGTTCCAACATATCAGCTGGTACTTCAGAGAGACCTATCAAGGTTGTCTGACCTCTCTGGCCAGCACCAGAACGTTTTGTGTCCAAAAGCCCATGCGCATTTAGATCCTGTACCCATTCCCAGATTTGAGTGTGTGCCCTTGGATCTTCGCCGTACTCCTCGCATATTGGACGGTACATCTCTTCGAGCTCACCCATTGTGATATATGCGCCTCGATTCATCCTGAGCTGTCTTGCAGCTGCCAGAAGAAGAAGCATATTCTGTCGAGGGAGAGTTGCGAACACCTCCTTCCTCAACTCGGGATGTATGTCTGCCTTGGCCTTACGGGCAAAATCAGGAATCACCTTTCGGGAGCCTGTACTATCAGCCTGCTTCCCTGCGCGCCACAGGAGTTCGATTGCATAACGGGCGTCCCCCCATTCTGAGGCAATGTCGCAGATAATCTGCAGTGTTTCATCCATAACTGCATCCTTCTCGAATGCCATGTCTACTCGCTCCCTTAGAATATCATATAGTGCATCAGCTGCATATTGGTCAAAACGAAGTATGTTTCTTTGAAGTGTGCTCAATGTGCTTTGATCCAAGATACTCTCATCAAGGGGTATCTTTCTCCCCACTCCGATTACAGACAGACGCTGAGGAGCATTCAACCGGTCATCCATCAGCCTAGTCAAATCATAGAGAATGTCAGCGCCTCGTTGTCTAATGAAATAGTCGAGCTCATCAAGTATCAGTAGAAGGTATCTGTCTTCTTCATCAAGTACTTCGACAACCATCTGAAGAATTTCTTCAGGTGAATGGCCTCGTCGAGGAAACCTTGGTTTAAACTCCCTCAATATCCGCAGATACACAAGATAGGTGCTCTTGCTCACTCTACAGTTTATGTGCAGTTTGTGCAGTTGAATGCCACGTCGCGTAGCGGCCTTAACCATTTGATCCGCAAAACGCTTAGTCACAGCTGTCTTTCCAGTGCCTACTGGGCCCTCGATAATGAACTTCTGACTCGCGCGACCGGGCGAAGCAATCAGTGTCTTGAAACTCTGGGCCAGCTTCCTCAACTCAGGCTCTCTATGCGGGAGAGTTTCTGGAACATAGTCGATGGATAGCAATTGCTCCGACTTGAATACACTCCGTCGACTCAGTTCGTCTTCTACATAGTCATGCGTCATGAGTCATCCCGGTCCGAAATAGAAACAAATCAGCAACTTAAAAGAGTTGTGTGAATTGTTCGATTAAATGTATGCGAGGAGTGGGGCTAGCCGAAAGTAATAGTGGCGAGCTCGTTACTCAAGATCCATATCATCGTCGCTCTGGACTCATTGGGGTCATGGCAGTCATCACTCGCCGCTCACAACTTGGTCTACTTGTCCTTAAGTCTGACGAAAAGAATGTGCGGCCGCCGGGATTGTCTCAACACACAGCAGTCGTATGTTGATTCGAACCCGGGTTGGAGGCTTGGGAGGCCTCCGTCCTAACCAAGCTAGACTACGGCCGCTGAAGAGGCCATCCTTATGGTATATGATAAAAGACTATCGGCAAAATGCTCCAAGTCAACGCTTATCAAGGACTTGTGGGACAGCCGCTCCTGAGGATTATCCTTCATGGCCGGTCGCGATTCAACAATCAACTTCTGGCAGGGGAATCAGGCATGCGCTGAAGCTGCAATTGCAGCAGGATGCCGGTTTTTCGCTGGCTATCCAATCACACCAGCTTCAGAGATAGCAGAAATCATGGCAGAGAATCTTCCAATTGTTGGAGGGACGTATCTCCAAATGGAGGACGAGATTGGTGCGATATCTGCGGTAATAGGTGCCTCATGGGGTGGCACTTTGTCAATGACAGCAACATCTGGCCCTGGCTTCAGTCTCATGCAGGAGAATATAGGATATGCAATTATGACTGAGACTCCTTGTGTCATTGTGGATGTCCAACGTGCAGGACCCAGTACTGGGCAGGCGACAAAAGGAGCACAAGGAGATTTCCAGCAATCAAGATGGGGTACACATGGTGATGTCGAGAGCATAGTATTATGTCCTAATTCTGCACAGGAAACATTCGAACTCACCTTGCGTGCCTTTCATCTCTCGGAGAAGCTTAGACATCCAGTGGTAATTCTTTCAGATGAAATTGTGGGACATTCTCGGGAGAAGGTTGTTGCGAACACCAAGGAGGACCTAAGGGTTCAGCGAAGGTATGCAGAGCCTGGAATTCCTCCATTTGATGGCTTCAATAAGGATGGTTGGATAGAGATGCCAAGGTTCGGCGAGGGACATAACCTACTAGTCACTGGATCAACACATGACAAATATGGCTATCGAAGGACCTCTGATCCCGAAGTACATGACAGACTGATTCGTCGAATCTCAGAGAAAATTCATAATGAACGTGCCTTTCTCACAGATGTGGTGGTTTCAGGTCAAGAGTCAGCTGAGTGGGGAATTATATCGTATGGGTGCACATCAAGATCGGTAGAGGAGTTGATTGCTAGAAGTTCAGGTGTCCCTCCTCTGAGATCACTACGATTGAGAACTGCATGGCCATTTCCAGATTCTGAGATAAGAGAGTTCGCCAAATCAGTTGATCGATTGCTGGTGCCCGAGCTTAGTCTAGGACAGCTCTTCAGAGAGGTTTCAAGAGTAGTTAGCGACTCTGTCGACATGGTTTCACTAACTAAGATTGGCGGAGGATTGATGATTGAACCGGATGAAATCGTGGAAAGAATTAGGTCAGAGTCATAGTCTGTAGATGAGGGAGATGTTGGTCCAGGAGGATTGGGGTTCCCAATGATTATCACAATACTAGTTCTCATCCAGATGGCCACGGGTTGTGAGATATTTGCTTCTTCGCACCAAGGGCTGCTTATGTAAAAATGAAGAATGTGTAATCCGGGATAGATATTGAGTAGGAAGGGGACTTCTATTGATGATTTGACGTCTGCATTGTTGATTGTGAAAAAAGGTGTAAGCGCTGAATCAGCATAGATTCTCAAATCAATGAGCCCAACAATTTGACCGTTGTCATCTGTAGCATTGATATCTATCTGAGTAGTTTCCCCATAATAGACAAGACCAAGCTCTACATCAACATCAATGACTCCATGAATATTGATTTCCAAGTCAATTGAATCCTGAACACTGTACGCGCTTTCAAGCATTTCAATGGACATTATATGAGGGCCCAGTGATGTATTACTGCTGATAGGGAATGTTATCTCCGCTTGACTGTTTGCAGTGACTGATATGGTAGCATTGATTTCTCCAATTGAATCAAAGATTTCTATTGGGATAAGCTGGTCTTGTAGTGATGTGGAATTAATGCTTACAGTCAAGGTGACGTTGTTTCCTCGCGCGGTAGACCAAGTAGCATTTGTGGTTGAAAGATAGACAACATAAGGTGTAACGTCAATTATGACCGATTCAGATTCGTTTCGATAGAGAGGATTAACTGCTGTAAGATTCACAGAATAGAAACCTGGTTCCACAGTGATCGGTATTGATGCACTGTAGAGTCCGTTGCCAAGTTTGTTCATCGTACCCGAAGAAAATGTCGTGGTCCACAGAATCGAACTATCAGAAATCGGCTGACTGTCTTGTGTCTTCTGTTCTACCACTATGTCAGCTGATTCGGTTTGACTGCCATCTGGTGTTTGACAATGAATTGATGGCGGTGTAGACAAGATTGTCAGATTGGAAACGGCCCTTGTTACCACAAGTGGAAAAGAATTTGAGAAGGGAAGGAAGCTTTCCGTTCCATTGCCCGCTATCGTGACTGTGTAATCTCCAGGCGGACCAGTAGTGTCAGTCCAGTTAATCCTTAGTTCTCCGTCTGAGGAAGTTGTCGTATCAATTTGCAGTATTGAATCAGATGTGGAATTGAGAAGTGTGACTGTCACAGGGCTGTTTCTATATGGAATGGATTGGTTGAGTGCACTTGCAACTTTGAAGTCTAGGGTGGAATTTGTGTTGAATTCAATGTTCAACGGTGATAGTGGAAGAACATTAAGATGGCCCCTTGTTATATTCACAACAACAGTATCTCCCTCGCCCTGTGAGTAGGAATCATAGATCTCCACGTTGAAAATCACAAAGGCTTGAGCACCATTTACTCCTGGTGAGGTGTCTTCTGGGAGGATAGTGTAGGATGAGTTGAAATGTCTTACATCAGTTGAGGGTGGGACGTAATAGAGGTCTGAGAATGCAGGCCCTTGATCGGTCACTACCGCAAAGGACACGTAACACCACCCATCTCCACTGAAATCAGCAATTAGCTCAGCAACCATGTTCATTGTTTCGCCGACCTCATACACTAGCTTGTCAGTTTCGAAGTAGTGGAATTCGAAGTAGAACGCAGAAACAGGTGCGACAAGACCGAATACAATACATGTGGAAACAATGACTGATGCTAGTGTCCTTTGGCTCAAGAAACCCACCAAAACCCGGTCAGTATGTTGCCTAAAAAACAGCACACGAATAGAACGACAACTTTAATTCCAGACTGACTGCCAACCAAGCGCTGAAGAGAGAGCGTGAGAATATGGTAGTCAGGCTAAAGAATGCCACAGTTGACTCAATTGAAGACACTGAAACAAAGAGACTGAAAGTTGTCAGGATGATTGCCAAAGAGGAAGGAGCACGTATTTCATTGGAGCTTCCTGAAGCCCTGTCTGGTACAATAAAGCCAAGGGATGAAGTCACTGTTATATTTGATTCCAAACCAATCGCACGAGGAAACAATGCTAAGCTATATGCAGAAGGCAAAGTGTTTCGAATAAGGAACGAGAATGGGATTGAGGTCACTGGCACCATAGGAGGGCTTAGAATGACTCTTGACCTCAGTAATCCTACAGCTGCTCAACGAAAGACATTTGATCAAAAAAGATTCTTGATGGCTATAATCTGAGAAGGTCTTAGAGAATTCATCTATACAGAATAGTTTCGGGCATCTCTCTTTCTGTCAGTCCGGACTGCTGACATCCTCTATAAAGTACTGAGAATTTGCTCTGTAGTACAGTATGTTCTAAAGAACGAACTGAATCCCTCCTGAAATCTAGTTAGGACCCGGGCCCATGCGTTATATGGGTGTGGTCTTTGATTGATGAAACATTCGAGGCTATTCAAAACTCGTCTTGGTCTTGCCCCGACTGTTCCGGTCTGATAACGGCAAACCAGGGCTATATAGTATGTGTAGAATGCGGTCTAGTAATCTCTAGAGAATACGTGTCACCTACCTACCAGATGGGTGAAAAGGTATCTGACAGTGCACCTGATGCAAGTGTATACGTATCTCTTGGCAATCGTATGCATATTGTTGACGGGTTGGGGAGCTATATTGGCTTCCATAAGGACAGATATTTCCAGGATGCACAAGGTCAGACTCTTACAGCACGATCGCAGAAGAAATTCAAGCGGCTTAAGATGATATACAGCACACGAATACGGATTGGCCGAAACGAGGCAAAGTATAGAGCCCTCAGAACTCTCAACCATGTTTCTAAGCTACTTATGCTAAATGAACAGGTCCGTGATCGTACTGCCTATCTATACAAGAAGATATCCTCTGAGTCTTCAGAAAAGATTAACAACAATATCCTGCTCATAGCTGTATGCCTTCTGATGGCTGTTAGAGAGTTCAAGGACGGAGCACCAATCACCTTGGATGAGATAGCCAATACATTCGAGAAATGTGGTCATCGTGTTAACGTCAGGGCTATTGTTAGAGAGGCATTGAAACTCAAATCGCTGACAGGTGTTGCCCCCGAAATTCGTCGTCCAGATGACTATGTGCCAAGGGTCTTGTCCATGTTGATGAACAGTGAAAAGGTGCTCAGAAAAGTGATAGCTCGTGGATGGGAGCCAAAGAAGTATGAGAATGCTCTCAGAGATAAAATCCTTGAAGTTCTAGAAATGATACCGGCTTCAAAGAGAGGAGGAAGGAACCCCTTCATATTCACTGTTTCTGCTGCCTACGCAAGCGATCGTCTAGTTGCAGATGAGCATGGAAGGCGTTCTGTACTTACTCAGAAGCTTGCCTCAGAAGCGACTGAGGTGGCTGAGTACAGCATTCGGGACCATTTCGGAATGATGAAGAAAGTGCTTGCAGTGGTTTCTCTAACCTAGATGACAATGTGATGCCGATTTGAATTACACTCCCAAAGGCGAGGATATGAATGGAGGAAGATAGGCTGGAATTGATCAGATGTCCAGACACAAGATGCAAGGATTGCTCTGAGATGACCGCGTCAGAATGCACCAGAATCTCTATGCTATTCGAAGAAGGGAATAGAAAGAAGGTGCTAATTCTGGAAGATTCGAGAAGGCTTCTTCATCTGGGTGGACTGACTGATCCAATCCCAACAAGTCCTCCTTGGAGAGGTGATGGATGGGAATCGGTCTATATAGGTGATTGCGAGTTTCCAGACAGTGATTGGCTTCCAGTAGATGCCTACTTGGTAGGACCATATCTTTCATTCTACTTCTCAAGAACAGGCGGAATGGAGATATTTCATCGGTCGTATCCACTAGTGAAGACTTCGATCGAGTATGGACTCATGCAGGAACTGAATGAGTCTATTGGCAGTAATCTCCAGGAATCAATAGGAAGGTCCGATGTTTCCACTCGGCTTTTGCAGGTTGCTGACAGTGTTTGTAAGAAGCTCCTGAAATCTTTGCCCGAGATAAGCACTGCGACACGAGAGAGAATTTCTACGATTGTGGCAAACAAAACGACTGTGCTAGATACATTCCTTCCAATTCTATTGGATGATGATGTTGAAGAAGTGTACGTGGATTGTCCAGGAAAGCCAATCTATTTTGATCATCGTAGGCTAGGAAGATGTATCTCAAAATATGAGATTCATCACGAAGATGTCCCTCGTCTTACCACACTGTTACGTGCAGAGAGCAATCTCCATCTTGATAGAAGAAATCCTTCCTTGAAGACTGATTTGAATCTCTTTGATACCAATCTGCGAGTATCTGCCAGCCTACCGCCGCTAAGCCCTGATGGATTGCACATGGAAATTCGGCGGGCGAGGAGGAATGCTTTCACCATTTTGGACCTAATTTGGAATGGAACACTGCCTATTGAAGCGGCGGCAGCGCTTCTTCTGGCACTTGGGTGCAGATTCAACATAACGATAACCGGAGGTCCCGGGACCGGCAAGACTACTCTATTGAATGCACTTGACGCGGATAGTCCAAAAACCTGGAGAAAAATCTACATAGAAGATGCAGTAGAAAGCAGAGATCTTCGCGGTCACAACCAAGTTCGTTTCAAAGTCGACCCAGTTGATGAAGTAGATGGGCATTTTGATAAATCGTTAGAAATCGTCAAGACCCTCCATAGGTCACCAGACTATCTTGTGCTTGGTGAGATTCAAACTGCAGAACATAGCCAAGCGCTTTTCCAAGCTATTGCAGCTGGTCTTCGTGCAATACAAACCTGTCATAGCTCCTCAGCAGCCAGTCTTGTGTCACGTTGGATCACTGGACATAATATCGACAAATCCAGTATCGCCATGATGGATTTGATTGTGACAATGGTACGACCAGTACCCGGAGAGTCGATTAGGAGAGTCAGTGAGATTGTTGAAGTGCAACGAGAGGTTTCAGAAGGTGTACTCAAATTCGTAGGACTCAGTACTGTCTACAATTGTAATTCATCCCAAGATTTGCATTGGGCAACGGACGGCGCGTATCTTTCTTATGCACGGGCAGCTGGACATGAAAGCCACATCCAAGCATACGACAGAATAATTGATCACCTATCCAAGAGATTACGAACAGCAGACAGGAGCAATGGTCGAACATTGGGAAAAGATGTCTGGACTGAAGGACTGCCATTGTGGTTTGCACACATCTGAGGCTATCTTGTTTCGTTTCTGTCTTTGAGGGTAGTTAAAATACCATTCCATGGACAGGTAATCAGGTGGAATTCTATGTACGACCCGATAAGGGATGAAAAGGGCGGTCCGCTGGTTGAGGAGAGTCTCCTGCTTGGTATTGCAGTAGTCACCGTATCGATAGTCATTGCTGTGATACTTCAGGCAACAGGTTGGGCACAAGACGTTGTGGCAGGACTCTTTCAGATTCTTGAAGACAGCTGGAGTAGCTTCACAAGTCTATTTCCATGATAAGTGAAACACTGCTGATGTGATTTTGGTCACGATTTGGGGAAAGCCTTATTTGTAGTCTAGAGTGAGCACACCCGCTCCGGACTGGTGCGCCTTAGCTCCGGTAGATGATTCATGAAATCCATGATACAACCGTATGTAGTCCGGCCCAGCATGAGGGACTCTCGATCCCTCGACCCGGGTTCGAATCCCGGCCGGAGCACCAATTCTACTATCTTCCTATTAGACGCCGCCGCCACAGAACTGGTATGCTAGCAAGCATGACTGATACACCAAGACTGATCAAAATGAAAGGAATTCCTACGCCTTGGGCAGCCATTGCTTCTGTGCTAGAAATGATAAGGACATGGTAGCCAGTAGAAGATTGTGTGAACGCGGCTTCCTCTGTTTCATAATAGAGGTTATAGACGCCTGATTCCGTAGGAATGCGAAGAGCAATCTCAACGATACCCGAATCGTGACTCTTAGTAAGACTCCGTTGACCTAACCACTCATAGTGCAGATTCACATCTTCTAGAGGGGTGCCATTCAACGCTATGATGGACAATTGAACTGTAATTTCTTGAAGAGATGGATAGACGGAGTAATTCACCATATTCACAGATACTGGAACGACTCTGCTGACAATGATTTCATATTCTAGGACTACGGGCAGTTCGTAGTTCAATGTGCTACCGTTATAGCCTATGACTAACAGATAGGGACCTTCTACTGAAGAAATGGGGAATTTCGCTTCGGTAACACCCTCACTATTGGTAGTAGAGGTGGTCACCAAGTGGTTTCCAATTTGCCAGGCAATTGATCGTTCTGGTATATAGATTCCACCGGCATTTAGCTGAATTTGGAATGTCACAACTTGAGAAGGGGATGCATAGCCCAGTATGCTTTGATAAATCATGATGATATTCGGCTGCGACCAGACTATCACTGGGATTATTCTAGTCTTATTTATCAAGAATGAATGCGAAACTTCGAAGTGTAGATTTCTAGGCCCAAGGGGACCATGGAACGTAATGTGCGACATAGTTTTGATTTGTCCAAAGGAGAATGAAATCAAACGTGACTCGTTGGTGAGTTCATCGTACAATATTATAGTGGCATTGGGAATCGGTCTCATTAAGAGATCATAGAGTGTCACTTGGACTTCACTTTCTACTCCTACTGAGATTGGATCTGGCAACTCAATGTAAATTGCTGCGGGGCTTATTACAGATATGTCAAATTCGATGTATGATGGTGCATAACGGAATGTCCCCGAATATTCTATCCTAATGCTGTGTATCCCAAGTATATACCGTGAATCAATATCCAGGCTGAACCTGGCAACACCATTCATGTCGCTCACGATAGCATCTATTGGGTTTTCATCAAGAAACACAACAAGTGATGCGTCAGAGTGATTCTGACCCTCAGCTTGAATTGTCATCTGCACCCAGAATGAATCATTCAAATGAACGGTAGAGTTGTAGGAATCTTCTAGTTCAATAGATGTTGCTATTTGTTGAATGTTCACAGATATCAAACTCTGTGAACTGTTTAGAAATCGTGCCATATCCTGTTCGAAAACTATTCTCAACGTATTCTGTCCAGTTATGCACCATGTGCCATTGCAATCTATAATGAAAGTTGCATAGCCGCTGGCATTCGTTGGAGCAACTGCTAGGAGTGTGTCTTCACTATAAACAGCCATAGTGACCCCACTAATTGATGCATTATGGTCATCAGTGATTTTGGCAATGAGAGCAGTTTCATCCTCTGGATGAATAGAGTTCTCGTCGACCTGAACCTCTATGACAGTCGCAGAAACCACAATGACAGAAGACCATTGGCAGGAAGAAGATAAGGAAAGCGAGGTGTTTCCCTCAAATGTTACGTTTAGCATGGATGGCCCTAAGGGATGATTAATCGAAACGTTCCAAGACACTGTTGCATAGCCATTTGTGTCTGTCAAGGCAGACCCAATGAGGACGTCTTGGGTCTGATCGTAGAAGAAAAGACGCTGATTAGCAACCGGATTTCCGTAAGTGCCGTTTTGAAGGAGTCTTGCAGTAATAGGCAATGAATCTCCACGTACCACAACAGGGATTTCCTCTGCCGATGCTACATCTGCAGTCAAACTAGATACCAAGACCAGTGCCGCCGATATCATTACTATTCCTATGCAGACTCGCTTCAAACATAGTCACTCCGTTTCTTGTGATAGTAGATTGCAACTATGCAAAAGACTCATGCATTGTGCGTTCTGAGTTCTCTCATGAGTCTGTATTCGAGTTTTTAATCTCCTATCGAACCATCAGATTCTGGGGGAGTTCATATGTAATTGTGAATCACCAAGGGTAGACTGTAAATTCGTAAGAGGCATTCACAGTGCTCTAGCTCCGGACGGGTGATAACACAGTGTCCAGCCATGAATTAAGCAAGGGAGACCGATTTAGAGTACCATCTAGGAAGGATCTTCCAGGGCTGTGGAAATGGATTGAGCTTGGATGGCTCACTAGCATTTCTATCTTGACTCTTTACTTCATAGTAGTCTACTTGCTCCCGTTACTGGGACTAATCACCCCAGTTTCAATCCCATCGAAACTGTTCATTGAAGTCATAATCTCCATAGGTCCGGTGTTGATGGGTGTGCTAGTGGCTCGCAGAAAGCTAGCCTTCGAGCAATCATTGACTGCAGTTTTGGATGATGATTTAGTGGCAATGAACATTGGAAACCATATTGTGGCAACATGCTGCCTTGATATCATGTCTGCACCCGGCTCAGTCCATATTTCTCGGAATGATCGACCGGAATACGCTACTGCTTTCCTTTTAGCACTTCGCGCAGGAATGAATGAGAAGGTCAGTATGGCATATGAGGTGGGTGTATGGAGAGGTGAGGCTTTTCTGCGGATTTTCATAACTGGAATAGGCAAGAGTAAGGAAGAGGTTGGGAATATTCTTAGACATGAGGCGACTCGAGCAGAGGCTATTTTGATATCCTCCCTTAACAATGTGGAACTCCATCAGCTTAGAGGAGAAAGCCTCAGGGATGCGGTGTCAGGCATCCTATCTCTTGACTTGGAAGGTAACTCATCCAGAGAGCTGCATACCGTATTGTTGCTGATTAATGGAGAGCCGCGCGTCGCGCCCAGTCTGGAAAGCTCTCAGATTGGAACTTTCCTCTCTGTTTCACTTCGGCAAGGATACGATGTAAGTCTCACATGTGTCTTTTCGAAAGCTAAACCTGGTCGTGAACAGAGAAAACTGGAAGGGCAATGGAAAACAATTCGGGAGAAAGAGAAACGGAACGAAGACTCCTTGGCAGACCATTCAGAGAAGAAGAAGCTGTTACGCGATTATGAGGAGATACAGGAGAATACTGGCTGGTTTGATTCCTCAGTTTCTCTTGCGGTAAGAACAGACGATTCTGAACATCTTTCAAGCATTCAGGAGGCGGTGTGCGGTGTTGTTCACTCCATATGGGGAGGAGATGGCAAAGTCAAGTTGAAACCTAAAGCTATAGGAAAGAATGTAGCTTACAGGCTTCTTCTTAGAAGACATATTACATCGCAAAGGACTCACGTGAGTAGATTGGCTGCTTTCTTGAATACACCGGTCCAGCAGTTGCCTGTCATTGCTGCATCCCCTGTGCCCGCCTTCACAATTCCATCAAGAAAGTTGGTGAACAACGAGTTCGTCATTGGAAAGGCTGTTTTTGGCGGACGGCGAATAAATGATGTCGGTTTGAAACCCGAATGGCTCCGGGAGCATGTAGCTGTACTTGGAGCAACAGGCACAGGAAAGACTACTCTTGTGAAACACCTTATTGCCGAACTAAGTAAGAAGTCGAGTGTTCCATGGTGGATCTTTGATGTGAAAGGATCTGAGTACCAAGAATTGGTGAACCTTTGTGACGATGATATCCTGGTATTGAAACCTGGAGTAGATCCATCGTTCGTAATTGATTTCATGGATCCAGAGACTGATTCTGGCGAGAGACATGCACACACTACGTTTGCAATATTGAAAGAACTCCTAAACGAGAGAGGTGTTTCTTCAGAACTCTCGCCTGCAATGGAAAAGCTTCTTCGTGAAGCGGTGTTAGAGGTTGCGCATGCATCAAGTAATGACAACTCGATTCAAGCATTGATTCGTGAGATATCAGATCTTGCAGGAAAGGATCGGACCGCTATCATGACGAGAGATGCACTCCTTAATCGTCTGGAGATTCTATCTAGAGAACCCCTCGGGACCATTCTGAGTGGTGGTCGAAACGCAGTAAGGATCTCAAATCTTATGGATAAGAGGGTGATTCTTGATCTGCAGTATGTTGCTAGGACGGGTGGAATGGATGCGGCACGTTTGTTATACAATCTCATAGCTAAACGCATCTTTGACTATGCATTACACAGAGGGATAAAGCCAGGTCTTCATCATTTAGTAGTCCTCGAAGAAGCCAGCAATCTTGTACCTGAAAGCTATACGAGGCATACAGCTGCAGATGTCACCACAGGAGAGTCCATGGTTATGCTCCAGCGGGCAACAGGACAAGGTGTAGTTGTAATATCAACTCGACCGAATGTTTCTTCGAATATTCTGGCAAACACAGCCACGAAAATTGCCTTTCGACTTCCGTATGATAGTCCCATTGGTGCCAGATTCATGTCCCTTGATGATGAACAAGAACGGTATCTCAAGACACTGAAGCGTGGAAGAGCGCTGATTGTCTTGCCAGGGACAGAACCGTTCGAGATAGCAACTCGACCATTTGAAATGGCCAGCATTCTTGAGAGACCGCCTTTGGAGCCAAGTATTCATGATGAAAGAGAGATTCCAGAGTCTAAAGATGCATCTATAGAACATGATACAACAATTCAATCTGGAAGCTTTGACTCTTCTTCAAAGCCAATGGGAGCAGTGTATGACCGATTGGGAGAATTGGGGTCGCATATTGTTGCGTTTCTTGCCTCTCGGAATATGGCAACCCAAGCTGAAATGGAAGAGATTTTGACAGCAATCGATCCAAGAATGGAAAGTAGCGACATAAACGAGGTTATTCGTGACTTGGTTTCCTTGGGGACCATTGAGAGAGAAGCTTTACCAATTGTGCCAGGCGACTTCATTTTTACTTTGCCGGGAAGAGGACTTGATGCAGTAAGCATGATGATAACTGACTATATCATCGAGAAGCTTGGTTTGCATGATGTCACATGGGAACGAAATCTAGATGACAGGCCTGATATCGTTCTTGACGACAGGGCGATATTGATACTTCCTCAACATCTCAAAGCATCATCAATGAAAACAACAGTGAACAAAATTCGGAATTATATGAATAATCTGGGTAATGATTTCATCGAATTGGTTGTTGTCGTCAGAGGGAGTGTTGCTGCAGCCAAGCTCAGAGAAACAATGAGTGAAACAAATGAGTTTGATGCAGTAAGCATAGTTTCAGCTTTTCCTAGTTCACTTGATGCAATGATTGAGAACCTAGCAATGGGAACCTCGACTAATGTAGGCTTGACAACTAGCGAGCATAAAACCCGGGCTGATGCTGGAGTGAATCTCATTGGCGCTATGCATGGTGTTGGAACAGCGACAAACCGTGCAATACAGATGCGACTGTGGTTTCAGTTGATACAAGATTTCGTGGATTTGTCAAATGGTAGAACCGAATGGAATGTCTTGCTAGAGTTCATTGAAACAACTGCCCTTCAATCACTTAGGGGGAAAACCACTCCAATGAATATAGAAGAAGGAAAGCGTGCATTGACAGAGCTGCTAGCGGATGAAGTCCTGATGGCTTTGCGCGTTGGAAATGATCTTGATTTCATTGATTTGGAGGAGGGCCTTTGGATTGTGAACTCTGGTGAGCTAGGAAAACTCAAGGATTCAGCTGTAGATGCTCTTGAAAAGGAACTACGAAAACGGCAGAATTCGGTTTCCCGCGATCATGGCTACTATGATCTCTGTACAAATGGTGTTTCTTACGTGGTCTTTCCGAATCAGCAACAGCTCAATACGCTGCTTCACCTTCAAAGTGATATTGCATGCAGGACTTGCAAGTCAAGACGAATTGTCTGTGTGCTGACTGCTGCTGAGTATCTTGAGGAAACAATGGTTATGCCGGACAACGTCCTACTCTATGACTTCTCGGAGTATGTTTCTGTAGCCAGTGCGGCAGGACAATAATCATGGAAATTAGAGTCGTATCTTTGTGCATCGGGGTGTCTTTCCAGAAAGCAAAGCGGACAATCGATTGGGCACTCCAAGATTGAATATTGCTATGTCTATTTCAAGACCAGCTAGTGTGAAGATATCGCCAAGTTTCTTTTCCATTCCACCCGTGACGTCGGTAGCTGAGGATGGACCGGCTCTGTCAAGAATCGTGTTTATGTTTGTTGCATCGACTACCTCTATATGAGCCGCCTTTGGATTGATCCGAGGATTTTCCTCAAGAACTCCATCCACGTCTGTTCCAATGTAGAGAGAAGTGGCTTTTAGATTCCTAGCAAGATAGACGGCAATTGTATCACCACTGAGAATAGAAGCACCAAGAGATTCGTCGAAGCAGACATCTCCATGTGTGATGACAGTAAGGCCAGAATGAATTACCCTCTCAATGAATGATGTCTGAAAGCTGACGAGTTCTTTGTTATCTAGGCTGGCTATAAGAAAGGGTGATATTACAACTCCACGAATGCCTGCCTCATTCAGACTTTGTTCGACTGCAGTTGAAAGGACTGACATATTATGACGTATTGATGGGATTCCCCGAAGTAATTGTTCTGATGAAGTTAGTGGATCACCAAAGCCATGTCTGTGAGCCGCTTGATGTCCATGTGCACCGCCACCTAGAATAATAATCAGCGGCGCGATGGAGGTCTTTAATTCTTGAGCAATTCGGGATAGATTCTCCTGATTGACTGTGGGAGGAGACATACCCTTGTGAGTTATGACGGATCCTCCCAGCTTTACTATTGTAAGGCTATTCACATCTAACACTTGTTTCGTTTGGTCGTTTTCATACTTATGGACATTGTTATCCAGATTGCAAGAACACGTGTTCTAGGTCACTACACAAGACAACCTTTTTATCCGAATAGAATTCCGTTGCGTCATCCACCTCGAAAACGAGGCTGAACCAATAATGACCCAGAAAGCACGGATTCGACTGTCAAGCACGAGTACAGAACACCTAGATGGTGTCTGTAATCAGATTAGACGTATAACTCGCAAGACAGGAGTCCGAATGTCTGGTCCAATTCCATTACCTACACGAAGAATGGTCATTCCTACACGCAAGACCCCATGCGGACAAGGATCTGAGTCATGGGACAAGTGGGAGATGAGAATTCACAAACGTTTGATTGACATCGACGCGGATGAACGTGCGATTCGTCAAATCATGCGAGTACGAATCCCTGACTCTGTCTATATTGAAATCGAACTCACCGGTTAGGACATTTGTGTCATCTACACAAACTCTTTTTGGTGGAGAGTTATTGTTGTGCATCCATAGTGAGTCTGAGGACCTTGTAGATGTGTGGTATAATCGGTGTCGTCCAGAAGCGTGGTCAAGTAGCTCCGTTTCTGCACCAAGCATTGAAACGCCTTGAATATCGCGGATACGATTCTGTGGGCGTAACAACGATTTCAGGCGACAAGCTACACATGAAGAAGGACAAGGGTAAGATTGAGGAGGTCCATATGAAGCTCAATCTTGATGAGATGCCTGGTAGTATCGGAATTGGGCATACTCGTTGGGCGACTCATGGAATACCATCCATGTATAACTCTCATCCGCACTTCGATTGCAATAATCAGATTGCTGTTGTGCATAATGGAGTCATCGACAATTTCCTAGAGCTTAGAAAGGAACTTGCGTCGAAAGGACACAAATTCGGCTCTGAAACCGACACTGAAGTCATTCCTCATATGATTGAAGACTATGTCGCTGATGGCATGAATCTGACCGAGGCAATCACGGAGGTCACTAAGAGAATTGAGGGTACATATGCCATTGTTGCCATGATGATAAAAGAACCAGGCAAGATTGTTTGTACTCGTGATGGAAACCCTCTTGTATTAGGGAGAAAGGAGGGTGTCACCTACGTGTCATCTGATATTCCTGCATTCTTGCCGATGACTAATGACATGATTTTACTCCTTGATGGAGAAGTCGCAACATTGACTACTGATAATGTTGAGATTAAGAAGCTCTCTGATGGAAGCATAGTAGAGAGAGAGTCTATCGAAATCAGTTGGACTGCGGATCAGGCGCAGAAGGGTGGGTTTCCACACTTCATGTTGAAAGAAATACATGAGCAACCTGATGCAATCAGAAACACATTGAGACTAAGACCTGAAGTTCTGCAGCAGGCCGCCAAATTGATTCTTGATAGCAAGAATGTCTACATCCTAGCAATGGGTACATCTGGACATGCAGCGATAGCTGGAAAGCATATGTTCGCGTCTCTTGGTGGAGTAGTACCCAGATTCGAGCTTGCCAGTGATTTTCCTGATACGGTGTATAATGCATTGTCTGAGGATGACTGCATAATCGCCATCACACAGTCAGGAGAAACGACGGACACCATCTTTGCTGTGAAATACGCGAGAACATTTGGAACGAAGGTGTTAGCTCTCACTAATGTTGTCGGGAGTTCAATAACACGAATAGCAGACCACACAATCATCACTCAGGCTGGTCCAGAAATCGGAGTGGCCGCTACTAAGACCTTCATGGTTCAACTTACGGCATTAGCCCAGATAGCTCTGGTTCTTGGGGAGATGACTGGGACTGTAGATAGCGAACTGTTGGAGAAGAAACGTGAGAGTCTGAGAAAACTTCCAGAGATTATTTCAGAGGTCATCTCAAGAAATGAAGAACAAGCTAGGCGCCTTGCAGGAATGTTCTATGACAGGCCGAGTCTTCTCTTTCTAGGACGGGGCATATCTCAAGCCACCGCTGAAGAGGGGGCTCTCAAACTCAAGGAGATAGCATATAATCATGCTGAAGCGTATTCAGCTGGACTGTCAAAACATGGACCTATTGCGCTAGTCCATAGCGGATATCCCGTGGTTTTCATCGCGCCAAGAGATGAAACGAGAAACAGACTCATCGGGAATATCATGGAAATGAAAGCTCGGGGGGCGACAATCATTTCAGTTATCGAGAAGGGTGACGAGGAGCTGGAAAGCCTCTCTGACTACTTATTTACTGTACCCAGAGGAGTGGACTCCGAGTTTTCTGTAATGCCCTACATTGTACCACTTCAACTCTTCAGCTATTACATGGCTCGGAGAAAGGGCTATGATCCGGACAAGCCTCGGAACTTGGCAAAGTCTGTGACTGTTCTTTGAGGACTTTAAATCCACACTTCATTCGATTATCTAGTGTGTGAAACCAATGCTTGCATATTTACTTAGTCCGTTGGCTGACTTTGCAAACCTGGTAGCAGGTTACTTTGCGGAAATATGGGACTTCCTGATTTTTATAGGTGGGATTTCCGCGGCGATAGTCGTCCTCGCGGGAGCAATTCTATGGTTCACAGAGGTAAACTCAAAGCGTGGAAAAGGTCTAGTGATGAGTGGAGTACTTCTCGCAGTAATCGTGCAGTACTTCATCATGTATCCTCCCATTTTTGGTGTTGGTTAAGCCCTTTCATGGAATCATAGAAGTTCCTTGATGATCATCCTGAGCGACTCAGTCAGTCGATCAATGTCCTCGATGGTGTTGTATGCGTGTAGTGACACTTGAACAAGTCCCTCCTCTGAGAATGGCTTGATAAGCGGATGAGCACAGACTAGACCACTTCTGACTGCAATATTGGAGTCATCAAGGAAGAGAGCAATCTCGTGGCAGTTGATTCCATTCTTGTCGCCGATATTGAATCCAAAGATATTATTCTCCCTGGTAGGGTTACCATAGAGAATTATTCCTTCTATCTCGCTGAGAGCATCATAAGTGTAGGCGGAAATTGCTTTCATGTGTTTGAGCTGACCCTGATTCCTAAGTTCACGAAGATAATCAAGTGAAGCGCCTAGACCCGCTATCGCTGGAAGATTAAGGATGCCAGATTCGAATTTGTCTGGTTGGAGGGCAATCTCGAATGATTCAGCTTCAACATTGGCGACTGCGGAACCACCAATTACACCAGGCTTGTGGGATTCCCCAAGGTCCTTTCGAATCCACTGTAATGCGAGTCCTGGAGGACCCATCAGACCGATATTTGCTGAACATATAGCTACGTCAGCATGCAGAAACGAAAGATTTGTGTCTGTCACGCCTATGGATCGTGTTGCATCTGTGAGAAGTAATGCTTCATGTTCTTGACAGATTTTAGCTACTTCTCCAAGCGGATTTCTCACACCAGCCCCCATGGTTACATGACTGACTGCAACAATTCCTGCTTCTGCGTTGACTGCTTTGTCGAGTTCTGACATATTCAAGGCACCATCAGAGAATAACGGAACAGTTTCAACTTGAAGGTCTAATATCTGAGCTACCCTCAGGAGGGTAACAAGGATTGAATGCTCTTCACTCTGAGCAATTACAATCTTGTTCCGATTTGCCTCTTTCCAGTCAAACCCGTATGCAAAAGATGCAACCGCGGTCGGGATAGATTTCTGGAAAGAAACTTGTGACGTGTCAGTAGCCATGAACTCCGCTAATGACTTACGGACATTCTCAGTCATGGAACTGGCGTTAACAGTCAGTCTATAGGCACCTCTTCTGGCGGATGATACTGTTGTGTTGAGGAATCTATATGTGGCATCAGCAGCAGTCCGAGGAACCAAGGTAGTACTTGCTGAATCAAGATACACCAGTTCTGGTTCTACATCATAAACGCCGAAATCTGCCTTGATATCCATTGCCACCACAGTCAGTTTCTTAGCGGAGGTCTCTTTAATTGTTGGCCTTGTGTTCAGAAATCGATGAGTCCTTTGAGTGTTACACCTGTTGAAGGTTATTTCATAATGACCGATGATGATCTTCTGTTCGAAGTGAAAGGAATCGTCCATCCCAAGGACAGAGTCATTGCGTACCTGCGCTACATCCAGGATAAGCATGGAGATCGCCAGTCAAGAAGTGGGACTCGGTTCAGAAAGGTGTACAACTTGAAGGAACGAGATGAGATTCTTCACAGAGAGTATCCCCAGTATCTCTGGCTCGATGAAAACCGTGGACGGGAATTTCAGGCGGTTCCGAGAAACCGTGTTTCATTCGTTCTGAGTCCGATAGATGGACTGCGACAGCTTCTCGATATGGGAATACATATCACTGCTTTGGAGAAAGCGTCCCGAGCTCTTGCTGAACTCCTTGTGGATAAAGCTGGAATAGAATGGTCAGACATTGGACTTACAGGGTCTCAACTTGTAGGCCTTTCCAGCGAGAAGTCTGACATCGACCTTGTTGTCTACGGATCAAAGTCCGCAAGAAGGATTCATAGTGTGCTTAGGGACGAATTTGACTCGTTGCCTGGAATAGAACGATACCATGGAATTCGGTTGAAAAGGCATGTGAAGTTTAGATGGGACAAACATGATCAATGGGAGATGTCACTACAGAAGATTGAATCTCAAAAAGTACTCCAAGGATTGTTTAGGTCATATGACTTCTTCATCAGGATGGTCAAGCTTCCTAGCGAGGTAGAATACAAGTATGAAGACCTAATCATCAGGAATAAGGGCATCCAGACAATCGAGTGTTTAGTCATAGATGACACTGATTCAATATTCACTCCATGCACCTACACTGTAGAATCCGATATGACCAACCTGCGGAGATTGGTTAGTTTTCGAGGGAGATTCACAGAGCATGTCTTTGCGGGTGAATCTGTTGAGGCACGCGGAAGAATGGAAACTGTGACCAATGTGAACACGAACGAGTCTTTCACTCAGTTGGTCCTCGGTGAAGATCCATTGGACTATTTGATACCAATTCAAGCCATCCAAAAGAATTGACATATTCACCTCATT
Organism: Promethearchaeota archaeon; assembly: GCA_048939765.1. Classification (GTDB taxonomy): domain Archaea; phylum Asgardarchaeota; class Thorarchaeia; order Thorarchaeales; family Thorarchaeaceae; genus SMTZ1-83. The sequence goes on from JBHLPF010000001.1 coordinate 86,404, forward strand.
AACAGGTTTTCACAGTGAGTATCTGTGAATGGCGCCTTTTTTGTGAATCATTCTCATGAAAGAGCCTTTAAATCGCCTTAATCAGCGGAAGGACAGCCCATAAACCCTCTTAAGCCTGTGAATGAAGCCACCCCTTGGTTTCCAGTGGAACAGGACAAGAAGAGATATGAAATACTAATCGACTCATTCACAAAGCACATATTCTAGTGAACAGCAGAAGGTTTGAACATTTCCCTTCTTTTCCAAAAATAAGGTTTCATAACGCTTATTTTGTCTAAAATTGACCGCACAAGCTGCCAGCACATCGATATCAACGTGGACGTGTTCTGAATAGGTATAGGCGCATTATGTTGCCGTTATCTCCGTATTGCTAATTCACATACTCACACTTATTTGGTCACAGTCAGTTATCGGGTGTGAATATTGAAATGGGTATGAGTTACTCGGATACAGGTCTTGGTGGAATACTTGAAGTCTGAAGATCGTACAAACTATGTCTATCGGTTCACCTACAACTCGGGACCAGGACTTCGAGAAGTGTTCCAGTGCAAGTATGTCAGACCCGATGAGGCGTTAACTAGGTTTCAGAGAATTCTGTCCTTGACAAATGAGCCCTTTGATTTCAAGATAGTAGTAATTGACGAAGCAAAAAGGGAAGAATCTAGCTTTGAAGTTGAGGGTGGTAGCGTAAAGGAAATGATTGAGAAGTTCCGAGTCTTCTTGGAAGCAAGCACAGGCATCCTGTTTGTCCCAGAACAAGAGAGTGTTGAAGTAGAGTTTGAAGAGATCAGTTTCGAGTCAATGAGTAGCTTTGAGAAAATGCACATAGTGATCTACGCGTCATTCAAACATGGCAAGTTCTCCTCACTTGATGTTGCCGAGATATTTGAAGCAACATTCAATGAAGACTTGCCAAAGAGTACTGCATCTACATACTTAGCCAGAATGTGGAATGATGGTAAGGGACACCTGGAACGCTATGGCAATCGTTCTGGCTACACATATAGGCTCAAGACAGAAATGGCAGAGGTTCAAAAGGAAACTGAGAGAGCCGAAGATATCCTTGCATCGATTCAGATACGCGTTGGTAAATAGAACGGCTCTCTTTAGTGATTCTCTATTGTTTGACAGTACGTTCCTCCAGTTTGATACCTAGCGTTTCCAATTCCTTTAGAATTGGTTCATAGACTTCCGGCATGACTGGTCTGTGGACTCCCACCAAGTCTACAGATTCCTCAAGGATCATCCTGCTAGCAATTGCCACAGGAAATGCAACCGTTCTAGACATGGAAGAGTCACCATTGGGTATGCCGTAGTCAATCATTGTGGATGTGATCTTCTCTCTTCTGTCAGGATATTCTGCGATGAACTCATGGTGCATGACGAGCATATCACGTTCGCCAGGAGCATACTGTAGCTTCTGCTCAAACAGATTACAGACAGAATCGAGATACGTTATGACATCGGAAGGAATCTCTTGGTCACTGAAAAGACCCAGCCATTCAAGACGCTGCACTATCGGATCATTGCTCTTGAGACCAATCGTTCTCGCTGTAGCATCTATGGAAAACTCAGAATCAGCTGCATTGGTCAGCTCACTCATCATCTTAGCATATGTCATTCCACCAAAGTTCCGTTCTTCAATGGACAAGAGACCGAGGTCCGCCACTTTCTTGAGCGTCCCACACCAACCCAAGTTCCTGTAAGTGCCTCTCTGCATGGTCTTGGTTTCTTGGATGCCATAATAGTCTATGAAAGGCATGCTGTCACGATTAGGATAGCCTTCAAACTTCCCAATCCCAGGCACCTCCATTATCTTGTAGTGGTCAAAGAGCTCAGGACCTGGAATCTTGACTACTTTTCCATCAAGCAGGAATTGAGCGTCATTACGACCGGCAAGAAGAACACCTCGTGGGCTCCAAGAGAGCTTGTACCCAAATGGGTTGTCGTTAGCATCTGGAGCTGGTAGGCCTCCAGTAAAGGATGTGAAGCTGGCAATCTTTCCATCCTGATTGTGGACATGATCAATGATCCGCATGGCACTCATGTGGTCAATGCCTGGGTCGACTCCACACTCATTTAGAACTAGGACTCCAGCAGCTCTAGCTTCTTCATCCAGCGCTTTCATCTCATCTGAGATGTAGGAAGTTGTACAGAACGGTTTCTTGTGCTTGATAGCTACCTTTGCCGCTTTCACATGATAGGTGTAAGGCAGAAGAGAACAGACCAAATCAGCTTGGGAGGTCAATTCATCAAGAAGGTCGTCATCTGTCTTTATGTTGAAAGCGACAGCCTCAGCAGTCTTGCACCCCTCAATCAGTCGTTCTGCTTTGCTCTTGGTTCTACTTGCGACCACAACATGAAAGCCGTGATGACACAGATATTGGACGTATGGGCGGGCCACGAGGCCTGCACCTAGACAAAGGACTTTCTTCATAGCTATCTCTCCTCACCTGATAGATATTCTTTCAAATACTCGTAATCTTTCGTCAGTTCTCCTTGATATACAATCACAGCATCCTTGAGCTCCCTAGGCAGTTCGAGGTTCTCAAATGGAACCGTGAAATCTGTATTCGCCAGCGCAGGTATGTAGTCCAAAAGGGTTTCGCTAAACGAAGTTGATGACTCCCGAGGAAGTTCAGCGGGAAGATTGTCAACAGCCATCACCGCCGGGCCTTCTCCTTCTACGCCAGCTTCTGCTCTATTCTCGTCTACTAGATAGGTAAATGCAGGACTTCCAGGATTGGCTGTTCTGACTGTGAACTCAATGGCACCGTCAACGTCACAGGAGATATCACCAACGACCTCGAGCCGCCTATTCTTGTCTTTCCAGTGACCTCTGATGAAGTCCTTTGTTATGAGACGGGGGTATTTCTCAGTCCAGTATATACAATTCATAATAACTGGCATGTAAGGAACATACCTGTGGAAGACTCCCCGATACTTTGCACCACCATGCTTGTAGTAGTCCTGGAGATCGAACTCAACGCCTTGTTCCTTTGGTTCTACCATGTGCTCCTCCTTGAAGACACATTTGTACAAGATATTCGATTTTGGACTTGATATCTTGGATAATTGAGCTGGTTCCACTTCTTCGTAGGGCAAGATATTGAACATCTGTTGTGCGCCGCGTGAAACATTTCCATATCCAGCAAATCCGATTACAAAGGGAGTCATGTTCTCCGGTAGACCCATATTCGTTATTCTCTCACCGAGTGCTTCAAATTCCTCTCTGACTTCTGAGAGATTCTTGCATTCTAGAGTAGGTTTCATACCAGCAAAAGGATTGGGGGTGATTCCTTTGCAATCTAATCGTTCCCCCAATACTCTGAGTGTATCTGAAATCCCGGCCATTCCAGCCCAGTTTCCAAAGAAAATTAATCGTCTGCCTTTTTCATCCACAACACGCTCATAGTCTATCAGTGTCGCACCCACATCGAGAATTTGTTGGAGCATGTCCATATTGTCTTCTTGTCCCTTGATTGTATGACTGAAGAAGACGTACACTTTCCCCTTCTCGAAGAAGTTGATTGGCATCTCCTTGATTCCTAGAATCACAGGTACCTCACTGCCTTTCAAAGACTTGACTTCTGCCCCTGCATCGATGAAATCTTGGGCGGCAAATGTACGCTGATCACTAGGCTCCACAACAAATCGAATGTTGTACTTCCCTGCAAGATTTTCAATATGTTTGGGTATCAGAGGCACCCTTGATTCGAATGCCTTCTCTTCACTTCGTAGTCCGATGATGTTCATTCGGGAGCTCCTGCCTGGCTGCAGACATTGCCGCGTGGAACAATTCCTATGCATTAACCTTTCCATTTCGGACCAATTTTGTATTACTAAGACTGAAAATGTGAACATGTGTTCCAATTTTATGACATTTTTCCTCTATTTGTATGATTGTCGGCGCGCTCGCGAAACCAATGCTCGACGTGTTTCATTTACTAAGGAGCTCTATGGATATACCTACACATGGAAGACAAAGATGGGGATTAGACAGAAAAGAAAGCCAGGTCTTATTGATACATCAGGGGCATTAGCAGTGGCTGACTCTGCAATATTGGTGCCTGGAGAATATAGATCTCTCTTCGATTCATTGTTCAGATCCTATTCTGACATATTGAAGGCTAGGGTTTTTGAAGTTCTAAGAGAGATTTGATTAGAACACGTGTTCCAATACCCAAGACACCCCTTGATTTCCATTAGAAATCTTTGAAAGTATCGATACTTATCGAAAAGGGTAAATATAAATACCCGTTTGTGGAGCTCGCATTCATCTCCATTTTATCATTATTATTCATTCACCGCTCTTGATCCCCCCATTTTATCATTTCCAGTGGAAATGAAGGGGTGTCAGACCATAATATCTGGATATAGGGTATATTAATATGTTAGAACACGTGTTCTATGGTATTATGCGTATTACAAAATCAAGGTTTGGGAGCATTTCCAGTACCACAAGGTTGATAGACTGATTTACCTCCGGACGGCTTGTGCTTGTCGTTTATGGAGATCGGAGGCTAGGTGATTGACCAAACCCAAAGAGCTACTAGAAGATAAAGTAGGAAAGAAAGTACTTCTTCTTGCCAATGAAGCTATTGCTCGAGGTGTTCTTGAGGCTGGCGTACGACTTGCTGCACTCTATCCTGGAACTCCAAGCAGTGAGATTGGGAATAATCTCACAATCATGGCGCCTCATATTCCAAACTTCTACTTTGAGTTCAGCGCCAATGAGAAGGTCGCCCTGGAAGTTGCGGGTGCGGCTGCGGTTGCAGGTGTAAGATCGATGATGGTCTGTAAGGGACCAGGTCTCAATGTAGCAGCTGACCCATTCTTTTCACTGGCCTATGTAGGTATACGAGGCGGTATGGTCATCGTAGTGGCTGACGACCCTAGTATGTGGAGCTCACAGAATGAGAACGACAGTAGATACTATGCTTTGATGGGCAATATGCCTATGGTTGAGCCAGCTGATCCCGCTGAAGCCAAATCGATGGTTCTCAAGGCATACGAGATATCTGAAGAACTAGAGCTTCCTGTACTCCTTAGGACGACAACGCGTGTCAATCATACTAGGTCTCCAGTGGAGTTTGGAGAAATAAGAAAACGTCCTGCAACTGTGGAATTTGAGAAGGAACCATTTCGATTTGTACCAATTCCAGCAGTCGCTAGAAAACGGCATCCCGTACTTCTTGAAACTATGAAGAAAGCAATGAAGGTCTCTGAATCAACTCCCTTTAACTTCATCCAGGGTGAGGGAGATCTTGGGATAATCACAAGTGGAGTAGCATACAACTATGTCCTTGAGGCACTTTCGTCAATGGAACTCTCAGCGGAAGTTTTCAAACTTGGAATGACCCATCCAGTTCCAGAGGCGAAAATTGGTGAATTCCTCGAGAAACACAGAAGAGTTGTGATAGTTGAAGAGCTGGAGCCGTTCCTAGAAACCCACGCCAGAAGAATTGCTCAGCTCAATAACATCCCTGTTGAGATCCTTGGAAAAGAACAAGGATACTTCTCACGAACTTTTGAGTATAGCCCGCGAATTGTCATCACAGCTCTTTCTAAGATTATTAATCGTGATACAAGTATTAACTGGGAAGAGATAGACAAGAAGACCGCGGAGCTTCCTGAATTACCTCCGAGACCTCCTCTCCTCTGTGCTGGATGTCCTCATCGTGCAACCTACTATGCCATACGAACTGCCACACGAGGCAAGGCGATCTATCCTTCTGACATCGGATGTTACACACTCAGTATAGCACCACCCCTTGAAACTGCTGACATTCTCTTTGACATGGGATCATCAATCACAACAGCTTGTGGAATTGCCCGTGTGACCGGTCAAGATGTTGTGGCAACGATTGGTGACAGTACATTCTTTGCATCGGGACTACCCGGTATTGCCAATGCTGTATACAATAGCCATCCAATCAGTCTAGTGGTTCTCGATAACAGAACTACGGCAATGACCGGGCACCAGCCACATCCTGGTACTGGAGTCACTGGAATGCAAAAACAAGTCGAACCGCTGAATATCGCAGAGATCTGTAAAGGACTTGGGGTGAAGTACGTCAAGACCATACAACCATTCGATTCCATGGCAACCATTGTTGCGGAAATCAGGGAAATGGTGACATGGGTCAGAGAGAACCAGGCGCCAGCAGTGATGGTGTCAATAGAACCATGCGCTCTTCTTACGGCTGCAGATAGACAACGAAGCGGCGAATTTCCCCCGAAGTACTATGTTGATGAGGAGGTATGTAATGCATGCAAACGATGCCTGAACCGCCTATCCTGTCCAGCTATGTATCAAGATCCTGAAACCGAAAAGGCAGTGATTGACGAGACCCTGTGCAATCTATGTGGCACTTGTGTTTCTGTATGTCCACAAGGCGCAATCAAACAGGAGGATGCATAGGAGTGACTGGTAATAGAAGTAATACAATCAATGTGGCGATCACTGGTGTTGGTGGTCAAGGTGTTCTCACTCTTGCTGAGATTCTGGCAAAAGCAGCACTTGCAGACTTGTTGAATGTCCGTGTTGGTGAGATTCATGGAATGGCTCAGCGTGGAGGTCATGTTGTTTGTACTGTTCGGATTGGTGATGGTGCAAAAGGTCCAATAGTCGATCCAGGTACTGCAGATTTACTGGTAGGATTTGAACCAATTGAAACCCTTAGAGAGATTCAGACTATTGCAGAGGATGGATGTGTACTACTGAGCTCCCATATTCAGTATCCTGTGGCGGTATCGATGGGCGAGGCGGAATACCCCAATCATGAGGAAATCATTAGTGGCATCAAGAAGTTTACTGGTCGAATTCTAGAAGTGGATGCAATGGACTTGGCCCAAAAGGCGGGAAGTTCTATGTCACTGAATATGGTGATGTTAGGAGGCATCATAGGAACCGGAATCACGCCAATTAAGAAGAAAACAGCGCTTGAGATAGTAAGGTCGACATTCCCAAAGAAGTTCGAACCCATCAATGTACAAGCTTTTGAGCTTGGAATGGAAGCCATCGAATCATTGCTTTAGTGTTCATTTCATTTGAGCCGCTGCGACAGCCACTTGACCTGCAGACACTCCTCCATCCCCAGGTGGTATATGCTTGTGTATCAGAGGCTGCTTTCCTTTCGAACGAATGACATCAATTATTGTTTCAGTAATAATCCGATTCAAAGCCACGCCACCAGAGAATCCGACATGATTGATGCCTTCGTCATCGGCAATTCTGCAGGCCATCTCAGCAAGGGCTTCCCCCACATGTCGATGCGCAGCAAATGCGATCTTGTGTGTGGAATATCCCTTTCTTTCCAGTTCCAGAATCTGGTGAAGCGATTCTGCCGAATTCAACTCGACGACATTACCACCTGAAATGAAGTCTGATTCGATTTTGAGATCGGAGCTAATCGAGTGTGCCTCGAGCTTCATTGGACATTCGCCGTCGTACGAATTCTCGGAACAGACACCCAATGAAACTGCCACAGCATCAAGGAACCTACCAACACTGGTGCTCCGTAGGACATTGATATCTTCGGTCATAGCTTGCAGGAGTACTGGCAATGTTTGCTCGTCTATATTCCCATTTGACGCAATAGGCTGTCCTAATACAGTTGAAAGAAGTCTTTCAATCGGAAGTCTATTCCCAAGGATTCCTACTAGAGACCGAGCCGCATACCTTGCCGAGAGATCTCCTCCTGGGAATGGACTTGGCTTTAATCCTCCCCTTCTTACAAACTCTGCTGCATTTCCGACCAGTATATCACCACCCCATCCATCTCCATCAGGAGAGTATCCATAACCGTCAGCTGTAATACAGACAATACTTGTATCAAGATTCATATTGTTGTCTATCAGTATTCCTGCGAGATGGGCATGATGATGTTGTACGCGGAATAATTGAGCATCCATCTTTATAGATAGTTCTTCAGCCAGTTCTGTGCTCAGAAACTCTGGATGCAAGTCACATGCAATGGCATCAACATCATCTATTCCAAGCAGAAACATCAGATGATCGATGCTGGTTCTGAGGAAGTCAATGTTCTCGACACGGTCAGTGTCCCCGATATGCTGCGTCATGTATAGCTTCCTCGACTTGAGGACCACACCAGTCGCTTTCTCTTCGGGTCCCACCGCAACAACTCTCAGTGCTGGGCTACAGTTCACGGTCAAAGGTTCAGGCACATATCCTCTAGCACGACGGATGAACACTGGACTGTCATTGCCCACAAACTTGATCACTGAGTCATCTGATCTCTGATGAATTCGGCGATTGTGCAGCAAGAAGTAGTCTGCTATGCCACTCAGCTCTTTGGTAATCACCTGTGGGTCAATATACATCGGTACACCTGTAGGATTCGCGCTTGTCATTACTAGGGCTTCCTCTTCGAGCTTATCGAACAGGAGATGATGAAGAGGGGCATAGGGTAGCATAACACCCAAGGTGTCCAAGCTCGGAGATATCTCCTCGAGTGATTCTTGAGGTATTGTTGAACCAGTACATTTTCTGACCAAAACAATAGGCCTTCTCCAAGTCTTCATTAGTTGCATTTCATTCTCGGTGGGTTCACTGAATCGGAAGACTGCATCTATGTCCTTTGCCATAATTGCAAATGGCCGTTGAAACCTGCTCTTTCTCTCTCTCAGAACTCTAATTGGTCTATGGTCAGAGGTCTTTGTCACAAGATGTGTTCCGCCTATGCCTTGCAGAGCTAGAACAGCATTCTGTTCTAAGAGATGTACTGCTTGAGCAATACTATCTATATCTTGCACCAGCTCTCCGTCTTTATCATAGAGTCGATATCTTGGTCCACAATCATCACATGCTGTTGTCTGAGCATGATACCTCCGATCCATCGGACTTGTATAACCTGTATTACAAACATTACACAATGGAAAGTCCACCATTGTAGTGTTGGGACGGTCATAGGGGAGGCTTGTGATCGTTGAATATCTGGGACCGCACGCCGCGCACGAAGTGAATGGATATTGATACCATCTTGAATCCGGACTTTCCAAGTCCTGAATACAGTCATCGCAAATGGCAATATCTGGAGGCATCTCTGGTGCGGACTCGTCATCTCTCACTGTAGATGAGCGTTGTATTGAGAATGAATCAAAGGAGCTAGCAGGTGAATCCCAATCAACATCAAGCGATTCAATACGGGAGATTGAGGGTGGATTGGATCGAAGCTGTTCAATTAGATTCTCAATATCCTTGCGATTCCCCTCAACAACTATCTGCACACCCGCATCTCCAAGATTGAGGACATAACCGACCAGCGACAGATTGCTTGCAACTCGATAGACAAAGGGCCTGAATCCAACTCCTTGAACAATACCCGTCACATGAATCTCAGCTCTTTGTATCAACCTGGGTAATCCTCGCTACGTGGAATCCTATCAGTCTGGGATATTAATCCAATGAAGTAACACGTTTAGAGTGTTAGTGCATTATATGACCTCTTAAGGAGCCAATTGACACAAATCTGTGAACTGACGTGCGTGCTTCAGGTGACAATACTCGGCCTTTACTATTCGAACCCAAAACTAATCCGTCCATCCTAGCCAGTATTCCAGATTGCTTCAGGAGCATTCTTCTTGAGACCGTTGAGAAGCTTAAGAAAAAGGAGAAATCCACACTCATCTCAAGCAACAGTCTTGCCAATAGATTCATCCTCGAGAGATGGGGGATCCGACCATCGCAGAGGAAGCGTTATCGGAACCTATTCACACAAGTAAGGAAGCAATGTCGTGCCATATTCCAACACTATCTAATGCGAGGAAGAGTTGAGTGGACTACTGATAACACGAGCTACGTCTTCGGTGTCTTCAAGTTTGATGAGATTCGTGGGAATCTGATTCTTGGATTTGTCCTAACCCCTCCTGAGTCAGAATGGAAACTCCGTTTTAGGTAGCATTTTGCTATTAATTGTTGTATTACAAACGTATTACAAACCCACATCGGGAAGCTTTATGTGTTCAGTTGTATACAAAGTTGTATCCGTACAGATGTACAAGACTGAGGTCTGGAAAACGCATTATGAAGCCTCCTTTTGCGATTTCCGCCTATATGAGGCTTGTCATATATGAGTCAGAAAAGATCCAAAACCAAACGGCATGGCGCTGTCAAACAACTAGCAGACGGGGCACAGAGAGTCTTGCAGGAGCCCATCTTGAAGGCATTGCTCGATCAATCCACATTGACAAAGGTCCAACTGGAAACCCTCCTGATAGATCTCGTTGTGGAAGATGAACATGGGAGTCATATTCCATATGATGAGAAGGCATCTCTCAGATTGAAAAGGAGGGGAAGACCCAGTGGAGTTTCACGTGGTTCGTTTAACAGAACCCTAAGCCAGGCACGAAGAAACGTGACACGTTGTCTATACACGATGCTACTTCTAGCGTATCTTGGTCTGTTTGAATTCACACTCTTCAGACCGTTTGAGGAGATAGCCACAAGGATTGGAGATTATCGGAAGATTCGTGATGTACTAGCAGGGAAGACAGATCTGTCCGACGAAGAGATCGAGAGCTATAGTACGGCAGAACGCACAATCCTCTCGGCATTGGAAGAGCTCACTTCATCAACAGTGCTGAAGTCGGAGTTGTCTAAACGCAAAGCTGAACCAGGAACATAACGAAGAAACGGCACGAGCATGTTGTATCTGCGGCAAGTCAGTCAGGTTTCCCAGCACCGAACTCTTACCGGCATTGGATCTTCTTGTAGGTACTTTTTCTTGAGGAGATAGAGATGCCAACGACGTACGTTTGACAGTACCAAAGGATGGAAATCCCGTAGCACTAGTCTGCCATCATCGACACAAAATGCTCATACTTTACAGGGTCAAAAGTATACATAGTTCTAATCTTAGAACGCAAAAATCTATTTCGTCTGGCACCAATAAATGCACCATTTGCCGGTGAAATACTCATTGTATTACAAAAGATACAAACAATACATGCCTGTTTGATAGCTCGACAAAGTCTTATCACTCAGAAAAATGATTCTAGTTACGATACAGGAGTAAGGCTGAGTGTGTCCGGAAAAAGAGATGATAAGTGGTTCCTGAGGGCTAGCCATGAGCATGCAGAGAAAGCTGAAATGGAACGTTCGCTAGAGAACATCGTTAACGCAATGGGCGAGAGGAGATCTCGGGATCTGCTTGATATCATTGCAACCGTAGAACAGGAGAAGGGATGGCATACAGCTCTGGAATATCTCATTGATGTAGGGAATATGGAGTATTCTACCCCGGCTGGCTTTGGAAAACAACAGAAGAAAATTGAGCCCCTGAAGTATCGCGAAATGCTCTTTGATCTGTTGGCATGCAATGGATTCGAACCCGTGCAGACCGATACCGAAAGTCTTCTTCGAACACTGAAATCGAGTACATCTCTAGCTGAGGCATCACAGTCGTTCATACCCCATGTTCAAGAGATTGCTATGAAACAAATAGAATCCGGTGACACACTATACTTCAGTATCCTTCCAGATACTGAGTTCGAGGAATTCAACAAACAGCTTGAGGCGATCCGGATTGAACAGATAGCCAATCTCAATCTGAAACGAACTGGCAAGCTTGTGGAAACTACACAATTGTGGAATACGGAATATGGTCGCCTTGCTCTATCCGATCTTGGGATAAAAGGAAATAAAGCATCGATGGAACAATACGATATGGTATTATCGGTAATACAAGTATCACCAGGAATTAAGCAGAGGATAGCACTGTCTGAAACAACAGAAGCATCCGTTATTGACTCCATTGGACCATCAAATCAAATGTACAAAGAACTTCATGAACACATCATCAATCAAGACATTGCAGGTCTCATCTCCAAGGGCAGCATTCATTCATTGCCAACTCTGAATGCAATGTTGGATAATGCAGTCACTCAATACATGAATTCCAAATCAAGTGAGGCCTATCGGCAGTTGCTACAATGTATCAATGGTCATGTTGCAGTCCGTCATTTGGACTCAATCACCCATCTAGAGAAACTACTGAGTACTGATGACCAACGAATTATCACACCATCGATAACCGCTCTTGGAAACCTCTACCATGAATCGTCCGCTCATGCCATCGTTGATCTGGTCTGCAGGAGCAAGGACAAGCAAGTCATCAATGCCTCATTGACTGCTCTTGACAACATCTTGAAGAAGTCCCCTGAAACCATGGTTGTGATCAAAGATGCTCTGGAGTCTGAGTGTAAAAATCGCAGGCATCTTAGACGTTTCCAAAAGAGGAACACTCCAGAGTGATATTACTTGTAATACAATATTCTTTCATTTCGCTCGGTAGACATAAATCAAGTGATAATTGGTTCAGAGTCATGACCAGTCTGGACTCCAAGGGATTCGATGAGATTGAATGTTTCTTCAATCCTTCTCGAGTTGCCCTTGTTGGTGCATCATCTGACTATCGGAAACTGGGCAATTCTATTCTCATGAATCTCCTTGAATCCGAGATCGATGTCTATCCAGTGACTCGCAGTAGAGAACAAGTCCTTGGAGTCAAGGCATACCCAAGTCTTGCCAGCATCCCTGAACCTGTCGACTTGGTCATAGTTGCTGTTGCAGCAAAGTATTGTCCGGATTTGATGAGCCAGGTCCGAGAGGCAGGTGCGAAGGCTGCAATAGTGATATCGGGCGGTTTCAGTGAAACTGGTCCAAAAGGATTGCAGCTTGAGGAAGAACTGGTCAGGGCCGCTCAGGAGGCAGGAGTCAGAATAATCGGACCCAATTGTGTAGGTGTTTCCAATAGTATGCTGTTCAATGCTACTTTCACTATGATGCCTGAAAGAGGGAATATATCGTTAATCTCCCAGAGTGGAGCACTTGGTGGTATACTGATCTACAACACACGTGTCAAGCGCATAGGTCTCAGTAAGTTTGCCAGTATTGGCAATTCAGCTGATGTCAGCTTTGTAGAGATTCTGGATTACTTTACTGAGGACTCAAAGACCACAGTGATCATGGTCTATGTAGAAGGAGTTGATGACGGTCGTGCCTTCTTTGAGTCCCTCAGTAGGGCAGCTAGACAGAAACCAGTTGTAGTGCTTAAGGGTGGGAGAAGTGAGCCTGGTAGTCGGGCAACCCAGTCTCACACAGGGTCCTTGGCGGGTTCAACAGCTGTATTTGATGGTATGATCCGACAAGCCGGCTGTGTAACAGCTTCTTCTCTTGATACCTTTCTTGAAATTGCCAAATTGTTTGATTACCAACCTCTACCAGAAGGACGTAATATTGGTATTATCAGTAATACAGGAGGAGCAGGTGTCCTTGCGACAGACGCATCAGCAGGTTTCAATCTAAATGTCCCTTCACTTGAACCAGAAACAAGCCAGGAACTAAGGCAGGTTCTATCTCCCATGGCGTCAGTAGAAAATCCCGTAGATGTTGTCGCAAGTGGGGGGAGAAAGGAATACCGAATTGCCACGGAGCTGATGCTCAAGGATCCTAATATAGACATGTTACTGGTGATTTGCGGAGTTCCGACCTTTGCTGGAATGACTCAAACGGAACATGCTGCAGGCACTCTGGAAGGGATAAGAACAGCAGATGTTAAGAAACCCGTTGTTGGAGTATGGCTTGCAGGTGATGTTGGAAAACCAGGAAAGGATCTACTTGAGATGAATCGTGTTCCTTGTTATGACGACCCGGCTCTAGCTGCATTGTGTATTGCAAGAGCCGCAGAATACTCAGAGATGCATACATCCAAAAGGGATTGAGCAGGTCTGGTTACGACTAGGCATAGTTGTATTACACGTATTATAATGATGACGTTATTATTTCCATGCTGAGAGCAGTCAGCCCTCATGATGCTTGTGGGTTATGTCTGGGAACTCATCAGTCAGTGCTTTCCAAAGTTTTCTCTCAACCCACATACTCAGGTTGATTGCCCTTTGATTTCGCACATCCTGTAGACAAGATCGAAGCTCGGTCGTGAACGAGAATGACACGATTGGGCTCTTCCTTTCCTTATTTGGTACAGCAATCATGGTCTTCGGTTTCTCTACTGCAACTCTCGCCCCTGACTCTGCAACCGATTCCCTTTCCTCTTCACCTGCATCCCTATACTTCTTCAGAACACTCAAACCTAACGCACCTCTCTCAGTATTGTAGCATAGGCATCCGCTACAAGTTCTGCAATTTCTCTGTTAACTTCCGGATTACCATTCTGCCTGAAGTTCTCTGCAGCCACTTGTTGACATCCTCTTGATAGCATACGAATGTCACGTGGATTGCCCTTGGCTGCTCTATTGATGACTATCACAGCATCATCAATGAATGGGTAGACATTGTAGCTGTTCGCATCAAAGGTGTCAATCTGCCCCTTTGCATATGCGATTCTTCTACCAATGAACTCCTTGGCTTTCTCATCATCTAAAGCAGGAACATCAAGTGGCTCAGTCCTATCCGCAATTTGCGGCAGGAAGCTTAGCATTGCGTTCCAGTAAACCGCAGTCCCTGACATTATCAGAGTGATAATTGGCTCATCTAATACCTCTGGATTGTCAGCTTTCATCTCCTCGGTGGGCAAGTCCGCAAGGTATCTGAGCTTGTGGAATGCCGCTTCTTGGTTATCAGCAACATCTTCCACAAATAGGGCTGTGCGGCTTTTCTCTTCAGTATATCTTCTAACACATTCTTGGGCAATTGACTCTACAATCTGACTTGATTCCCAAGATCTGCGGTATTTCACTCTCAGCGAGTCTGCTATTGCGGCCGACATCTGTTTCTCATAGAGACCAGTCATTCCAACATATCCAGTGACGAATTTATTTCCTCGACGATCTGCTAGGGTGGGCAGGTCTCTGAGAGCCAGCAACATGAGAGTACTCTTTCCTGAGCCCACCGGTCCTCTGAGAAAGATGTGTCTCTCATTCGTGATTATCAAATCAACAATGCTATCGAGAAAATCAGGATGCTCCACATACAGTCTGGAGTCAGGCATCTTGTATCCCCGGAATGGGGAGAACCTGCACCCAATTCTCTCCTCCC
The DNA here is from genome assembly GCA_048939765.1 of Promethearchaeota archaeon. GTDB lineage: Archaea > Asgardarchaeota > Thorarchaeia > Thorarchaeales > Thorarchaeaceae > SMTZ1-83. The sequence goes on from JBHLPF010000001.1 coordinate 101,423, forward strand.
AAGCTCGCAAGACTTCCTTGCGAGTGTTGAAGTGACGAATCAATGCACTTTCGTGAATTGCTATTGTCATGATGTGAACCTCATGGTATCACATGTACTTCTTGTAATACAATCACTGAGATGCCCACTAATAAGTGGTGTGGTGAATTTTCAGTCTGGCAATTCCAAGACGCAACCTTTTTGAACAGGATGAATAGGCTTGAATGCACAACCGGGCATGACCCGCCAATCACACAGGAGAATACTCGAATGGATGTCGATCGAATACGGCACGTCCTAAACTCTCTGATGATACTCAGTTTTCTAATCTTCGGAGGTTTAGCAGCAATAATCCTAATCGCAGACGTAGAGCTAACAAGCCCAGCAGTCGCCCTCCCCTTCGCATTCTTGTTTATCTCCCTCACGACACTTATCACAACTGGACAGATAAACGACAGACCCCGATTGGTTAAGAAGTATCTCCGAGACTGGCTGATCATCTGTGCGTTTGCCATTCTTGTCAGTGCCCTAGTCATTACATTTGCATAATGTGCATCACAAGAGTTTTAGGACATCAATATAGCACGACTGACTGTACCAATCTCATCCGTCGAAGTGAAGACCAATGAGCAAAATCCTACCTGGAACAAAGACGACTCGCATGGAGCTTCTGCGACTGAAGAACAGGATGAGACTCGCAGAACGAGGTCATAATCTTCTCAAAGAGAAACGCGACTCACTAATCATGGAGTTCTTCAACTCAATTGAAGAGATCAAGAAGACTCGGGAGGAAGTGGAAGTGGCCCTCGCTTCAGCATTCTCCGCACTAACAAAGACAAAGATGGTCATGGGTCCAGCTGAGGTCGTTGAATTCGCCAATGCAAGCAAGGTCCAAGCTAATCTGAGGATCTCTACAAGATCTATGATGGGTGTAGTAGTTCCAGTACTGTCAGTGGAACAAGTCATTCCCGAGCTTCCATATTCACTGCCAGATTCCAGCGTCCAGCTCGATGTCATGTCAGCCAAGTTTAACGGGGCCATGAAAGCTGTGGTGCGCCTTGCTGAGATTGACTCAACTGTCAAACGACTGGCAATCGAAATTGAGCGAACCAAGAGACGTGTTTCTGCTCTTGAAACCATTGTGATTCCTAGACTGGATGCAACAGCGCGGTATGTTAAACAAGCTCTTGAAGAGAGAGAACGTGAAGACTTCTTCAGGCTCAAGTTCCTCAAAGAACAGATGGAGTCTGAAAGCTAGGGTATGTATTAGCTGTATTACATCTATGTATGTCGCAATTTCAGAATTGCTGCTGCAAGATCTCCCTGAGTTTCCCGCAGAGCTTCCTTTGCTACCTCGATATCAACTCCAGTCTGTGCTGCAACAAGTGCGGCATCTTCCATTGGAATCTCAATCTCCTTCACTGGTTCTTGAACGGCTTCCTCGCCACCTTCTGCAGCTGTAGTCAAACCGCGTTCCAGCTTTGTGCCTGATACTTGGAACGATTCACTACCAGCTTGTTTCACCAGTACCACTTGAGGATCATTAACCACCCATTCTTTGTCTGCAAAACGGAATATCACTTCCTTGACACCAGGCACATCCTGTTGTTCGATACCCATCTGTTTCATCATTCGAGCAATTGCTCTAGGTGACATCCCACGTTGACCACGTCTGCGTGACATTGTTCAATCCTCAAGTCTAGATATTCAATCTTACACCCGAAGGAGGAGATAAAATGCTTACGCTTGAACAGTATTTTCCTGTCCTACTACGATATCAAAAACGTGGTGGATGATGTTCGGCGCGTACATCTTTACTTGGCGAATTGAAACTTGAGATGTAAATCCCTGACCTGAGCAAATCTCTTTTACAACCTCAGTAGTTCTGGGCAGGCTGTTTTTGGGAAGTGCAATATGCATGTGCACCGTCCCTCCCTCTGGCACTAAAGATTCCAGTGCATGAATCAAGTACTCCTGAGTGTCATGAAGATATCCCATTATCACACGATTCATACAGTTGGTCGGATGCACATCGCGACAATCACCTAGAATCGCATTTACTTTGTCAGTGAAACCGTTCAGACTGATATTCTCAATAAGCAGTTCATATGCTTCGGGATTAATCTCAATCGAAGTTACTTTAGCCCTTCCAGTCTTCGCTGCATGCAGTGAGAATTGCCCAACACAAGCAAACATGTCTAGGATTTCCTCCCCTGATCCAATAACTCGGCCCATTCTGATTCTCTCAGCAAGGTTCCCTCCAGAGAATGTAAATCGTAGTGGGTCAACCCTGAAACTCACTCCTCCCTCGACATGTGTTGTAAGAGTGTTGGAGTCCCCCGCAATCAAGGTATAGTCCGGCTTGCGAACACGTCCTTTGGTAGGGCCAGTCTTGACTGCAACCGATCTAATCCTAGTATCATACTCTAGAGTCGCTTCTCCAATCTGGTTTGCAAAAGAAACAGAATCCTGGTCTAAGTTCAGAATAGCCACATGTCCGATTAGATGGAACCCTGATGGGAGTCTAGCTTCTTGAGGAATAACTCCTTGAAGTCGTGTTCTGAGAAATTCTGGATATTGCATTGGCTTTCTCTATCATGCCCAACCCCATAAAACATTGATGCTAGGATAACCTATCCTATGACTTACATCCCTTACTTCATATTTCTCGTATTACAACATCCTTGGGGTTAGACCATATATCAGCAATACATGCTGCCAGGGGCCCCATCGCCTCTGCCGCGGGTTTGAATCTTGGCTATTGCTTTGCTAAAGTCATCTTGCCGCACACAGACTCTGCTCTCACGGATAGCAAACATGCCTGCTTCAGTGCATATCGCCTTGATATCGGCACCAGTCTTGCCAGCTGTGGCGGAAACTAGCTTGGTAAAGTCAAGCTTTGAATCCAAATTCATGCCACGAGTATGAATCTTGAATATTTCCGTCCGACTGTCATCATCGGGGAATGGAAACTCGATTATTCGGTCAAAGCGACCCGGTCTTAACAATGCAGGATCCAGGATATCCGGCCGATTAGTTGCACCAAGAACTGCGACCTGTCCTCGATTCTCAAAACCATCAAGTTCACTGAGGAGTTGCATCAGAGTCCGTTGTACTTCTCTGTCACCCGAGGTAGCTATGTCGAGTCTATGCGAACCCACAGCATCGAGCTCATCAACAAACACGATTGCCGGCGCTTTCTCCTTGGCAAGCATGAATATCTCTCGTACAAGACGGGCTCCCTCACCAATGAACTTCTGTACCAGCTCCGATCCAATCACACGAATGAAGGTTGCATTGGTTTCATGTGCGACAGCACGTGCACAGAGTGTCTTTCCTGTCCCTGGCGATCCTGTGAGGAGAACTCCTCTTGGTGGTTCAATTCCCACCTGTTCGAACAGATGGGGTTTCACGAGAGGTAGTTCTACAGTCTCCTTGATTTCAAGGAGCTGGTCTCTGAGGCCTCCGATGTCAGTATATGATACCTCAGGAGCCTCTTCAATCTCCATCGCTCTGATCATTGGGTCTCTTGATGGAGGCAGCTCCTGTGTGACTGCAAAAGATCGTTGATTGAGGGCCACTCTCATACCAGGCTGTATCTTCTCCTTGACTATTGATGAAGAAACATGCACTACGAAGTTTGGACCTGTAGAGCTCTTCACAACAGCTCTGCCATCTTCTAACATCTCAATCACTGTCGCAGTGATCAGAGGCGACTGTCGAAGCTTTTCAAGCTCAGTTCGAAGAGTTTGAGTTTCTTTCTCCAACCTGGAACGTTCAGCCTGTAGTATCTGTTTCTCCGTTTCAAGAGCACGAAGACGACGTTCAAGATGTCGAGTGTAATTCTCTGTTAAGGATGAATCGTCGATGCTGTCATTTTTGGCATCAGTGGTTCCTGGCAATCAGAGCACCTCGCAGCTCAATTCTCTGAAGATGTTAAAAGGTTTATTTTGAGGGTCTATATGCGCCAACTTGCACCCATATCCAGTCAGTTACTTTTATCTACGTATTCTATTCTGAAGGACTTGAAGAGGGATAATCAACGTGCCCAGCTGCGAACTTTGTGGCCGAAACATGAAGGGTCGTGGACGGAATGTCGAGATCGAGGGCGCTCAAATGAACGTCTGCCCACAGTGTGCTAGTAGATTCGGTGGTTCTGAGTCTGTTTCTGGTCAACGGGGCTCATCCGCGCCAAAGGTGCGACCGTCCTGGGTTGGCGAGTCAAGGAAACCAGCATCAGCTCCTCCGCTCAGGTCACCATCACCTGCTAAGAAAAGACCCAGACCAAAGTCGACTGGGACTCTCCTTGATGACATGATGCTGGTAGAGGACTTTGCAAGAAGAATCCAGACTGCGAGGCAGAAAAAGAAACTGAACCAAGAGGAGCTTGCACAGAAGGTAGGAGAGCGCATTTCAACACTGCAAGCCATAGAGGCAGGTCGACTCAAACCCACCCGCAAGACTATCCGAGGCCTTGAAAGGGAGCTGGAAATCTCATTGCTTGAACCAATCGATGCTGTTCCCATCAAAACATCTCGAGGAATCTCTGGCACTGGTCCTACACTGGGAGACAGAGTAGTTGTCAAGCGAAAGAAGTCCCAGAAGTCTGAATGAGAGGGACCCAAACGAAGTGAATATATAGTGTCTTATACAATTATAGTATAGTAAGTGCAAGTTCTAGTTTCCAAACGCAGGGCTTTTGGTTACATTAAGACACAGTCGACTAGCCAGCTACCATTCGCTAGGGTGATCACTTCAAATGGCACATGCGAACATAAATCATGACCTTTTCCGCCTTGTAGTTGAAGAGATTTCAGGCAAGGAAGGTGTGGACGTTGCATCAGTACTTGTCAATGCGGAAGAAACCACAGATGAGGAAATTGCTACCAAGACCGATTTGAAATTGAACATTGTACGCCGAATTCTTTACAAACTCCACGATAATCACCTTGCATCATATCGCCGAATTCGGGATACTAATACTGGCTGGTTTCTCTACTATTGGAAGATTGACCCGAAGAAAGCTCAGGCTCTGGTCAATCGGAAGAAACGTATGGTGTTGAACCTACTCGAACAGCGATTGGAACATGAAACAAACAATGACCTCTATGCCTGTGTGAACCGTGATTCATCCCCAGTTCCTTTTGAAGAGGCGATGAATCTGTCATTTCGCTGCCCGTCATGCAACGAACAGCTAGAGTATGTTGACAACAAGAGGGCCATCAACTTTCTCAGGAAACGCGTGGAGGAACTAAGAGCGGACCTGGAAGCCACATCCACAACATAGGAACCCTAGTCAGCTTCAGAAACCTACTTAGCAAGCGAGGATTAGCCAGCATCCGGAGATGGACTGGTGAAGCGTTTAGTTCTCAAGGCCCGTGCCTATGGCCCATTTAGGGGAAGAATCCTCCATGCAGCAGAGTCGGAAATCTCTGAGATGACAAGAGAGCTTGATGTGAGTCTGTCAAGGCTAAAGACCGACAATAGAAACCGCATCATCATCGAGATCGATGGGGAAGACGAGGAATTCGTCAGCAATGTACTCTCCAAAGAATATGGCACAGTAACTACCACTGATGCTATTTCAGTTGGTTCTGTATATCCCGGACATTTTGTAGATGTCGGAAAGGTCGGATATGGTTTGTACGTGGATATTGGCATAACCATGCCACTTCAAGTTGATGCCCTTATCCCCCTTTTCACTCTTCGAGAACAGCTCTCAATGGAGAAAGTTTCACTGCGCACAATTTCTAAGACGGTTGTCTTTGTGGATAATCTACCAGTCAAGGTCAGCATAACAGGCGTTGACAAACGAGGTCCCAAAATCGAGGCTGAGCTTGCTGAGTCTTCTCTCAATCAGCTCAACAGGTGGGTGAATGATGATCATGAACGCTTGCTTGTTCTAGGCTGTACTAGGAAAATGCTGGACGATGCACTGAAGAAATCCAATCACTTAGAAGACATCTATCGAGTGGAAGAACTCGGTAGTTTCGAGTATTCACTTAGATGTAAAAGAAGCACACGGGCATCTGGGATCTTGGCAGCCATCGGTCCAAAACTGAGGGGAGTACCAATGCGCCTTTTTATTCCAGATGAAGTGGGAGAGAAGTATCATGCCAAGACTTGATATTTGGCTCGTGGAACAAGGCTACTTCTCCTCGCGACAGGCTGCAAAACGTGCCATACGGGCGGGACACGTCAAAGTGAATGGAGCTCTGTCAAAGCCGTCAAAAAACATCACAGAAACGGACTCAGTCGTTGTATCAACTGTAATACAGGATAACCCAATTGGATACGCAAAACTCCAAGAGATTGACGATTACATAGAAGGAAATCTACTGCGAGATATCGGTCTGGCTCTCGATATTGGTAGCTCCGCAGGGGGCTTTTTGACCCTATTAGGTCAGAGGAATATTCGTGTTATTGGTGTCGAGGTTTCGCATGAATTTACAGAAACCCTGGAAGAACTTGTAGAAGCCTATCCAACCATTTCAATTCTGATTGATGATGCTTTCACAATGGACCCATCAGTTGTATGCGGCGAGAGCACACTGGATCTGCTCCTTGTGGATGTTACCACTGATCCTGAGGGCACGCTCAACTTGATTCAGAGGTTCTCGAATCTCATGAGGAAAGGCAGTCGACTGGTGGCGGCCTTCAAATCAAGAAGTACTCCTGAAACAATAGAAGAGATATGCAGACAAGTTTCCGAACTAGGTTTTGTCGATATTCAGGACCTCACACTTGACAAGACCCGTCAGGAGATTCATCTGATAGCCATTCGACATTGAGCAATTCTTTTATTTCGATTGAAACCCTCGAGAATGCTATGGGCCGGTAGTCTAGCCCGGCTATGATGTCTCGCTTACACCGAGAAACTGGTTGAGCTTTATGCTCTCCAGATTCGAAGGTCGCTGGTTCAAATCCGGCCCGGCCCACCATAATTCTAGAACAATAAGTCACCAAAGGGTTGAAGAGCTGCTATTGCTACTGGAGAATCGTGCGGTGAGTTCCTACGAGCTACCAAAGGGGTCAAAACAGCCTGACTGGCTTAAGCGGGAGTAGCCAAGCCCGGTCAAAGGCGGAGGACTTAAGATCCTCTCTCGTAGGAGTCCAGGGGTTCAAGTCCCCTCTCCCGCACCAATTCTTTCTTTCCAATGTTTATTGGGATACCCTTATCGGGTAGATAAATCGCGCAATGATCGAGATGACAGCAATGTTTGAGGATCTCATTTTTCCCAAGGGATTCCAATGGGGCAGTGCCGCATCAGCTCATCAGACTGAAGGCGGAAACCACAACAGCTGGAGCGAATGGGAAAAGATTCCAGGAAAAATCAAGGACGGATCAAACGCAGACATAGCATGTGATCACTATAATCGCTTTGAAACCGATTTCGACTTGGCAAAGGAATTAGGTCACCAAGTCCATCGATTCTCGATTGAGTGGAGTAGAATCGAACCAAAACGAGGCAAATGGAACAAGAAAGAGATGGAGCACTACCGTTCGGTAATCAAGGCGCTCACCGACCGTGGTATTCAACCCATGATGACCCTCCATCACTTTGCCAATCCACTTTGGTTCCGGGATATTGATGCATGGCTTAATCCTGATAGTCCTGAGATGTTCGGACAATATGCACGAAAGATTGCTGAAGCTTTCTCTGACCTTGATATCATCTGGAACACAATCAACGAGCCAATGGTCGTGGTTGCGTTAGGTCATTTATACGGTGAGTTTCCACCCGGTATCAGTGATTTTGGCAAGGCCCAAGATGCTGCAAAACATCTTCTGATGGCACATGGGCAAGCAGCAACCCAGATTAGAGAGGTCTATGATTCTGCAGGTGGGAAGCAACCGCAGATAGCTCCAGTGATAAGCACGACCTATTTCATGCCAGCAGATCCTACTAATGATGATGATGTAGAGATGGCCACCTATCTGGATAATCTCTACAATCAAGTATGGATTCGGGGAGTCGTGAATGCACAAATCGAGGAACTCGATGGCAGCACAACTAACTACAAGCCACTAGAGAACTCTGTGGATTTCATAGGCGTAAATTACTACAGTCGGATGGTGGTATCATCAGAAGTCGATATCCTTGCTGGTGAAGAGCCTCCGAAAGATCCCACTCTAGAACGATGTGAGGGGTTAGACTGGGAGGTATATCCTGAAGGCTACTATCATATACTCAAGTCATATTGGGAGAGGTACAACAAGCCAATCTTTCTAACGGAGAACGGCATTGGAACGCTGGATGACTCTCTCCGTCGAAGATACCTGATATACCATCTTCAGCAAGCCCACCGCGCCATCCAAGACGGAATCGGCATCCGTGGATACCTTGTCTGGAGTCTGACAGATAACTTCGAATGGGCACATGGCTATGAGAGTCATTTCGGTCTTATCGAAGTAGCCTATGAAACTCAAGAACGTAAACCGCGAGAGAGCGCATACATGTTCCGAGATATCATAGAGAACAATGGTCTGACAAAGGAGCTTCAGGAGAAATATCTAAGCCAATAGCGAATATTCGGGGTTTCACGATGCCATTTCAAACACTGCTGTCTGCATTTGTTCTTGTTCTTATCACCGAGATTGGTGACAAGACCATGCTGACAACAATGTGCCTCAGTGCACAGTATAGGAGTCCCGCCGTAGTTCTCATCGCAACAATGTCTGCTCTGTCGATTGCATCGGCAGTCGCCGTTGTTGCCGGTGTCGTCCTGTCAGTTGCCATGCCAATCGAGTTCATTCTCTATGTTTCAGGTGCCCTATTCATAGTAATAGGTATTCACACACTTGTTAAGAACAATCCAGAGCCTGAGGACTGCAAACAACCCACAAACTTGGTGAGCATGATATCTCTGGTCCTATTCTCGGAACTCGGTGATAAAAGCCAGATTGCGATTCTAGCTCTCGCAGTTGAATCCAACTTTCCTCTATTGGTCTTCATTGGTGCTATGGCTGGCTTTCTAATTGTCAATCTTATTGGAGCATACGCTGGAGACCGTGTTGCCGAAAAAGTTCCTTTGAGCACAATCAGAAAAGCAACCGGTCTAATCTTCATCTTATTTGGAATTCTGGTTCTGACTGGCATTATTTGATTTCCTTGTTGTGGGCGAAGACTTTATGACTCAGCCGGCAGCGTTGAACTCTGGACCTCAAGGTGGGATATGATTGAGTCTAGACGGTTCTGGTTATAGTGGACTTGTTCTGGAAAAGCTTTCTTCAGCAGGTGTCAAGATTGGTGACACAATCACGATTCGGCATAATGATGAGGAGCATAATGGTGTTCTGATGCCTCGTGCTCAGATAGGCAGCGATCCAGACCATATCGTTGTCAAATTGTCTACTGGATATAATCTTGGAATCCGTCTCACGAACGATTCAGAGGTCATCCTAGTCAAGAAAGGTAGAGCAATCAAACGCGCAGCTTCAGAGGATGTGCCAGCTCACAGCGAAGGCCTTCCCGCGGTGTCAATACTTAGCACTGGAGGGACAATTGCCAGCAAAGTGGACTACAGGACTGGAGCTGTCAATCCTGCGCTGACCGCACAGGACCTGTATGACACAGTCCCAGAACTGAAAGATTATGCCAATGTCAGAGCCAAGGTCTTGATGAGTGTGTTTTCTGAGGACATCAGACCATCAGACTGGACAAAGATTGCCAGAGGAGTAGCTAGTGAGATAAAGCAAGGTGCAGACGGTGTTATCGTTGCACATGGTACAGACACACTTGGATTCACTTCAGCTGCATTGTCATTCGCACTTCAGAATCTTCCAGTACCTGTGGCGTTAGTAGGATCACAAAGGTCGTCTGACCGCCCTTCCTCAGATGCTGCAATGAACCTTGTCTTTGCCACGGATTTCGTGGGTCATGTCGATGCGGCAGAAGTAATGCTAGTCATGCATGGTGAAACAGATGACAGTTTTGTTTATGCACATCGTGGTACTCGAGTGCGAAAAAGCCACACAAGCAGACGTGATGCTTTCCAGTCAATCAACACCTATCCTCTATTCAGGATTGACTCTTCCGGCACGAAGGAGATGAACCCACCTCTTCTCAGACGTGATACAAATCGTACTTTGAAGTTGAAACCAAAGTTCGAAGAGAAGGTCGCCATTGTGAAGACCTACCCGGGACTTAGTCATGATGTAATCGACCATCTTGTTGACAATCAATATCGAGGAATAGTCATTGAAGGAACTGGCCTCGGACATGCTCCCAATTCTTTACAGGCATCCGTGAAACGTGCAGTTGATGCTGACGTAGTCGTTGCGATGACTAGTCAATGCATTTCGGGCCGAGTTGATATGGATGTATATCGAACGGGCGTGGAGTATCTGGAGCTAGGCGTTGTGGCATGCGAGGACATGCTGACTGAAACAGCATTTGTCAAGCTATCTTGGCTCTTGGCAAACATGAAGACCACTGACAAAGTGGTAACTGCTCTCGTCGAATCAATTTCGGGTGAGATAGACATGCGTTCAGAGATGGCTGAATACTCCACCACTGCGGAGGGGACCTAGATGGAAGAAACAGACCGCTATATGAAGCTCGGTCTGATGGTCGGTCTTGAACTCCATCAACAGCTCAACACATCTCGCAAGCTCTATTGTCATTGTTCCCCGGTAGTCCGGGATGATGACCCCCAGGGCAGATTTGTCAGACGACTGAGACCCACACAGAGTGAGATGGGCCAAGTTGACCCCGCTGCTCTCTTTGAGTTTCAACAAAACAAACGATTCTGTTATGAGTTTTACAATGACACCACCTGTCTTGTAGAAGCCGATGAGGAACCCCCGCACAATCTCTGCGAGGAGGCCATTGACATCGCTCTGACCGTGACAAACTTCCTAGGCTCTACAGCGGTTGATGAGATTCATCCCATGAGGAAGCTTGTGATTGATGGAAGCAATACCACTGGATTTCAGCGCACCTGCATCGTTGCAACTGGTGGGAGAGCTACGGTGGGAGAGAAGGTGATCGGAATTCAGACGATCTGCCTGGAGGAAGACGCCGCCAGAAAAGTGGGTGAAGACGACAAGGAGAACATGAGGATCTACAGACTGGACCGACTTGGAATACCCCTTGTCGAGATTGCCACAGCTCCTGACATCAGCACTCCGGAAGAGGCTCAAGAAACAGCCCTTGTCCTAGGACGTCTTCTTAGGTCAACTGGAAGGGTGAAACGGGGTCTGGGGACAATCCGTCAAGACGTCAATGTGTCAATTAGCGGCGGAGCAATCATTGAGATTAAGGGCTTTCAACAGCTGGAGATGCTTGCTGAACTAGTTGAGCTTGAAACACAGCGACAGGAACGACTGTTGGAGATACGAGATGCTTTGGTCGAGAGAGGGATCACAATTGACTCTATCACTGACAGGATTCATGATGTCAGTGAGGTCTTTACCAGGACTGAAGCCAAGGTCCTGAAACGTGCCTTGAAGTCTGGCGGAGCAGTGTTTGCAGCCAGATTGCCTGGTTTTGCTGGACTAGTCGGTCGAGAACTCCAACCTGACCGCAGGCTAGGGACGGAGTTATCAGACTATGCGAAGTTCTGGGGTCGAGTAGGGGGTATCTTTCACACCGATGAGCTGCCTAAGTATGGCATCACCGAGGCAGAAGTCGCCAACCTAAGAAAGCATGTCGGTGCATCAGACCAAGATGCAGTCATTATTGTCGCTGCACCCAAACAGGAATGTAAAGACGCTCTGCAAGCAGTACTGGAACGAGCACGAGAAGCTGTGAAAGGCGTTCCTGTCGAAACAAGAACCCCTCTTCCGGATGCTACAACAAAATATGCACGACCCAGACCTGGTGCTAAACGGATGTATCCAGAAACAGACGTGAGACCGGTCAAGATCACAGGCTCATGGTTGCGGCGAATCAAGAAGGCGATGCCCGAAACCTTGGCCAAGAAGGAACAAAGGTTTGTCAAAGAACTCGCTCTCAGCGAGGACTTAGCAGGTCAGATGGTAAACTCTCTCAATCTAGACCTCTTTGAATATGTTCTCAGCAAACTGGAGATATCACCCACACTTGTTGCAGTGACCCTAGAGAACACCCTAGTGAGCATGCAGAGAGATGGTGTTCCCACTGAGAACATTGAGGATGCACAGTTGTTTGAGGTCTTTGAAATGGTGAAAAGCGGTGAGATGTCATCTGAAGCAATCCCCGAAATTCTCACTTTTCTTGCAAACAATCCATCAATTCCCATTCAAGAAGCACTGTCAAAGACAGGTCTTGGCAAGATTGAAACTGAGGACATTGAGAAGATCATCCGGCGTATAGTGGAGGACAGACTGGACTTTGTTCGAGAGCGGGGTGAGGCTGCTGTAGGCGGTCTCATGGGTGTGGCCATGAACGAACTGAGGGGCAAGGCAGACGGGAAGCTTGTCAAGGATCTGTTGACTTCAGAGGTGAAACGGATTCTTGGTCAGTGAGTTTGAAGAATAAGTTTATAGAGGAGCCATTGTTGCTCCTCCGAACGAGCCGCAGTGGCCTAGACTGGTAGGGCGCGAGACTCATAATCTTCCTGGAGTCATCCAGGTAAAGACTGGGGTCATGAGCATTGCGCCAAAGGCTCGAGATGAGAAATCTCGAAGTCGAGGTAGACTTCCTGCCTCGTCGAGAAGTCGAGGGATCGAAGCCCTCCTGCGGCACCATTCCATCTTGTATCAAGCGATCCTCTAAACACGTGTTTGGTGACTTGATTCTTGGCTTGCTCATTAGGCAACAACACAAGACGAATTGTTACTCTGATTTCATAGCAGCACCTGCTACGAAGAGGCAGATTCCTACAATAGCTGGAAGAAAGATGGTCAGCATAATGATAGTTACTCCCATTGAGGGACCAACACTAAGAGGTATGATTCCAAAGCCCCAAAGAAACAGAAACATAGCGGCCACAAGAAGCAAGATTAAGCCAATTAGCTTCAGACGTTTCTTTCTTGTATTCACGAGAAAAAACCTCCCTTCAACGGCTGTTTCTTCTAGTGATGCCTGAGCCCGATATTAATTAGCTCTGCGGCACCATTTCATCTTGTATCAGGCGATTTTCTAAATGCGTGTCTGGTGACTTTGATTATTGGGTTATTCCATAAGCATGGACGCGGAACACTTCCGAAACAGATGAAACCCTCAATCCTGTTCCGACCAGTCGACAAGCTGACCAAGAAGAATCTCATCAGAGGGGGACTACCCAATAATCGATTAATTCTTCTCCAATTAGGGGTAATATACTGTTGGTTGTTCTTCTCAATGAATCAAGGGAAAGCTCGCGACAGAACTGGAAAGCGTGCTTTTCATGCAGTCATCATCATCACATTGCTTGTCGTTTTGCTTTCGCTACCTACACCTGTAGATTCCACTCGAATTAAATCAGGATACCAAACCATGTCGCCAGGCCAAGTATCGCGAATTACAATAGGTGCCAACGCGGGAGACCAGGTGACTCTGACCTACGAGGCTTCCCTCAGACCCATTGAGTTTGCGCTCATTGAACTTCATGGTCTTGACCGTGATGATTTTCCTGTTGATATTAATCTGAACTCTGTGCATTGTCTGTATCATAAAACTGCAGTATATGATGTGATTAGTTTCGATGTGTATGAGGATGACTCAGACTTCCTTCTCTTTGCACGAAACATTGCTAATGTGACTCAGGAGTATGAATATGAATGGGTGAGCATCAATCCAGAAGAGGAGGCGGCGGCCGCTGCACTTGTGGTGATAGGTCCGAGTGTTCTCATAGCAATCTGTGGATTCTTTGTATTGGTATGTAGAAAGTGGCACCAGCAGCTCCTTCGAAATGATCCTTCAAGAGATAGTGGACTTCAAGACACAGAGATGGACTTGACAGGAACGTTGAAGTGTCCTAACTGTGAAGAGTCTGAAGTGGGAAGAGAGAGGTTCCCAGGAATCTCTGGTGGTCCAGTTAGATTTCTCTATGTCTGCTACAAATGTGGGAAGAGATGGGAAGACTGGTAGAGCGAGCTTGATTCTGAATTCAGATGGACTGTGGCAGCAAATCTCCCCTTTTTATACCTCATTTCCATGGTGGGGTTATTAGGCATCACAATCACTCAGTATCATGACCGTAGACAAATGGAGAGTAGTGGGCGGTCGCGTGTACAAGCTCGCAGAAGCATTTGAAGAGATGCTTGATGCGGTAGATCTAGCGAGAAAGCTCAAGCCCCACAAGTATGTATTTCTTCACAGGGCAAAAAGTGGCCTTTGGGCTGTGTACTGGCGGAGGAAAGAGAAAGAGATCGAATGCCGGCCTGAATTTGAGCACAATCTCTCATCCAAAGCTCACTAAAACTGGTATGGATATAATAGGAACGGAGTCCTACCTAGAAGCATGACGCTTGACCCACATTATTCTGACCTGGGAATTGATGAGAAGAGTTGTGTTGTAGAATCTCTTGGTCTTACCGTTCAAGAGGGTCAAGGGGCGAGATTTGAGAAACTCCTTCGGCAGACCAATCTGTCGGGAACAATCAATGTGACCGACTGGACACTCGAAGCGATACGTATTCTCCTCACAATCGGAGAGGAGGAAGAAATCGCACTTTCACTGAGGAACAGGGATAGGTATTATACCATCGTCAAATATCCTGAAGGGCCACTTCTCTCAGTCCTCATAAGGTCCATAGCACTTGGAGAATGCTAGATTTGTAAAATCATGCCAATCTGATGAAAATCTCTTTATTCATCCCGTGTTCCAGAGTGACACGGTGATGTGAGTTGAGCCTCAAATTCAAGACTCTTGATGATGTGGACGTGGCTGGAAAACGCGTGCTGATTCGTGTAGACATGAATTGTTCAGTCGATCCAGACACCAAGGAGATAACCGATGACTCTAGGATAGTCGCAATCCTCCCTACCCTCAGGGAACTCTCGAAGAGCAAGACGGTCCTGATGGCACACCAAGGCCGTCCAGGCAGTGATGATTTCATATCACTTGAGGCTCATACTAAGATCTTGAGAAAACACGGTCTAAATGCATCATTTGTGGACGATATCTTCGGTGACAAGGCAAAGGCTGCTATACAGAGAGTTAAGATTGGAGAAATCCTCGTCCTTCAGAATGTGAGATATTTCGACGGCGAAATGAAGAAAGCGCCTCCTGAAGAGGTTGCTGAAGAACCACTGGTCCAAGAACTCTATCCTCTCTTTGACCTATTTGTCAATGATGCCTTTGGCGCGGCACACCGGTCTCAAGCATCAATCGTTGGATTCACCACTGTGCTTCCCTCTGTGGCTGGACGTTTAGTGGAGAAAGAGATTCGTACACTAACGGACGCAACAGCAACAGACCAGCATCCTTGGACTCTAGTTCTTGGAGGTGCCAAGGTCGCAGACAAAGTGGAAACACTTGGAAAACTCTTGGCTGTTGACAGAGTAGACAATGCACTCCTTGGGGGTCTTTTGGGCACCCTTTTTCTTATCGCTAAAGGTCTGGTTTCTGAAGAATATGCAAAGCCAATCAAGGGCTTTGAGGAAGCATTAACCACTGCAAGAGAACTCCTTGCGAAATACCCGGACGTCATTAATCTTCCTGAAGACGCAGCTGTCGAACGGGATGGGGAACGGTTTGAGTGTGAGTTCTCTCAGATGGGTGGGAATCCGTTCTTCGATATTGGTCCAAGAACAACAAAGAGGTACGTAGAAACAATCCATGGATCCGCAGTCGTATTTGCAAACGGTCCGATGGGGTTCTTTGAAAGGGACGCCTTCGCAAAGGGGACATCAGAAGTTCTTGACGCAATTGCAGAATGCAAGGGTATCACTGTTGTCGGCGGAGGTCATATGGGGGCTATGGCGCAGAAGAAGAATTTTGGAGATCGAATCACCCACATCAGTACAGGTGGGGGTGCTACAATCAACTTCCTGACTGGAAAGAAACTGGACCTCATTGTTGCTCTCGAAGCTGCAGCCCAGAGAATGTAATACAAGTAATAATCGTGCTTAGAGGCAAAGGAGAATATACTCCAACTGATGTAAATCAACTGGGATTTTCTGTGGGTGATGGACTTGACACATAAGGTGAAGTGTCCTAACTGTGGCTCGTCTGAAGTTGGAAGAGAGATGTTTCCGGGAAGCTTTGGTGTACGAGCCAGATTTCTCTATGTCTGCCAGAAATGTGGAACAAGATGGGAAGATAGGTAGCTGAAACTCCAGTCCAAAGAAGAAGTGGAGCCCCAGGCGAGATTCGAACTCGCGACCTGCTGATTACAAGTCAGCCGCACCACCAGGCTATGCTACTGAGGCACTCTTGAATCAACGGACCAGCGTTTTGGTTTTAAAAGCTATTCCTCCAAACACATGCTGCGCTATGAGAAGAGTATAACTATCCCCTTGAAATATCCATATTCATCTGGAGACAACACGGTGACCATTGAAACTCAAAGGCTTCACTACATTGACAAGCTGAAACTCATAGGCCGTGATGCGCGTCTTACTATTGTGGCCTGGGCCTTCTGGGCATTTGGCTATGGTATCAATGATGTGCTTTTCAATCTCTATCTACTCGAGGCAGGATTTGGAGAGGACTTCCTTGGCATGTTCCTCTCGATCTCTATCTTCCTGTCAGGTGGACTCGCAATTCTAGCTGGAATGGTAGCAGATAGACGCTCTCGGAAGAAGATACTCCTTGCAGGATACGTTGCTGTCTTCATTGGAACTTACATGCAGTACTCCACCCTTTCTCCACCCCTTCTCTTGCTCTCGCAGCTTCTCTATGGTATTGGATATGCTTTCACTGGAGTATGCTGGCAACCATATACAGTAAGTATCACCACCGAGGAAGAACGAGTCCATGTGTTTAGTGTTCGATTTGCCTTCTTTCTACTTGCCAGTCTATTGGGTTCGTTGACAGGCGGTTTCTTACCAACCATTTGGACTAATCTGGGCATCACAATAGACCTACTAACAGCATACCGATTCTCCCTATGGACAGCCTTGATTCCTCTAGCACTAGCAATTCTAACGATATTACCCATAAGGACCGATGAGGCTCCACAACAGAGAGGGAGTCTAAACTTCGGCAATGTAAGAAATCGAGGATTCATTGGAAGATATGCCCTAGCTTGGACAGTATCTGGTCTTGGTGCTGGCTTGTTTATTCAATTCTTCAACGTGTTCTTCAGTCTGGCCTTTCAGGCTGATGCTACGACTATCGGTATTATATTCGCCATCAACACAGTGGTCTTGGCTGGTGGTAACTTTGTTTCACCAGCGATTGTGGATCGGTTTGGTAAGCTTGGTACTATAATCTGGTCCCAAATCCTATCTATTCCATTTCTCCTGATGCTTTCTTGGTCACCAGTGCTTTACATAGCAATCATTGGGTTCGTGGGACGTGCATTGTTCATGAATATTGCTTGGCCGGTGATGGATGTCTTCTATATGGAGGGTTGTTCGCAGGAAGAACGCTCAACAGCAATGGGAGTGATAAACACCGGGGACTCGATTGCTCGAGGAATCGGCTTGAATATTGGTGGCTGGCTTCTGGCTATGGGTTTCTTGAGAGTACCATTCTTAATAGCTGTGATATTCTACAGCTTGAGCATAGTTCTGTTCTACGTTTTCTTCGGACGGGACGAATCAGTTCAACTTGGCTCATAGCGTCCGATTTCTTGAGTTCGGTCTACTTGTCATGATAGACATTGTCAATGATGATGGCATACGACAAGAGCATCATCCGATCAGCTTCTAGGTCTTCAATCCTAATCACATACCGGTCCTTAAAGTTGAACGCTGGTGCAAAGACGTCACGCCATTTGTCAGCTTTCTTAATCACAGCATAGACCTTCTTCTTGTCCTTTGGATCTGTAATCTCAAAGTTCCACTTCGTTACGCCGCCCTGAGCCTTGTAGATATGTTCCTCTTGTGGCGTATAGAAATCGATTGAGCCACGGAATGCAATCATAGGCCTCTTACCCCTACCCACCAGAGTCCCATCAGGGCGCTTGACCTCATAGATGGGTCTGGCAGCCATGAGCTTCTTGTTGATAGTACAGAGCAGGGTGCCGTCAGGATCATGAAGGGATATTTCAGCTCGCATTGACAGAAGCTTTCTTTTCATAGAACCAACCTGGATACCTTCCTGGTCGTAAATCTCACCGCCACCAAATTTCCAGGATTTCTCATGGAGTACGTAGAAAGTAATTGTTGGATCGAGAAGACTCATCAAAATCACCTTGGCTCATTGTCCACGGCATTCGATTTAAGCAAATGTCGGCTGAAATCAACCGTAACTTGCTGCTTTTGGTACAGTATTGTATCCCGCTTTTACCCAGGTTCAGAAAATCAAGCGAGAATGCCCCTCCATTACACGTCCATCACGGACATGTTTATGAGGCAACAATATCATAAAATCCCGTCCGGAAGGCTCCAATTCTTGCACTTCCTTATGACACGCACGTGATACAAAGGAACAAGACCCACAAGAAAAGTAAAATAACCGCAAGAGGATGATGCCAATACGTCTTGACGTACCATAGGTGATGCCAGTTGCAATTCGCACAACCAGAATATATGGATACATTTTTCCAGTACATTTTCGGCTTCTTTGATCGACTATTCTCAACGCCACTCCAACAATGGATACCATGGGGTCCAGGAGACTGGTACTTTACAATAAGCACCACCTTCTTTGTCGTAGCGATATTGTTCCTGGTACGTCGTCTACGAAAGAGTGGAAGTGGTTCAATAGCTGATGGTGTGCGAAAAATCATTGCATCAACCGGTGATGTATCGGCAGGTGTGTCAGGTGCCAAGAAGGTCGACTTCATTTCAAAGGATCCTTCTGACGCTCTGGTATTCCTAAAGATTGAGGAGAATGCAATACAGCAAGCCCTCACAGCAGCTGATTACTTCGCAGAGAAGGGTGAGATAAGCGACTCCATTAAGCTCAAGCTTGCAGCACTATATCAGCACCGACTTGAAACGGTTCGTCAGGCAATCTCCTCAGATGAGCAACTCAAGTCAATCGTTGCAACCTCCGATGAGATTGGCAAGGCACGATCGGACTACCTCCGCAAACTAGCAGCAATGTCTGGTACTGCCGTTGAAGCTGAAGATGATGGAGGTCCTCCAACTGTTGGAATGCCCACCACAGCACCTTCTGCAGCACCTCCCGCTCAAGCCCCAAGCGTAGCGCCTCCAAGTGCTGGTCCCCCTTCAGGTCCCCCATCCGGACCCCCAAGTGGTGGTCCCCCTTCAGGCGGCCCTCCAAGTGGTGGTCCCCCTTCAGGCGCTCCCCCAGGTGGTGCAGCTCCCGCAGCTGGTCCTCCAGGTGGTGCAGCTCCTCCATCTGGCCCTCCGGGTGGCGCGGCTCCGGCAGCAGCCCCTCCAGGTGGTGCAGCTCCCGCAGCTACTCCAGCAGGCGGTCCCCCGGGTGGTGCAGCTCCTGGCGGAGCTCCTCCAGGTGGAGCGGCTCCAGGCGGAGAAGCTCCAGCAGCAGGCGGCAAGAGCTCACTGCAGTCCGAGATGCTCCGGGAGATGGAACGCCTGAAGGCACTGATGGGTGGGGATTAGTCCTCCCTTGTTGTATTTCTTTTCTACATAGTGGAAACTAGGTATCTCGGAAGCCTTTTTGGGGAGCCCGACTGGCTGTTGAAACACCCCTCTTTGGAGACTGTGATATGTCAAACGCCAAACTGAATGCAGCTAAGAGTGCGGCTAAACAAATACCAAAAAGTGGTGCAATAGGACTTGGGAGTGGCTCCACAGTTGCCATATTTGCGGAAGAGTTAGGAAAGAGGATAGCCGCAAAGAAGGTGAGTGTCAGAGTCGTTCCTAGTTCATACCAAGCATATCAGTTAGCAGTGGAGTTCAAGATACCACTCACGAATCTTGACTTGGACCCTGAACTCGAACTGACTGTGGATGGCGCCGATGAAGTTGATAGGAATCTCAATCTGACAAAGGGCGGAGGAGGAGCACTGTTTCAAGAGAAAGTAGTCGCTTCAGCTTCAAAGAAGCTCATCATCATTGTTGACGAATCCAAGATTGTAGAGAGGCTGGCAAGTCGATTCGAGATTCCCATTGAAGTGTTACCATTCTCTCTAGGTGTTGTACTAAGAAAGATAGAGGCCATGGGCGTTGCACCAACTGTGAGACAGGCTCAAAAGAAGATGGGACCGGTCGTGACTGATAATGGCAACTTCATTATTGATCTCAAATTCCCGGAGCCAATCAATGATCCAGCTAGAGTAGCAACTGACCTGAAGATGATTCCGGGTGTGGTTGAAACCGGCTTGTTCATTGGTATGACGGATGAGGTACACGTAGGCAAAGAGGACGGAGTCTATATTCTGAAGAAGTAGATCTACTGATACATCGACCAGAATCTACGAAACTTCTCCGTATACGACAGTACATCTGTCGAGTCAACATATTGATCAATACTGCCCAAATACTTCGGCAGCCCCTTTACCTCATCATTCTCAATCTTTGCATGTATGGCATCAGCAAAATCTTCTGCTTGAATTATCATGAATGGACGATTGTGGAACGGTGATACCTGAGTTTTCAGAGGCTCGGTGATGCCGAGTTCATTATGCATCCTGGCAATTTCCTCGTAGGCTTTTGTCAAATAGCCCTGTCGTTCTTGCCAGGTATTGGCATCCATGATTTGCATAAAGACCGGTGTGAGAGTTCGCGCGCTCTTTAACTTGGAAAAGGCTGTTCCAAACCACTTGATGTAAGGTGCGTACTTTCGTTCCATCAGGAAACAGAGTCTCATGATGTCACGGACTAGCCGTGTGGCAACAATCCGCGAGCCAAGCTCGTCTCCAACCTGACCACATCGACCCATGAACGCCTCTTCTTGTGCTATTCTCTCCCACTGGTTTGACAACAGATACAGCCATAGGTCATAGGGGTAGTATTCCAGTTTAGCCACTATAGGCTCCAGTTTGCCTAAGCCATCATGGAAGACTCGCCCGCTCGCGATACTTAGGAGCATCTGTTGTGGAAGCACCAACCAGTCTATGACACGTAGGTCTTCGTTTGGGTTGAAGCCGATGTATTCGATGAAAAACGCACTGACAGTATTGATTTGAACTCCATGGTTGACCGGTCCATTGTCTATAGGAATCATATCAGTACTACCATCATCATGATACCCAAAGTTAGTAGGAAATCCGCGTATCTCATATGGTAGATTATGACGCAGAATCTCATTGACATCGTCATTGAGAAAATCATAGTCAGATTCCACCAAGAATAGCTGTAGTTTAGGTCCCCAGCCATGATCCATTGACTGCGGAGTATCAAATCCCAAAACGTCAGATCCAGAGCCTATTCTAGCAGCTGAATATACCAACTCGGGAAAATGCTCGTCCAAGACAGGCTTCACAGCCTCCTTGTAGAAGGCTTCACTCAGGTCTAGCCCGGGTAAGAAATCATAGGGCGGGTGATCTTCATCACTCATCCAATTATCTCCATATCTAGAAGTAACATTGCAGGATTTGGATATTTTGGAACAAGAAGTGGCGGGCCCGCCAGGATTTGAACCTGGGACGCCTTGCTTAGGAGGCAAGTGCCCTATCCATACTAGGCCACGGGCCCTTGAAAGGGTTCGAGTGCTAGGTTCGTTGTTAAAGCTTTTGCAGCAAGAATCAATCTGCAACCTTTGCTGTTATCTTGGCACCCTCTTCGAGCGCGTCCACAATTGACTTGCCTTGGCGTGTCTTGATACGAATGGCACTCTCTCCGTTGCGACCAATAACAGTTGTCAGGAGATAGATGTCGTCGGCAAAGACTTCTACTCTCTGTTTTGCATATTTCCGGCCTGCAACAAGTGTGACCTTCTTCTTGCTATAGCTGACCGAAACAGGTACAGGCTCCCCGGGAGCTCCCCGGGCCACTCTCTCACCCCGACGCATGGGTGTAATGACTCCTCTGACTGGTACTACTACTTTCTCGCCACCAAATGAGAACATCTCATATTCCAACACGCCCTGTTCGAAGTCTCGAACTTCCACAACAGGTCGTGCAAGGTCTCTCTGAGAACTACTCATTCCAGTTGGTAGTTTCACCTTTAGTGAGAGTGAGGAAACTTTCGCCACGCCCCCATCTTCGATATGGACCACCGTATCTACTGTGCTCGGAACCTGTCCCAACTCAACTCTCCCGCCAAGTATCAGCCTTTGAAGCGCATCTATTGCAGACCCGGCATGCACAACTCCCACCATCCCAACGCCTGCTGATCTGAGGTCTGAATAGGCTTGAAAATCACTGTTCTTTCGCAGCTCATCATAGACAACATAGTCGGGACGTACCAACAAGAGGACATCCGCGGCTTTCTCCATGCTGCCGTCCAGAGGAGAGTACTGTACTATCGCCTCCTCGACCTGTAGGTCTCTTGGCTGTTCAAGTGTCTTGACGACGTTCCCTTTGCTGCTATAGAACTCAGCTAATGCAGCTGCAAAGGTACTCTTTCCAGACCCAGGTGAGCCTGAGATGAGAATACCCTCAGCCCTGGTTTCCAGCCTATTCATCAGTTTGGCATCGAGATTATAATCATCAAGGCTCAATTTCACAATTGGACGTATTGCAGAGATCTCCATCTTATCCGCAAAGGGCCGTCGAGCAATTGCTATCCTCAGGTTTCTGAGTTGTACTACCGCTGCGCCATGCTCTTCTATCT
The DNA here is from genome assembly GCA_048939765.1 of Promethearchaeota archaeon. Lineage (GTDB taxonomy): Archaea > Asgardarchaeota > Thorarchaeia > Thorarchaeales > Thorarchaeaceae > SMTZ1-83. The sequence goes on from JBHLPF010000001.1 coordinate 124,073, forward strand.
CAATAAATGATTTCCTATCATTCTGGGCTGTTTCAATGATAGCTTCTGCAAGCACATCCAGTTCTTCATAGGTGAGTAACCTTTCTGAGAGTTCCACCAATTCCCAATTTCCCGGAGCCCCTCTTTTTGCTCTTGGTGGATTATTCTCAACCAAGTGAACACTCATTGTACGCTCATCAAAGAATGCCTCTAAGGTGATGATCTCCTGTGCAAGTTCTTCCTCATCATCGTACCATTCTTCACTCAATTAGCATCACCACTTCGATCTTGGAGGGTGGTTTGAGCCACCCTATAGTAATTGACCTCGCCGTTTTGATCAACCAGTCCGAATACCAGCTTCTTCCTCGAGGCTGATGCAGTTTCGGTCACTTTGTCTAGGTCATGGAGAGAGATTGCTTCTCCTTCTCTCAAGACGTAAATCAACTGATTGGCTGTTGCATCCCCAGGTCTTTCACCTCTGGCATAAACTCGAAAACCAATACCACCACCAAATCCTTGGCGTACAGCGTAGCCTCTACTTCTCAGGTCTCTAAAGACCAAATACCTAATCCAGAGGTCTGGGTCTGTATCCCGGAGCCCGTTCACTATGTCCTTGGCACTAATAGAGTCGCCAGCAGATGTCTTGACAGTAATTCGCTTTCGCTCAAACAGATGTAGTATCTCTACAGGCTCAAGCTCCAACCTACCGTCATCGAGACGCGTGCCATAGAATCCCTGCTGGAATATTCTGTCTGCCTCTTCTTTTGCAACATACCCCTTTCCATTGGTGAAAATGGTGTCAGCTGGCTCTTCTTCCTCTGGCTCCTCTACAATATCCTCTTCTTCGAGGTCTTCTGGTTCTAGGAAATCCGGGGCTTCACCATTCTCTTCCGACAATTTGTTCACGTCTAAGGACTCTTCCCGTTTTAGAAGAGAGAAAAGACTTTCGACAGGACATGGGGTTGGAAACAGCTACTTCAAACTTGGACAAAGGTGGATACTTCTTGGGAATATCTTTGAGTATAGCTCTAGGACTTTATATACAAAGAAGAGGACCATGGATTTAGAGGAGTCTAGGACGAGAGCCAAGTCTAAGGATTCTTCTGCTGTCACCGTCAGTTGGTCGGGGACGTGAACTGCCTGTGGAGAGGCCGTAAGACTTGATGTAAATTCCTAGAATATGCAAAAAGCAGCCTTAACGAAGCAGGAACCGAACATCGATCACGGAATGTAATGTCCATAATCGTCTAAGTTTCGGGCAACGGCAAGAACTATAGCATACTCGTCTGTGAGAACAGATGTGACCTACCTACAAATTCAAGAAAGACTAGCTGACTTTATTACTGGCGCCAAGAAAATCGCAGTATTAGGGGTTGGAAATGACCTAAGGACTGACGATGGTCTAGGTCTGGTCATAGTAAATGGACTGAAGCACATACAGGGTCCCAATCTCTTAGTTGAGAACGTCGGTTCGGTACCCGAAGCCTTTGCGAGTAATCTGGCGGAATTCGGTGCTGAGAGGGTCATTATGGTGGATGCGGCAGATATGCTCAAGCCACCAGGTCATATTGAACTTGTGACAAAGGAACGAATCGGGAGTGTTACAATCAGCACTCATAGAATGCCCCCATCCCTGCTGATGCAATATCTAGAAGACCGCACAGGAGCACACACTAT
>JBHLPF010000001.1:125828-127759 GCA_048939765.1 Promethearchaeota archaeon
GTTACAATCAGCACTCATAGAATGCCCCCATCCCTGCTGATGCAATATCTAGAAGACCGCACAGGAGCACACACTATCTTGTTGGGGGTTCAACCAAGAAGCATCGAGTTTGGTGAGGGACTTACTCCTGAGATTCAGGCGGTCACTGAGAAGATTATTAGCATCCTAGAAACCCTGTTGAAACAGCATTTGAGAGGAGTAAAAGATGGAAAGGACGATTGAATGGCTAGATGATACAAACGAGGTCAGACTCATAGATCAGACGAAACTCCCACTTGAGAAGTCGCATATTATTACCTCCAGTCATGAACGAATGGCACGTGTGATCAAGGTAATGGAGATTCGTGGTGCGCCCGCCATTGGTGCCGCTGCAGGAATGGGCATGGCTTTGGCAGCAATCGAGAGCAAAGCCAAGACTAAGGACGAGCTCGTTGCCTTTCTTGAGAAAGCAGCTGTCACATTGAATACCCGGCCTACAGCAGTGAACCTTACTTGGGCCACGGCCAGAATGTTGAGAGTCGCAAAGGAAACTGAAGGTAGCGCAGATGATATAGTCAAGAAACTGATTGCCGAGGGCAAGGAGATTGCCGAGGAAGACGTCCGGATGAGCAGAAGTATGGGTGAGCAAGCTCTTTCCGTGATAAAACCTGGATTTACCATTCAGACAATATGCAATGCAGGCTCTTTGGCAACTGTACATCTAGGCACTGTGGGTGCTGTGGTCAGGGTAGCCCATGAGAAATATGACGGCGACATCAAGGTCTATGCAGCAGAAACTCGTCCAAGACAACAGGGTGCCAAACTCACGGTGTTCGAGTTCATGGAGGACAATATTGACACAACTCTCATCACGGATGGAATGATTGGAACTGTGTTCAGGGAGGGCCGTGTTGACTGCTGTGTAGTTGGTGCTGACCGGATTGTTAGAACGGGTCATGTGATCAACAAGATTGGTACTTACACCATGGCAATCACGGCGAAATATCATAACATCCCATTCTATTCTGTGGTGCCAATGTCGACAATTGACTGGGAAACCAATGTTGAGGATGTTGTGATAGAAGAACGTGACCCAGATGAGATTAGAATCATCAATGGCCAATACGTAACGGTCCCGGATGCGAAGGTCTACAATCCTGCATTTGATATCACACCACCAGAGCTAGTCACAGCAATAATCACGGACAAGGGCGTTGTCCACAATCCAACTGAGGAAAAGATGCTGAAACTGAGAGATCTGTAATAGCATGAGGAAGATCTTGTAGACACGACTCGACTGGAATACACTACATCCGATGGTCAGTCATCCCATTTTGAAACAGATTCAGATGAAAAATACTGGATTTTCGGGAAAATGACATCAAATCAATCAATTTGTTTCCTTTGAACACGTGTTCTGAACTTGAGAGGCTATTTTTGGCGAAGAATCAGCTAGAAGAAGTCAACTTGGCACCTATTGGAACACTTGGTGATCTGAAGGGACTTGATTTGAGTACCAATCAACTGAAGAGAGTGGATCTCAGGCCTCTCAAATATTGTATTGAAATGAAGGAGATCAGACTCTATGAGAATCCCTTGGAGGAGAACTCAGAGCCTGATGCACCCTGCTCCGATCTGATTCTTAAAGCCCCTCACTGAAAGACGGAACCATTTTAGAAGAGTATAATCAACTCATCTCTTAATCTTTCAGTCCTGCGGTCAATTAATATGTAAGGAAACTGTTCTATTGATTATCCTAACTATTATTTGGGGCAATTCAAAGCCTTACTGGAAGAGAGATTCCACGCGTGAGAGGGAGATAGCATCCGTATGAAGCGAAATCAAGCCTATGGCGTCCTAATCATCATCATTGTTATTGCTGGAGCCGGGGTTGGATTCGTACTGTATTCACAGCCGAGTATTCCTCCTATTGACACCCTTGTATTAGATGA
>JBHLPF010000067.1:0-11254 GCA_048939765.1 Promethearchaeota archaeon
ACTGTGCCTCCACCGATTGTCATGAGTCGAGCATCTCTGAGAAAGCGTTCAATAGGATAGTCGGTTGTATACCCAGCGCCTCCAAGTATCTGAAGTGCCTCGTTTGTGATTTGTATTGCAGACTCTGTGGTGAAGAGCTTCGCCATTGATGCAAGCTTGGTGATATTCTTGCCTCGATCATACGCGCGTGCAGCTGTCAGGGTCAGCGCTCGTCCAGCCTCAAGCTTTGTTGCCATATCTGAAATCTTGAAACTCACACCCTCAAAAGCTCGGATCGGTCTTCCGAACTGTTCACGCTCATTCGAGTACTTGACTGCTATCTCATATGGAGTCCTTGCATAGCCAATTGCCTCGGCCGCTATAGCAGTTCTCTCGCTGTCTAGTTCATCCATCAAAATGTGAAAGCCTTGACCAGACTCACCCAGCATCATCTCGCCAGGAACTCTCACATCTTCAAACTTCAACCAGGAAACTCTAGCCGACTTCATACCTAGCAGATCATGGTCTTGTACAACAGAAAAACCATCGCTCTTTGTGTCGACTATGAATGCACTCATGCCATTCTTGGACTTGACACTGGGATCGGTGATAGCAAACGCACACATGTAATCCGAGACGCTACCATTGGTGATGAATTTCTTCTCTCCATTCAGTATCCAATCATCACCATCTTTCTCAGCTTTTGTCTTCATTCCAGCGGTATCCGAGCCCACGTCAGGTTCAGTTATTCCAATACAGCCAATCTTCTCCCCCTTGATTATGGGAGTCAGGTACTTCTTCTTCTGTTCATCTGTGCCAAACCTACTGACTGGCATACCGTAAAGCGTAGCTGATGCCATGCGGGCCATATCGAGACCTCCATTGATACTCGATACCTCTTCAGCCACAATAATCTCGTAAGACAGTCCTCTTGCTGATCCACCAACTTCTTTCGCATGATGGACACCCATGTAACCAGCCTCACCTATTCTGCGGATCAAATCTCGTGGGTATGGGCCTTTATCTATCTCATCTGCTACTGGAGCTATCTCCTTTTGACAGAAAGCTCTGACCTCTTTTCTAAAAGCGAGCTCGTCATCGGTCCATAACGTGTCACTAAGGTAGTCAGTCATGATGGCCACTGAGTGCAGGAGCTGGAGTTTCACTTAAATGCGTAGCGAATTTGCCGCTCACGAAATGATCTGAAATCGGAACCTTTCTTCAGCGTCGAATGAGAGGTCAACATTGTTTCCAATCTCTGGCGAAGAGGCATCCTGGTCCTTTGCAAGACATAGGACCACCGCTTTATGTTCGAGTTCAACAAGAGCCATTGTCAACGGTGGACTGAATCCCTCTGGAGGCATTTGGAGGGTTGTGAAACTGACAACTGTTCCCTGACTCTTCAGTTGCAACGAAACCATGTCCCCTGCTCTCTTCCCACAATATGGACAAGTATCGCGTGGAGGAACAATGGCTCTTTCACACGTCCTACAACGTGACGCCTGTATCTTCAATTCAGTTTCACATGAAAAAACTGAATCACGTCAGTGAAAAGGTTTCTGTCACTCTACTTCTGAGTCTTTGTCTTCAGGGTGCTCAGAACAGGCTTCACGTGCCTCTTTAGGAAAGCTCTGAACTTGGGATCGTCTGAGAGAGATATTGTGCTCCTATTCGTAAGGCTTTCAATACCCCCTTCGACTTCGATTGCCTCGCCCAAATCCACCAGGTCTGTCTGGAAGACTTTGTGGATAGCATGTGGAGAGAAACCTTCCCTTCTGTAGACTGGGAGTATCTGTGCCTTGGTTCCACTTCCCCCGAGTTTCAGTAGAGACAAGAGCATCAACCAGTGATGCCAAGCAAGTGTGTAATTCTCTAGAAAGCGCATTACTTCTTCTATAGATTTGACCAAGCTATCTTCCTTCCTGTTTGTAGTCTTTGCTGTCTTTGGGATTTGTGTGTTCTAGTATCGCAGTTAACTGTGAGGCTTCGGTACCTTTGCTCTCCGATCTCTCTGCCCGACATTGATATTCACTTCATCGTAGAGCACCGCGATAGCCAAGTTCGGAAAGTCTAGCTGAAGTTTCTCTTAGACTTTCTGAAACTCTTGCAGCTTCTTGAATCCTCGACATGAGCTCTTTACGGAACTCAGTTGCTTCGATCTCACCCCTTTCCAATCTCAGCGTTAGATTCTCCCTCTCAACTGAGAGAGCCTCACGTCTTTCTACAAGGTCGCTATATTCACCAAGAAGTGTTTTGATCGATTCAAGATTGGCAGGCATTATTGTGTCATCTGAGGAAAGCTCAGATGCAGATTTCCATGTATCCGGAGGCTTTGAGACTGTCGTAGGTTTGGGTTTCTTTCGTCGCCACTTATCAAACAATCCCATTTCATTCAGTCTCCGTTATTTCTCCAACGATTTTGAAGTCCAGTTCCTCAAAGGCTAGTGCTCTGATTAGTTCCAACCAGCTTTCCCTAAAGTCTAGCTGATTGGCTTGCATACCATAAGCAGGAACTCCCAGCTTACTGGCAACTTCCTCAGGAGAGAGTGCACCTGGCAAGTCCTGTTTGTTGGCAATTGCCACTGCCCGCGCATAGGGTAATTCGGATTTTAGGACAGGATATGCTATGCGCTTGGTCCATTCCATGTTTGCCTCTGTTGAATCTGTAATGATGAAGACAAGACTGCCGGAACGGATGATCTTGCCCCACTCTTGGACAAATCGGTCTTGTCCACCCAAGTCAAAAATGCTGAAAATGTAGGGATCGAAATCAGCTTTCAACAGCGCCTTATCCCCGAAAAAAGTCGGTACGTATTCCTGTGGCGGTCCACGTGATGGAAGTGTAGCCAACTCAAGGAGGGTGGTCTTGCCAGTGCCACCATGTCCCGCCAAACACAATTTCACAGGAATGGTTCCCACAATCTTTCGGAATCCAATTTCGAATGGTGAAAAGTCTGTGGTTCTCCACTCATCGCTTTCAAGTGTGGGCTCAAAGACCATCATGAACTTAGAAACAAGACTCATCATTGCCTCGTTTACTTTCTGAAGAGATGATTGACGGTCCATGGTCACAATGAACTGGGCGCCATGAGAATTCATGTAGACAAAGCGATAACGATTAATCTCTGTGCTATCGATTTTCCACTCCTGCAGGTTCTGAGCTGAGCTTGCAACAACCGTCATTACTGAATCAGTGTCGAGATCTTTATTCTCCACTATGACATCTTTGAACAGAGTTTGTCCTTCTTTGAAGATATGAATCTCTCGAATCATTGCAGCACGCTTCCTATTCCAATTCTGCAAGAAGCGTTGCCTGGCTGGGATGAGATTGCTTCAAGACTTCCAGGTAGTGCATGGCTTGTTGGCTAGCAATTACTTCAGAATTATACTGGTCTACAGTTCTCCGAATCAGCCATTCTGGGTATACTGTGACGACTTCTGGATTGCATTTGAGTACCACATGCTCATTGTTGTGTCCATCGCTTATTCTTGTAACGATGTTTGCCTTTTCAAGAACTGACAGTCTCTTCTTGATCTTTGCAGTTGACAATTCAATCAGTTCAGGAAGCTGTTTCATCTCAATAGGACCTCTTCTGAGAACTTGAATCAGATCGTAGGTATCAAAATCAAGCATGTGTTTCCCAATCTCTTCCGCATCAGACCAGACCGTCTTGAACAGATCATGTCTCAGTCTTACTGCATACTCACGGTGATACTCTTTCGAGGACTCTAGATAGCTCTCTGCTACATCTCCTGGAAAATCACTTTCCTTGACTGCTCGAACGATATCATGTGAAACTGTACGTAGAACAAAAAGGGCTCTAGTCAAGTAGATCACTTCAGAAGAGAGACCCTCAACCCAGCCTGTAGCAATTATGCCCATCTTTACGAGAGGGCGAAGAACAATGTCAACATCTATCTTCTTACCAATCTCATCAAAGATTACCTGTTCAAGGTCGGCTGACTGAACAGTTCCATTCTTCATCAATATCTGGATAATCCCTCTCCTGATAGGGTCGGTGAGGACAGCTGCTTGTTGCTGCTCAGCAGTCATCTGAGTGTACCTGGAGATCTGCTTGTATAGTGGTGGCACCATTTTCTCGTATGCATCATTCTCCGCATTGAGGAATATTTGAGTCGCTATCTCTGGCAGAGCATCCTTGTAGACATCAGGGTCTTCCTCTGGAGTCAGAACAAGGAATACCATTGATGGCAATCCTTTGAGATGCATGTTCAGTCCACCGTAATAGACTGCAAGTTTGAATTCATCGAATGTTAATGAGCTAAAGCCCGGCTTCTGTGACTCCTTTGTTTCTCCAAGTGTGGCTATTCCATATGCCCTCATCGAAGTAGTAGGATCCAATCCTATTTTGAGCCTCTTTGGCGTCCTGGCAGTCACTATTGGTCCAAGCTCGTCATCCCACTTTAGTACTGCTAGGCCTTCAGGCATCTTTAGATATTCTCCATTCGATTTGTCATTCGAGCTCTAGAAACAGGAAAGACAGCAATCTGTTTGGTCCCTTGAACATGACTAGACCTTGTGCACATCCAGTCTTGAGCCTGTTCTGAAGTCAAAATCTTGAATTTTCTAATAAGACAATCTTGGATGGACGATGCAGCTAGATGCCAAAGAGTCCAACGCACATGTTATTGCCAAAGCCACCAATATTCTGTGTGAGTGCAGTTCTCGGAGAATCAACCTGTAGGCCCTTAGGAGCTACTCCGACGAGTTGGTTGTATATATCATGAATCTGGGCAATTCCTGTGGCTCCGGTCGGATGACCTCGTGCCTTCAAGCCCCCAGTGGTGTTTACCGGGATGTCTCCAAATACCTCAGTCCGCCCTTCTCTTACAAGTTCAATAGAATCTCCTCTACTCGCAAGACCGACATCTTCCATGTTCACCAATTCAAGAATCGAAAATGCGTCATGGAGTTCACAGACATCAACGTCCTTTGGTGAGAGATTTGCCATCTGGAAGGCTTTCTCAGCAGCAATAACAGTTGCACTGAGAGATGTCAGAGACAGTCTATGCTGAACTGCATGATGGTCAGTTCCATGACCAAGGCCAAGGACTCTGACAGCCTGGTCCTTGACACCGAGGTTTTTCACACAGTCTTCTGAGGCAAGCACAATGGATGCAGCCCCGTCACTGATTGGACTGCAATCGAATAGTGTGAGGGGGTCAGCCACGATCCGGGATGGCTTCACGTCCTCAATCGTGATTTCCTTTCGAAAGTGAGCTAGAGGGTTCTTGGCCCCATTTCGATGAGCCTTGACGGGGATCAATGATAGATCATCACGAGCTAGGCCATAGTCATGCATGTATCTTCGGGCAATCATGGCCGCCAATGCTGTCGGGGTGGCACCATATCGAGTTTCATTCTCATATGACATCATTTTGGAGAGAATCCTGGATGCGGCTCCTTGATTCACCTCTGACATCTTCTCCACTCCGACCACTAGTATTAGGTCAGAGTACTCGGAAGCTATCATTGTGTACGCAACTTCGAATGCACTGGAACCCGACGAAGGACCAGTCTCCACACGTGTTGCTCCAGCAGGTACAATTCCCAATCTGTCGGCTAGAAGAGTAGAGAGATGGCCCATGCCCACAAACTCATCGGGGTTTTGGGATCCTACCACTAGATGATCGACTCTTTGGTCAAGACAGTTTGATTGCTTCATGGCCTCGAAAGATGCTTTCTCTGCCAGTTCTGCCAGTGACTCTTCAAGATTACCAAAAGCAGTCATTCCAGCACCAATGACATACACTGACTCCATGAGTTCACCCCTCATTTGATGAGAACTAAGAGATTATCTGGCGTAACCATTGAACGGGTCATTGTCAGTCAATTCGCTTTGCTCGAGGTGGTATTTAGTCGTTCTGATGTGATTGATGTCAATCACTCGTGCGGTCTTCATCTTCAACATTTGGCAGTTCTTCTTCCGCATCGAGATCACTTGGTTCTTCTTCGCGTTCGCTCACTTCTTCAAAATCGAGTTTCCACATTTCCTCTATAGCACTGCTTTCGTCAGGCTCCAAATCAACTTCGAGGTCCTTAATTTCCTCGACTGCTGGTTCCTCAACTACTTCTGTGTCATCAAGGGCTTCAACCTCTGTATCTTCGACTGTGTCATCCACAAGCTCGAGCCGTTCCAATTCTTCTTCGAAGTCGATTTCTTCGGCAGCAGTTTCCTTGGGTGGTTCTGTTATTGCTGATTCCTTTGCTTCAGTTAGCGTATCTATTACTGTCTTGAGTTCAGCCTCTGTGAGTTGTGTCAATTCATTCAATTCGTCGATGGACAAGTTCTCTAGCCAAGCCTCTTTGAAGTGATCAATAACGAAAGCTGGAAGAGTCCGGATTAGTCTCTTCTTCTGAGCGCCTTCGTCTATTTCCTCTTCTTCTTCGATCTCATCGAACTTGATCTTCAGCGCTTCAACAATCTCAACGTGGGATTCTTTGACGTCAATGGCATCAGTTTTCTGAGCGGCTGATATCGAGTCAAGAAGTGATTCTACCTCTTCAGGGCTTAGTTTTGCCAGCTGCTCAATGTCAGGAATATCAAGCTCTCTCAGTTCCTCTTCGAAGAACATTGATTTGACAGAGGATGGTAGCTTCTCTATCCAGTCATCCTTGCTGAGAGGCACCTTTACTCCGCTCTTATCCTTGATCTTTCGGACTTCTTCTAGCATCAAAGCTAATGCTTCATCCGCGGCAGCCTCAATGTCTGTGGCGGCAGCTATATCTAGCTCTTCGAATTCGCCAGTGCTCTCAGGCTTTGGAATCTCTCTTACAATTACTTCTTCCTCTTCCTCTTCTTCAGGTTCTGGAAGCTCGAATTCCTCCAGAGCCTCCACCATCTCCATGTCGGGCTCAGGAATGCGAACCTTCTCGAAATCGGCATCAACAATTTCTCCCAGAGTCAGTCCCAGTTCAAATAGTCCTGGTTCAAGTAAATCCAATAGACTCTGCTCAGCTGTCTTAACATCGATTTCTTCGATCTTCTCCTCCTTTTCCATCGCATTCAGGATTGCGTTAATCTGCTTGATTTCGGGCGGCACTTCCACATAGTACCTTCGGCGGATAGCTACCGCACTTATGATGATAAGGATTACAACGCCGCCACTTATTCCGGCTATCGTCATTGGAGTGAGCCGGGGCAGCGGTGGAGGCACAAATTCTACTGTGATTTGAGGTCCGCCTGATGATAACTGGGTGATTCCATATTGGTTTCCAGATACTGCTTCCACGTAGAATGTATATTCTCGTTCCTCGACCTTTGTAATATTGGCAGACCAAAATCCGCCAGTTACATTGTAAGACATTGTAATCTGACTATCCTCATCCCACAGAGTAACCACACCATCTGTCACTTCTATCCCATCGTATTCGTATGAAAGAGTGGCACTTATGATGATGAATTCCTCGATAACAGGATTGGTGGAACTTGCAGATAATGAGAGAACTTGAATTCTGTCCCAGATTATCGTCACATCGCTTGTGTTAGTGATGAAGAAATCGATACCTTCGAGAGACGCAGAAACTATTGCAAATGTTTGATCACCCACAACATCACTTGAATGAGATGCTCGCCAGAAACCGTCCAAATAGGTCAATGGGACAGACCCTGTGGCCGTCGCTGTTATACCTGATGTGATGTCAATTCCAGCGTTGTCTAACCGCACTGACCAAAGTGAGAATCCAGATGAGCCCATATTTATTCTTGAGTCAGCAGCAGAGGAATGATAGAATTCCAATCGATCCCAATAGACAGCCAAGTCATTACCGTATAAATCAAAATGAGTAATCCCAAAGATAGGATCTTCACAGGTAGTCAGCGTGTCGAAATTGATCATTTGATAGGATAACCGAGTAACATTGACCTCCCAAATGCCATCAGCTAAATGAACTAGATCCTCGAACTTCAAACTGAAATTGCCGTCTTGAACCGGTGCATCATCAAAATCATAGAGAAGGTACACTTGTACTCTTGCATACTCGTTTGGATCAAGGTAGGTAACATTCGAAATTATCGAAGCGACTTCTATCTGATCCCAGATGCACCATGTTTGATCGTTAACAGAAATGGCGTCAATTCCGTGCGTGTCTCCGAAAGCTGAAGCAGCGGTGTAATATTGCCTATGGACACTTGAAAACTGGAATGTAGTATTGTCCAAGAGAATGGTCCCATCAAATGGTGCACTATCATAGCTATATATTGCACTAACTGTTATGCCAGTGGCATTTGTACCTACATTCGTGCGCTGATCTATCGGGTCAGTTATTGAAATTATAAGTGAATCCCAGATGATAGTTTGGTTAGTTGTACTATCTATCCAATTAGCGATGCCATAATCAGATTCTGTTGCACCACTAATTTGGTATACAATTTTCGTTGCAGTAGTACGTGTTTCTTGATAATGCCAACGGCTGTTTGTCACATCCCATGAAAGGAGTTTAATTCCGTTGAGATACGCTGTTAATCCACTTTGAATATCAGAGCTATCATATTGATAGCGCGCACTCCACCAGACATCACCCATCTCCTTGATATTGATTCGGGAATCATCCGCTCCTGAAACATAGAACTCGATACGATCAGTGATGAATGTACTAGTAGGACTGGTAGCATAGAACAGATCAGCACTTGCAGATCCTGAACCAGCTTCAACAATCTTGAATGTGTAAGTGTTCAATCTTACTGTGGACGATGAACCAATTCCTGTTACTGATAATTCACCAATGGCATTGATACTTCCAGACCACGAACCAGAAAAGTCGTGAATCACCCAGATATCGGTTTCATTAGTTGGGGGCGAAAGAAGTGAGTTATAGTAAACAATAGTGCCCGATGCTTGTAGGTCGACAGTATCTAGATCACCGCGGTCATCTGATAGAGATGGCATTATGCTGTAATCTAAACGGGTTTCAACATCCCAATTTACTTCAAACCAATCTGAATCAGAAACAGCTAACCCGTCTATCACATATTGATGCACATCGACATTTTGTAGATCAAAGTGATCCCAATCGATCTTAATGTGCCACGTAACATTTAGCAGAGCTCCAAATTCTAGAAAGGTGCTGCTTGAAGATAATTGAATATACTCAGACCCTACTTCAATAGAGAAGGATTGAGTCGCTGCAGTATATCGAACTCGCCAAACTTCAAGAAATCTCAAATTATCCCATAATGAAAGTTCCACATAGTTGACATCGCCAATGCCATCGTAATCCACGATTGAAGATGTGATGAAGTATAACTTGAGTCTTGAGTACAAGTTGTCAGTATCATCTGGATTCACCAATGTTGGAGCACCATTATTGAATGGTGCAAAGTTTGCTGGGGTTGTCCATGATACTTCGACAGTATTGCTTGTGAAGACTGTGACACCATAGGCACTCTCAGAAACCACGGCCTGAATCGTGTACTGGTATGTCGTGTCGGCGTTATTGTCAATGAACTGTGATACATTGATAGAAGTGAAAGATTTCCAATATGTACCGTTACGACCTAACTCCACAAGATAGGTCGTGCATGCAGAGTTGTCATAATCGAAGAATATGTCGAGTGTGAAGCTGACATCTGTGTAGTCAAATACTGAGGTGGAATCAGGGGTGATTGTGAAGAGTAGTCTGTCCCAGATCACGTCTTGGGACAAGCCCATGATATTGATTGCTGAGATGACATAGTTGGATTCGGAGGCTCCTGAACTGTTTACGTAGTAGTTCCACAGTCCAACCGATGATTGACTCACATCCAAATAGAACCAGCCATTTCCACCATCCCAAGTCATGAGGGAGTCATCCAGGAAGAGGCTATCTCCAGCCCCGAGTGGTGTATTATCGTACTCCAGTTCAGCAGTCACCATGATTCTGGCTGTTGCATCAGTGCTCAGCCTGTCATAATCAACTGTAGTGGTGAGGACTCTGATTCTGTCCCAGACGATGGTTGTTGATGCACCGCCCAGGTCGATGGAACTGATTCCATGAGTGTTCCCTGATGCAGATACGGAGTCATAGGTTTCATTTGTCACAATACTCCGGCTTCGGTCAGTTGACCAGATTCCGTTAGCTCCTGTATATGTAAAGGACACAGTGTTGACAATCATAGAACCATCCGTCACATCTTCGTCATTGTATTCGTACTCAAGTGTGACATAGACGGTGATTGTACTCGCAACGTCATCACGGTTATCTGATGCAGTTATAGAGCGGACTGCAATCTGATCCCAAATCACCAGCTGAGATTGACCATTCTGGTCCACATTAGTTATTCCATAGGTGTTACCCGAAGCTGCTACAGAATTGTACAGGATATCTCCTACAACAATCTCAGAAACGTTGATTCGCCAGACTCCACTGCCGATATATTGGGCTGCTACTAAGTTGATACTCACGGTTCCATCTGTCACGTCAGATCCATCAAAGTCATAGTTCAGTAATACATCAATAGAAACGGTGGCTCCGACATTCACTCTGTTATCAAGTACTGTGTATGACACCACTACAATTTGATCCCAAATCACCAATTGGGACTGCCCATTCTGGTTGACCGTCGTGATTCCGTATAGATTGTTGGAGCATGCAACGGTATCAAATGTCATACCTTGGGCTGTGCTTCGCGTCTGAGAGATGCGCCAGACCCCAGCACCCTGAGGAGCGGCAGAAATCCCATTGATTGTCACATTCCCAGATGTCACTGGAAAACTGTCAAACTCGAACACCAGAGTGACATCTATGTCAACCGAGTCATCGACGTTAACATGACTCCCCGTCACGCTGTATCCACTCACCAAAACACGATCCCAGATAATGGTCTGAGATTGAGAGTTCTGATTTACCAATGAAATGCCATGGGTGTTGCCACTGCAACTCACTGAGTCATAGATGACACTCAATACACTGCTTCTAGATTCACTGATACGCCATATGCCTGAACCCTGATGGGTCGCACTGACTAGATTGATAGTAACAGTTCCATTGTCGACAATGGAGTCATCAAACTCATACTCTAGAAGAACATCGATGTCTACTGAGTCTGTGACGTTTACACGACTGTCAATGACAGAATAAGAACGAACCACAATGAGATCCCAAATAATGGATACATTTGAAGCAGTCTGCGTCAAGCCGGTGAGACCGTAGCCAGATTCAGAAGCTGAGATTATGGAATATCCGACCTTCAATACAGATGCTGCAGACTCCGAGAAGTACCATCGGCTGTTTGTTGAGTCCCAATCCAAGCTCTTAGAACCATTCAGTTCAGCA
>JBHLPF010000068.1:0-3471 GCA_048939765.1 Promethearchaeota archaeon
AGATAGATGTGGATTCTTCAAATGGCAGTGCAATCATCGATGCAATTGTCGAGGTAACACTTCTTGGCTCTACAACTGCGATCAATCATATTGGGGCGGGCATCTATAACACAAGTTTTGGGCCGTACATAGATCTCGGAGTGCATTCAATCAACATCACATTCACTAGATTTGGATACCAAACAACAACCATCTTCATCACTCTGAATGTGACTGCAGCAGATGCCACACTCACCCTCGATCACACTCCTCTTACGATATACTATGACGAATCCGTGAGTTTCAATGCTTCATACTTGATGACAAATATGAGCTATATTCTAGGCGCATCAGCTCATCTAACTATCAACATGAGCAATTACGATTACCTCGTTTCATGGGTGGCAGACCATTGGGAGGCGACCGTATCAGGCGCTGCACTTGGGCTAGGATCATCGGAATGCTCCATCACCGTGGATGCCTATGGGTTTAGAACACGCAATGCAACATTCACAATCATTGTTGTCATCATCCCAACACAGATGACGATTGGACCTTCTGGAAGCACCTATGTGAATGGGACATATAGCTTCAATTTCACGTACGAGGATACAAGGACCTCCACATTGATAGACCCCGACCTCATATCAATAGACTGGCCCGGGACTTATGCTTACATTCAGCTAGGAACAGGCCAGTTTGAGGTCACACTCAATGCAGACCTCCATAATGGTTCGTATTTCTTCATTCTAAGCCTATCTAAGCCTGGACATATGGAAGCTAGCAGCAATCAGACCTTCGAAGTAATGCCAATACCTATCGAGATAATCTCCGAGTCAGCTATGGTTGAGTATGAAGGTGAGGTGTTAGAAGTAAGCATATACCTTAATGACACGGTCTACATTCGCCCTGTTCATTGGGCAAGTGTCGTGCTGTCATTTCATGGTTCAGACTATTACATGACCTTCAATCCAGCCACTGAATCTTATCATTCCCAGATCCATCTTGGTGCGGAAATCCCAACTGGCGATTACTCTCTCAGTGTCATGGCGACTGCAATTGACTGCAGCTTGGCACAGGGAACCATCTCGCTCTCCATTTTGCCTAAAGATGATTACGGGTTGACGCTGTGGATAAGTCCTAGTGAAGTCGAAGAGGGAGAGATGCTCTACCTAACTGCCACACTGTCCAACGATAGTAGTCCAGTCGCCGGGATGGAGATTCTGTTTGTCATCACTGTCTACAATCAAGACGGCAGCGATGAAACAACCCTAAACGGAATCACTGATGCCTGGGGAAATGCTACAGCGCAATTCCAGGTACCTGAAAGAGCCACTTCTATTCGAATTAAGGCTGAGTTTGAGGGGTCCAGGACAGCTTGGGCCAAGGAAAGTCAAATAATCACGATTACTGTAAGACAGACACCTCTCTCAGGATTGCTTGCCTTTTTGAGTGACCCATTTGTCCAGCTAATACTTGCTGCAGCTGTGGCAGCGGTTTTGGGCGTAGGATACTCTAGGTCCCGTAGGAAGCCAAAGATTGCTATTGACTCTAGTTTTATTCTTCAAGCCATAGGATCTCTTGAGGGAGTAAGGTATTGCATCCTTTACAATATAGAGAAACGTTCACACATTCTTGCGAAGTCCTACCTAGCAACAGCTCAGGACTCCTTCATCATAAGAGCCATAGAAGGCATTGCAGCCGAGGGTCTCAAGGGAAAGGACCTTCCTGGATTTACATTCGAGATGAGCCTTCACGGACAGAAGGTGTTCGTCTACGGTGGCAAAAGGATAGCGGGAGTCCTGACTGCTTACGCTGAGCAAAAGGTTCAGTATAAAGAGAATCTGCAACTACTTGTGGATACATTCGAAGAGCAATTTGAAATGGAGATACCCGATTGGCCAAAGAATATCAGTGTCTATGGAGACATCTGGCGGATCATAGGACCGGATGCAACTGATGCCGAGAGAATCAAGACCTTTGTCTTCAGTCTTGAGGAAGGAGCTATCAGAGCGGAGATAGCGAATCGACTGAATATGTCTGTTAAGAAGGTAAGTGATATCGTCAAGCAGATACTGGACTCGGATCCCGATTTTCAAGATGTACGCATGGGGCGAAAGAAGCTGGTGAGGTTCCAAAGCGCTCTGAGCGACGAAATATCGTAGGGTGACACGCGCAGTTAATTGATATATCATAGTTGTAGAGAGATATTCAGCTGAAGCAGGCATTTTGTGATGGACACAAAAATTATGAATAGTCCTTTGTGATTCACAAGTGTAGTTTCAGAGCTCGAAGATTAAGAGAGTATGAATGCGAGAACCCAGACTATATGCTGAGTCAAATCCCACCCGCAAGAGGGAACCCAATGAAAAGAATGCTATTGCCGCTCATCATCCTCGTCCTACTACTTGTTCCTTACTCAGGCGACAACAATGCGACAGCTCATGCAGGAGCGCAGGATTCAGAACGCAGAGTCAAGGATATGAACTCATTTGCCTCAGCAGGCGGATCTGGCATGGATGAAACCTCAGTCCTCTATATGTCCAGAGAATTATCAGAACTCCAGACATCGGTTCTGAACACCTATGTTTCACCTGCTGCGCATAATGGCACACTTGACCTATCTCAATACTTGGTTTCAGGCTGGACTTTATATCATGCTGATCTTGATGTCAAGAATATTACGGCGGCACCGGAGAGAGTAGTAATAGGCGTCCCAACTCCACCGTCAGATAACCTCTTTTTAATAACAGAATTTGGTAGCGATACCTATTATGATAAATTAGCTCAGGGATTCTACAATCGGTCACACACAGGTATGCTCATCAACTACTCAGTCCCATATTTCACAAACAACTACAATACAAGTTCACGAGGGATCTCATACCTTCTCATTGTATCTGATTACACAGACAACTCTACCGGTCTGACAACTCCCGCTGCGATGTCTGATCATGGTGCTGGATGGGATTATCAAACCGTGGATGGAGAGAGTCTTATTCTAGGCGGTGGCACAACATATTATGTCTATATGAATGGAAGTGATTTGCATGAGGACATCGCTTTTTCCACATATCCTGATATCTATTGGAGAAATCAGGACAGTGCTGGTTCCTTTGTAACCTCAAGAAAAAGGACCGATTTCCCGGCTTGGAGCACGAACCTCCCCTATGAAGGCGTGACGAATTACACATATGTCCCATGGAGCACAATTGACGGAGCGCCAGTCGTCTATTCAAGCCCGACAGATATCACCTTGAATGCCAATTACTCTGCACTGACAGGAGGCTCATGGACCTTCAATGCGGGAACTGGGAATCTGACTGCAATAGAATTCGACTCTAACCAGTCAGTCTACTTGAACTACAACCTTACACTTTGGTACAAGAGAATAGTAACAACGACAAACACATGGAGCGTGCAAAACTCAGGCGCCGAAATAGAATGGAATGCGACCACTGCAATAGCGTATCCAGCAGTTTCAGGCACTCT
>JBHLPF010000068.1:3571-11193 GCA_048939765.1 Promethearchaeota archaeon
CTGCTTCTCTTCTGGACCAACGGAACTGAGGCAGGGTATAGGGAAATACCGATTGTAGTATATTATCCAACCATGCTAACAGCCGCATCAACTTACGTGGAGGGATATGCTGACAGTACAGTGGACATCAGTGTCTTCTTCAATGAAACAGACTCACCCGCGCCCAAGGCTCTAGACGGAAATTACGCTAACGTGGTCTACTACAATGGAACAAATAACAATACGATGACGGATCACGCCAACGGAACTTGGACTGCAGCAATAGAAACTACAGGGTGGGCACTGGGATCCTACCCCATCACTGTATATGCTGAAGGCTACGCGATAGAGAATCAAACCACAATCATTACAGTTGCAGTCGTTGAGCCATCAAACAAGCTCGATGGAATGCATGTGTGGTGGGATGACAATAACATTTCCTACGTCGAAACTGCACAGCTTAGAGTAAATTACTCAACTAGTTCAGGTCCTGTAGTTGGCGCAATAGTCAATGTTACTGATGGAACGACCTTTTGGAATCTAAATTGGGATGGAGCCACTGAAACCTATTGGATAAATCTGACTGGCACAGATTTCGCTCCCGGTCCAGGAACATATCCATTGACGGTAAGCGCATGGAAGGTAGGAGTTGAAACACAAGTCAATGATACACTTGAAATAATCATTATAGAAGAAGTAACGATTCTAACACCTTCATGGCCATCCACGACTTTCGACTATTCTCAAAATGTGAACTTCAGTGTGATTTATACTGATCATCTAGGGACACCAATCGCCGGGGCACTACAGGCGGATATCACCATAAACGGAACTCTATTCTTCCTCAATGATGCTGGCAACGGCACCTATTGGATTGAACTGAACAAAACCCACAATCTTGGAAACCATAGCATATTGGTCACAATTGGCAAGTTGGGATATGAAACTGCCAGCGATTCAAGTATGTGGTTCGTCATTGATATCGCCAACACAAACGTAGATGTATCACCAGTCAGTCCGATGCAGGTCTACTATACCCACAGTGATCCGTTGACGATAACACTTACTGATGATGAAGGAGACCCAATCAACTACGCAGTTGTATGGCTAGAATATGATAGTGCCAACTATACTCTTCGTGAGATTGATGTTGGAGTCTTTCAAATACTCATCAACGGTTCTGACGGACTGGGACCCTACCCAATTCGTGTTTTCACTTTCAATTATGGATTCACGAATGAAAGCCTGTCGGGGATGCAAATTGACATAGTTGAAACGCCTACATCACTTGACGCAAGTGGAACCCGTATCGTCGGGGTGTATACGACGCTGTACAATGATGGATCAATCACATTCAATGTTCTCTATGAGGACATAGATTTCAACACACTAACTGCTGCACTAGTGAATGTGACCATCAACGGCAAAACGTACGATTTGAGTGCTGGACCGATGAATTTCACGTTTACAATCGATGCCGATATGATTGGCATCGGCTCATTCTCTGCAGAGATAAGAGCAGATCTTTTTGGATATGATGGAGCCACTGTCTTTTATCCTGTGGTGGTAGAGCCAGTCCCCACACATATTGATACACCTGATGTCATTCCAAGTGTCATGTATCTAAATCAGACATTGCCAACCATCAGTATAAGATACTGGGACAATAATTCAGGCACTTGGCTGGATAATCATACTGCTACATTCATCTGGTCAAATCCATTGGGAGAATCTGGCCCAGATGCGAATGGTTGGTATGATATAACGTTGAGTTCAGATCAGTTATCACTTGGCCAGCATCTACTAAACATTACATTCGCACGTACAAACTTCACGACAGCCAGTATCACGATGTTTATCACCGTGAGGCCTGTCAACACAGACTTCTACGTATTAGGAACATACTCCACGTATGAGAACGAAACAGTGCGACTCAGAGTCTACTATTATGACAGAGACCACGACGTCCCGATAAGCTGGGCCAATGTTGTTGCCACACTGGTCGGCACCGACTATCCTATGACCTATGATGACGCAAGCATATACATAACAGACGTTAGAGCAGACCTTGAGTGGGGAAGCTACCAATTCAGCATTTCTGCCACAGCAACAGGTTGTGCCAGTAACAGCACCACAGTCGGACTAGCTCTCTCCGAGAAAGACCATGTATACGTCAAAATCATTCATCCAGTGCCTCCTCTAGATTTGAATCCCGTAGAGGGTGTATCAACCAACATTGCAGCTTTAGTGGAATACGACAACTCGGTGCAAACCGAGCGCATGCCTTTGGGTTCTGTGTCCGTCCAGTTCTTGGTGACAATCGAATTAAGCAATGGAACTATCCTCACGTGGTCACATGCAGATACCACTGATGATGAAGGTGTGGCAAGTTGGGCATTTCCGATGCCTCAGGCAGATATATCCAATATGACTGTAGATGCATGGTACTTGGGATCAACCACTAGGTGGAGTGCACGAGCTGAGAGTCAGGATGTTAAAGTAGGCTTCGATTTTCTTCAGCAGATGATTCGATTCTTTTCTAGTGACCTCGGAATTATGACTATCCTTTTTCTTGCTGTAATTGGATCCGTAGCGGTTGGATATAGCAAGAAGTTCAAGCCAAAGAAGCGCGAAGCTCAGAGAAATTTGATGCGCCAGCTTGATTCTTTCAAGGAACTTGATATGCTTCAACACTTCATGGCAGTATACATAGACAGAGGAACCTGCGTGTTCTATCACCCATTCAAAGACACCCGAATTCAGCCTGATTTGATCAGTGGGTTCATTGCAGCAATAACAAGCGTATATGGAGAGATCAAAGGGAACGGCGTCCAAGGTTCATTGGAAGAGATCAACTATCAGGGTCTTAGGCTCAATAGCTACAGTGGCAAGTTCATCATTGGAATTGTGATTGTCGAAGGCGACATGAGTGCTCGACTGAGAGACCGTCTTCAATTCTTCGTTGAACTCTTTGAGGATCAATATCACACAGACTTGGATGGATGGACAGGCCTTGTCGATTGCTTTGACCCAGAATGGGTTGTTTCCAATCTAAATACAGCCTTCAACTATGGTTGGATGCTGCCACACCAGATAGTGAGAAAGGTACGAGTAAAGGGTCAGCTTGCCAAGGTACTCAAGCACATCCATACGAAGTTCGGTGATGGTGAGTTTTTGCTGCTTGGAATCATCGAAGAAGTGGCAGGCCTTCTTGGTGTCACCGATGCGGAGGCATTCGATGTTCTTCTAAGACTGGAAGACAGTGGAGCCATTAAGCCAATCAGCATCCATACCGTTCTCCAGAGGCAGGGCCTGGGAATTGCTGAAGAGGATGAAGGCTCGCTGTGTGAAACCTCTGCACGATTTGAACCAGAACCTGAAGTGGTTGAGGCCCCGCCACCTGTAGAGGAACCTGAACCACAACCAGAGCCAGAACCGGAACCTGTTCCAGAGCCAGAGCCACCGCCTGAGCCCGAACCAGAGGTTGTTGAAGCTCCAGAACCGGAACCTGAGCCAGTCAAGGAAGAGAAGGTAGAAGAATTGTCTGAAGAGGACAAGTTCCTGACAGATGTCTTTGCTCTCATGGAAGATGAAGAGAAGCAAAAGAAGGACAAGAAGAAGAAGTAATTCTCCTAAGACTGCCCAAATCCGGTTTGTGTGAAGCAGACAGGTTTATCAACCCCTCAAAAACCCCCTTGACTCGGAGCGTTGGACTTTGCCTTGGAACATCGAGAACTACTTCATCATGAACAACACAGTGCTTCAAGTCGAGATCACGATTCCCCTAATGGAATTCATCTATGTAGAGATTGAGGATGTGAAGGATGCCTGGGTCAGCCTACTTGGACAGGTTGTAAATGAACATCCTGACTATGAGATGTCTTGGGAGATGCAGCCTAAGGACGATGATGCCTTAGTCCTCGTGAGAATCGCTAAGACAGGTGGCCTTGGGGAATTTACGCCTAAGGAGGCAAAGGACGCGCTTGCCGCGGCAGATGCTCTATTTGAAAAGCCTGAAGCTAAACCCGGGAGGAAGGCAGCTCTAGGAAAGAAGACCCCGGCAAAGAAGAAGGCGAAGAAGAGATCCTAGTTTCTTTGCAGCCCCGAAGTGACAATGTTCTTATCACAAGCAGGTTGGATGAGTGAGGGTGTTCGTTCACCGGATGAGATTGTCAGACAAGGTATTCCTGGTATCTATTGCTGTCCTCTTTTCCTACTGGATAGTGATACTTGTTGTCCCAGATTCATTGGGCCCTCTTCAACTCATCTATGATTGGCTAGTCAACATTTCCCTTCTGATGGGATACCCTGGCGCATTTATCGTATCATTCTTGGGAAATGCAACAATCCTACTGCCTTTCCCCTATGTAGGGATACCCTTCGTTCTGGGCGGTCTCAGGGAATTGGTGCCGGATGCATTTGTATTCGATCCTTGGCTAGTGGGCCTTATTGCTGGATTGGGAGCGGCACTAGGAGAAATGGTTAGCTACCTAGTAGGCTATGGCGGAGGGACACTCATAGATGAAGACCAGAAAAATGGCTTCCGCAACTTCGTTCAGAAATACCCAAGCGCCACACCTTTGGCCTTGTGGTTCTTAGCAGTGACTCCTATTCCTGACGATGTCTTGCTTGTGCCACTGGGCGCAGCGAAGTACCCTATGTGGAAAGTGTTTGTGCCACAACTGATAGGCAAGACAATGTTTCTGACTGCAATCGCATGGGCAGGGCGAATCGGCATGGATTGGATCAGCGTGCTTCTCGGAGGGACTGACCTAAACAATGCATTCACGAAGTCCGTGGAAGTGATTGGACTGCTACTTGTCATCGTAGCAATCTATGTATTGGTGAGAACTGACTGGGCAGGAAAGCTTCAGTCAGAATGAAGCATCAAATCATACCACAGGTCCGGTTACACTGTGCCCAGAATGATCCTCTTCATCATCTATAGAAGTCATGCCGTCAAAAAATGCCTTACCAGCCTTCGTCATCGATACAAATCCATCTCGAAGCATCTCCCCTAATGATGCCAGATTCAAGCCCGCACGAATCGGTGTAGGCATTTTGACCAGTCCAACATCCTGCATCTCGTTAAGGATCTGGACAAATGCAACTAGCCTCAGGATTCCCAGGATGCCCACGCATTTGCTGAATGCCCGCTTGATGCCTTCAATTAGTCCTTGGCGTGGATCCTCAAATTCCCTGAGTGCCCTCTCAATTTCCAGGAAAGTGCAGCATATTGTCCTTGAGTTGTCATCTGGATTCTTGAGGAAATGACCAGGTGCCTCGAGGAGAAATGGATCGCGCATATATTCCTTGATTTTTAGTCTTGGCTCTTCTTCAGGAATAGTCCACCAAGCCTTGAGATGTTGGTCCGAGAGCGGCTGAACATGCAGATCCTTGTCCAATGCATTGGGGGCCATCTTGGAATCAGGGAGGAAAGAGTGCCATCCAGGCACCATCCTCAGCCCCGGACCCTTCACGCCTGGTGGAGGCAGACTCAATCGTCGAGAGCAATAATGAACAAGATCATAAATTGCGAACCTGTTAGGCCCATCAAGAAAAACGAAGATTGGTTCATAGTCGGCTTCATGAGCAGGAACAGCCTGATAGTCCCAGACATATAGATATTGCAAGCATCGAGGATATCCAGATGGGTCAGAAATTACTCTGCCATAGACATTGACAAACTCTGTTGCCTCGAAAGCGATTCTGGTTTGCTCCGGCATTACACTCCCGATAGACTTCAGAAGCACCTCATCACCTCGCAGCACACCTGATGTGGGAGGCAGATGATCTTGAAGCAGACCATGGTCATAGCTCGCCTTGAGGCCTGGCACATGCTGTTTGAATTGAGCTTTCGATTCGTGTACCGAAAGATGGAGGAGGTGACTATACTTCTTCTCAGCCAACGCTTTCAGACTCCGATTCTACGGACCTTTCAGGCTGGCTTGAAGGACAAATATGTGTTGCCTGACAGTCCATCCTCGTAGTCAAGGACTAGCGGGATTCCAACATCAATCTCTTCTGGCTTCAGTGGATCAAACCCCTGAAGACGCGCTGTCACTCTTGTTCCTTCCTCAAGCTCAACAATTGCGATGAGGTAGGGAACCTCCTCTTGAAATTGCTCTGGTGCGATGTGGATAACAGTGAATGAAACAAGTTTTCCCTTCCCACTCACCTTTGTCCATTCCATCCTGTTGCTACCACAACTATAGCACGATCCCATCGGAGGCGAGATGACTGCTCCACAGTCCACACACTTGAAGGCTTGAAAGTCGTGATCCCGGATCTTCTTGCTATATTCTTCAATTGTAGGCTTTTCGCTCATGCGTCAGACCTCCTGAATATATTGACCACACAACTGGCCCCTGTTCCTCCAAAGTTATGCATGATTGCAGTGTTATGTTTGGCGACTTGATTGGGTCCAGCTTCGCCCAATAACTCCTTGTAGAGAACTACTGCCTGTTTCACGCCAGTAGCTCCTACTGGATGGCCCACAGCCTTCAATCCGCCCATTGGATTTATTGGCTTGTCACCGTCGAGAGCTGTGACACCATCTCGTACAGCGTTAGCGGCTTCGCCTGGCTTGAAGAACCCTAAGTCTTCAGTGGCAATCAATTCAGCAATCGTGAAACAGTCATGAACCACTGCAAAGTCCATGTCTTCAGGTCCAAGTCCAGCCATCTTGTAAGCAGTCCTACTTGCTGAAACTGATGCTTCGAATGAGGTGAGATCAGAACGATCACTCAGATTCATTGAGGCTGAGGCTTGCCCAGTACCAATCACATCAATTGGAAGGTCAGTGTATTCCTTTGCCTTCTCCTTTGAAGTCAGAACCATTGCAGCTGCACCATCAGAGATTGGTGAACAGTCGAAGAGCTTCAGGGGCCACGCAACATATCTCGGCGTCATTGCCTTCTCAAGTGAAATCTCCTTTTGAAATTGCGCCAAAGGATTTGTCGAGGCGTTCTTATGGGCTTTCACCGCGACCAGTGCCATGTCTTCTTCCGTCGTGCCGTATTTCCGCATATGAGCAACTGCTGCAATACCAAACACTCCCGGAAATGTGAGTCCCATATTCGATTCGAATCTGTCATCCGCTGCTGCGGCAAGTGCCTCTGTGACTGCATTTGTGGAAACAGAAGTCATCTTCTCAGTCCCAGCCACAAGAACAGTATCATAGAGCCCCGATTCAATCGCCATGATTGCCGCTCTAAGAGCAGTGGCTCCAGACGCACAAGCTGCTTCATGTCTTGTCGCAGGCAATCCACGAAGTCCCGCATAATCCAAGAGCAATGGGGCACTGTGTCCTTGATGAATCAGCATCTCAGGGATGAAGGTTCCAATAAAGGCTGCTTGAATGTCCTTCTTTGGAATACCGGCTTCTACAGTTGCTTTATCGACAGCTTCTGCAAACATCTCCCTTTGAGAGATGCCATCCAGTTTGCCGAACTTCGTCTGTGCTCCACTTACGATTGCAGTGTTTTCTAATGGCACGTCTTGCATTCCACCTGAATTTCGATATGTCGGCCGCTGAATAACCGGTATAAAAATTCCGCCTAAAAGGTGCTGTTCCGGCAATAAATGAACTGGACAAAGGGATTTTATACCGGAACTTGGGTCGATTGGTTAGAGTGGACAAC
>JBHLPF010000033.1:0-41744 GCA_048939765.1 Promethearchaeota archaeon
ATCATCTCGGTCAATGTATTCTTTGTCAAAAGCCACCCCATTGGAGATCCCTTATCGTTCAGGGTGTATCTCCAATAAGTGTATGGGGTTGCCACATCTATCACCTCAACTTGAGAAGTGATGCCGGGATAATGAACCTCGAGACGATTGATTATCTCTTGCGCAATCTGATTCTTGATATCTTTGTAGTCATCATGATTCTGTCGGAGGTTGTGCCAGTACTCCCAGTCAGTTTCTAACATGACCTGGATGACCGTTTTTCCTCCAGGAGCAAATGCATCACCATAGTTCATGACCCTCAATGGTAGACATGTGATTGAACGCCCAGCGTACTCGAGTGGTTCTTTCATTACGAACATTGTGAATGGTGCTTCTGCTTCAAACTCCCTGTTTACGCCCAAAGAAACTGCTACCATTGGATCATAAGGCTTCCATGTGTCATAGCGTTTCTTGATCTTATCATCGACATACCTGCCGCCTAACAAGTCAAAGATAGTGCTTCTGCCATCGGCAGCAGACACAACGACATCCGCTCTATGCTCAGCCCCATCTGAGAGTACTACACCGACTGCCACATCATCTTCGACCAGTATCTTCTCAACCTTCGACCGGTATTGAATCTCGCCACCCAACGACTCATACTTCTTCACTATGGATTCTACGAACTCGTGACAGCCTCCTTTGAATAAGCCCAGATGTCCCCCAGCAACTGTAGCCATGATCATAATCACGAACCAGAACGAAACGTCAGGGGAGAAGAGGTTCTTGAATAGAGTCCTCAGAAATGGATCCTTATAGTATTCGGAATACCCAGCCGCAGTCTTAGACCACTTTCCCACGAAGTACTTCATGAAGCTACGCATATTCCACATGTCTTTCAATGAGTCAAAACGGCCTCTCAGCTCTGGTGGCGCTGTGCTCATGCCCAAGTCGGTCAATAGAGGCGAGTTCTTCATCCAATCAACCTCCTTTATGAACGCCCGAATCTCATCAGCGTCTTCAGGAGAGATCTCAATGAGGTCTCGCTCGAGTCTATC
Source organism: Promethearchaeota archaeon (assembly GCA_048939765.1). Classification (GTDB taxonomy): domain Archaea; phylum Asgardarchaeota; class Thorarchaeia; order Thorarchaeales; family Thorarchaeaceae; genus SMTZ1-83. Next base: position 1,038 of record JBHLPF010000033.1, read on the forward strand.
GAAGTCCATTGTGAATTCAACGACCTTTGACCCAGTTTCATCCATGAACCGCATGTACTTGGTCATGTCCCTTATCTCATATGATCCGACTGCACCTATCTCATTGTACACGTCATAGATCTGTGTTCCTGGTCTGTGGCAGATAAGGAAGTGAATGCCACCATCAATCAGGTATTCCCCTCTTCTCCAAACAGCAGCTACTCCGCCAGGCTTTGAATGATACTCAAAGATCTTGCTCTCATATCCATTCATCTGCGCATAGCAGCCTGTGGAGAGGCCTCCTAGTCCTGCTCCTATGATAATCATTGATTTCCTAGTCATCTCTTATTACTCCCTTCCCTCACTAAGATATTCCAGTACCTTCTCAAGTGCCTGGTCCCAGACTCTCATCACTTTGATTTCTGCATTCAATGCTTTCATTAAGGCGGTATCTGTCTTCTTGTTCCTGGAAGAAAGCTCCGTCATTCGAGAAATGAAATTCTGATTTACAATGACAAGTTGCTGAAGCATTGAAGCACCTAGGCTTGTCGAAGATGCGATTTGGTACTGGTACCCTGTCTTTCGGGATCCTCTCTTCACAACAACACCATAGGTTTCGAGAACCTTGAGGGCTCGATTGACTGAGGTTACTGAGGTGGGATATTTCGACTCAGGGAATAGCTCACGAAGCCGTGATGAGATGCCTCGCTGAGTCCATTCTTGAGGTTCAAGCAACATGAGACCCTCGATCCATCCACAGTACTCAGGGTATCCATATTGGTCATACATTGTTCCTATCGCAGTCAGGAAATCTCGACGCAGTTTATGCTGTATCAATTAATTGCCCACATTCATAGTGTCGAGTAGGTTGAATTTAAATATTTCAGTTTACTGAAATTATGAAATTTATATTTAGGATGGCAGTTATCTCCTAGTACTACATGGTGGGATCTAATTTGGTGATACGGAAAGACCGTGTCAATTTCTGGTCTTCATTGAATTTCTGGCAGCGTACCAGCCCGTAAGGATTGCAGTAGGTATTCCCGCCGGACTATAGGCCCATTGGCCTGCTTGGTATACATTTGGAATCGGAGTCTTAACTGAGCTACCAATCTTACGGAGTTTATGTACAACAGGAACGGGTGATTCATACGACCAGCCCACGATCGCACCTTCTGAAGTTCCTGCTATCGATGCAATACTAATTGGAGTTGATGAGAATTGAAAGAGCACCTTATCTTTCAAATCTGGATAGATAGAATTCGAAAGAGATTCCAACATTCGGTTTTCAACTTCGTTTCGAAATTCATCATACCAATTTGCATCCTTGACTTTCTTGATTAAATTATACTCAAAGAGCATGCTAATTATCAGACCCGTTTTTTCCTCGGGAGCTAAAGCAGGGTCTCTAAATACAGGAATTGAAATCTCATAAGTCGTTAATTGGCAATACTTGTCCAACCAATGTAGAATTTGCTCTCTCGATTTCGTTTCAAAATTCTCAATTAAAGAATCGAGTTCCGACCAATGCACCTCGCCCAATCCTTTTTTGGATGGTGTATAGAAGAAATGTCCATTTGAAATTGAGCTAAACTCCTCCGGTGGCATATCTATACCTACGAATAGTGAATAAACAGAATCGCAACCCCGTTTTGAAAGAAGAAGCTCCTTCTGCTCCAATATTCTGCCAGCTACTTTTTCCTCCAAATCCTGGGTGTTCAATATTCTATATAATGTCTTCAAATCTGCACTCCAGATGAGAGAATCATATGGATACGATGTTCCATCCTTGTCGATAACATGCTTTTCTGAAGGATTAACTTCGATTATTTCAGTCCTCGTCTGGATTTCTCCGCCCCATTCAATTATTTTCTGTACCAATGCCTTTGGTAGCTCTCCCGTGCCTCCCCTTGGATACATGTAATCAGTATATGCATAGAAGTAGCCCAAGGCGAAAAACGTTGGTGTATTCTTGAAGAAATGCTGGGCGATGATGTCGATAAGCGACTGATTCGAAGTCAGTTTTCCCAGATAGGATTCAACGGGTTCATTCTTTCTGTTCATTCGTAATAATGTGAATAGGAATTTGCCCAGCCAAGGAAGGAGTTCTTTCAGATAGTTTCTGTCACTCATATCCTTGAAATTGGGGTTATCAATGCCGTATAGGATCGCCATGTCTTTGATAATTCCCTCAATCTCTGAGATGATCTTGTCAATATCACTGACGCTTTCAGGATACAATCTCTCTAACAATCGTCTGTAGTCATCCAAGCTAGTTTCCAAATCAAGGTTGATAATATCATTCTCTATTCCGATTGATACCGGGCTTTCTAACAAATCAAGTTCTATTCCGAGTTCATCGAGCATAGGTCGAATTATGCCAGAATTCAGGATAGATCTTGCACCTGCATCAAAAGTGAATCCTTCTCGCTGAAATGAATTGAGGAGTCCGCCGCATTCTTTGTTCTTCTCCAACAAAAGGACACTGTGTCCTGCTCTAGATAAATACGCGGCAGCGGTCAATCCAGACATACCTCCGCCAACAACAATCGTTTGATGACTACGCCTGCTCATTCCAGACCCGCCATTTCTATTGTTTTCTGCCAAAGCTCTTCCGCAGCATCACGGTCCACTGCTGGAGGTGCAGGTTCTTCTTGAGTTGTAAGATTGAAAAACTTCCCACTTATTCCCTCAACCTCTTTTGAAACCCCGTGATAATACAGTGCCTTTGCAGATCTTTCCGGTGATTTCAGTGAACGATTGACAATCTTCTTCTTGAAGAAACGATAGATCCGGCCATTGTTCATGCCCATGTTGGATTTAACATCTCCCGGGTGCACCGCATTTATGGTTACGCCACTATCCTCAAAATACTGCGCAAATTTGATTATTGATAGAAGCTGAGCCGTTTTCGCAACACCATAGCTACCTAAGCCAGAATGTCGACGTTTCTCATATTTCAGGTCATGCAGTCCTATACCAAAGACAGCAAAGCGATGTCCTTCAGAATTGACAAGGATGATGCGCGTTTTTCCTCTTGCCTTCAATTCATCCTTTAACATGTAATTCAGAATAAATGACGCAAGATAGTTTACTTGAAAGACGAGCTCATTATCATCCTCAGTGTATATCTTCTTCGTTGAATAAAGACCGGCATTATGGATAAGGACGTCGATTTCTAGATCGGATTCCAGAAGCTCCTTTCCTACTCTACGAACATCAGACAACCGTGTAAAATCTGCGATCTTATAATCACATTCTACTTGATATTCTTGGCGAATCTCTTCGCATACAGCTATTGATTTTTCTTCATTTCGATTTATGAGAAGAAGATTTGCGCCATGGGCAGCATATTCCTTTGCCGTTTCATAACCAATCCCTGATGTAGCGCCAGTGATAACCACCAAGCGTCCTTGGAATTCGTCACTACATATTTCTGGCTCTTTTCGGTTGTTCCGCATCATCGCTATTATGTTGGACATCTTGTATTGCTTGAGATACTTTGCTTTACTCACGCAGGTCACCCGAATAGCTTCTTCATGAACATCCGATAGCCTTTGGAAACGCCTGGAATATTATCGAATATATCGCCCCACAAATCGTAGTAGTCTCTCTGCTCTACGATTTTCCCTTCCTCATTTAGGGTAAGCCTGCTTAATCCATAAATTGTTGAACTTCGCGTTTGCCTGAAGGTCAGTGTCATCTCCCACTCGAAAAACAGCAATTTACCTTCCATCATAATGTTGACAATCTTCATCTTCAAGTCTTGCGATCTATTAGTTAGGCGTTCAGTCATCGCCTTGAAAGTTTTCATTCCGCGAATTTCTTGGATACAATCACGGAAGTAAATGTCCTCATCATAATATGGTAGGATATGAGACCAATCAGGCTTCCCTTTGGTATTGTAGGTCTTCTCCCACAACTCCGCAAACTGCTCCAGGTTTTGGATACTACACGCCATATTATAGACCTCCATTTTAAACAATCGCAACTTGTTTGAATAATATCCTGAATCGAATGAACAAATTTGCTGGAGAGGCCTTTTTTTAACATTACTATATAGCTGATAATTGCTCACTCTAGGGTGTTACCAGAATCAAGCTGTCTTTTGAAATCCCTTAACGTGTTCATCTCGCGTATCATCATCGCCCTGAATTGCAGCACCGTTCATTATGGTGCACGATTCAGTAAGCTGATATAGGCTTTGAAGCTCGCTCGTTGAAAACTCACGATTCCAAATCATCGCTATTGCGGGATTTGCTACATGAGGTTTGAGGAAGTGGTCTTTCACGAAATTGCTATGTTCATTGGCATTACTCTGCTTCTCTTTCGAGTATGGCTAGTGGAGATAAAACTGCAAGAGGAGCTTCAGTTTCGGCGACGCTATTTCAGCCGCTTCTTTGCCTATTATACATGTCTAGCTCTAGCATTTGGCTTGAGTTTCTATCCCCTGAATATTATTGTCATGGTGGCGTTTCCAATCCTGCTGGTGACTTCCATTTGGGACATAAACTTCTACCGACGATTCAACTCTCAAACATACTGGACCAAGAATCGCAGATGGCTGCTTATTGAAAGAGCAACTATGCATCCGCCAGTAGTGCTAGTCGCAATATTCATGATTCTCAATGGGGCGAGGAACTACATTGAACCGCCAAATCTGCTTCTGATGGTATTATCTGTCGTTCTTCTTTTCATTCCATTCTTCCTCCTTGACGAGAGATGGACAAAACGATACAAGTGGCCTGAGGCATTAATTGTGATTGGATTGATGCTAGCTTCTGGAATCTCCTTGCTCTTAGCTGAAGCAATCCTTTGGGGGGTTCCGATTTGGTGAACGAATTAAAATCATCATTCAAATCGTTCTGGAACTATCTCCAAAGTTCCCGTCTGCTTAAATTTGGACTTGCTTTTAGTCTGCTCTCCTATTTTGCCGTAGTGATCCTCTTTGTTTTCCTTTTGATTCAGGGAGTAGCATTTGATACAGTTTATTCAATGGACTTCCAAGTCTTCTATGAGTCAGGATTAGTGTTTCGAAATTCTCCTGGAGATATCTACACTGTTGCTCCAAATCAACTACCTTACAGATACCTTCCTTCTTTTGCCGCTGTGATGGCGATTTTCTCCTTTATTCCTCTTATACCGCTGTACTTGTTGAATATCTCCTTCATGATAATGATTAACTTTGGAATAGTGTTTCTTGTTTTCTCAATTACTCAGCAATTGGGAGTAACAACTTCTACAAAGAACTTCGAGAAGACGCTAGCAATTCTTTTCATCACACCGCCTCATATCATCAATCTAGTTCTAGGACAGATTACTCATCTCGCGATATTCCTTGTTCTCCTAGCATTATACCTACTTCAGGCTGCTGAGAATGGTTCTGTTCGCAGATACTTCTTGATTGGAGCACTAATAGGAGTTGCAACTATTCTCAAGCCATTCTTTATCGTTCTATATTCCTTTCTAATTCCAATTACACTCACAGAAAGATATAGCCTCAGCATTCCGCTAAAACCAGTCTTTGGAACAACAGCTGGATTCTTAGTTACTATGTTGCCAAATGCTTTCTATTTCATTGCTTTTCCGAATGCAGTTGGCGAATTTCTTCGAGTGAACTTTACTGGAGGACTGCCCTATCAACACAGTACAAGTATCACACAACTATTGGTTGATGTTCTAAACTTGGGTGACTATACTTTCATTGTTTTGGCGATTATGCTGGTCATTGGAAGTCTCATTTTCGTAAGAAGCTACTACAGATTTGTTAGAACGCCGGCATCTGAGAAGAATTATCTTCATCACTTCACTGATGTGATATTCCTATTCCTGTTAGTCTATGCTGAGTCTTGGTTTCTATTCATAGCAGTACTGTATGCATTTCTTGCTCCCGCCTTGCTTCAGCTTTACTACACATGCGAAGCTAATGAGAGTGAAACTCGTACTCTCGATTTACTATGGTCTGGTTCAAACAATTTGCTTGCGTTCTTCTCAATCGGTATTGTCTTAGATTTCTTGGTCTTAGGATTTGACCCCATAAATCCGATATGGATAGCTGCTCTCTATATCCTGTATCAAAGAGAATACTGCATGAATCTTAGTAACTCATGATGTAGTACTGAAAAGATAAGTGTCCTTATGGCGGACAGGAGTTCAATATCCTGAATCTGGAGTCCGTCTGTGATGGTTTGAAGAAGTTGCTTGGAAGGGGACTGACCTTATTGCTTGATTCTCCCATCCTCAATCTTCTCAAGCGTTAGAAGTGCGTTGATGTAGTCGTCCATGGTTTGGGTTCTCTCTTTCAAGGACAGGCTTGAGTCTAGGATCCGTTTCCTCAGCATGCTCAGGTACCTGTTCTCCAACTTCTCAATGAATGTCGAGGACCCCATTTTGGTCACCTTGATCCTTGGCTGACTCTGGATATACTCAATCAGGCGGACCCACGTTTCCGCTGTCGTTGGATTAAGTCCAATCCTTTGAAACTCCGACTTGGGAAATGGTTCTGGCTGAGCTTCAATGAACCTGAATATCGAATGCACGCGCTGTGTAAGGGTTCTGGTCCTTCGCTGCTTTTCATTTCCACTTTTTCGAGGCATAATACAGTTCTGTATTATTTAGTATATAAACATATTCTTTATATATTGCAAGAATCTCACCTACTTCAGAACTTCATGTGTCGATGAGCTGCAATGATTGAAGATGCTGTCGGGACCTGGAAGTCTCGTGTACTCGCCATAGCCAAGGGATTCTTCGAGATGCACTTCCCTGAGAGTGCTGAAGACATGAGCAACGCCTTCTCAGAGAGATTCACCTCCTTGGTTGAGGCGAATGAAAGGGATGATGCGACTGAAGTGGAAGGACTGCGAAATCTCATTGTTTCCTTCAGACCTGCGCTGTCTTCTGTCTTGGAACCCTGCGCAGAATTTGATATGCTCATGACCATGATGGTCTATTCCTTCAAAGCGTCCTGGGAAGGAGCTCACCAAAGAAAGTCAAAGCCTCCGGCTGCAAAGAAAGGGCCAGTTATGCCTGGCAGCGATCAATCAGTGAGCCTCGAGTTCTTCTGTTCAGTCTGTGGGCAGTTGGTTGATGTGCCTTATGAGAAGAAGATGGAGATTCTTAATTCTGAGGAAGAGGTTGAGCTGCCCACTCACTGTGAGCAGCCAGTGAAGATTAGAATTTCCCGGACGGAAGAAGAATCCATAGTTGAGGAGGCAGAAAATGAGGAACCAATCGAACCTGTAGAATTACTGATTGGCCATCTCCCAGCAGATAATGTCGAGTATATGAAGGTCTTGAGTGTTGGCATCGATATTGGCTCATCAACTTCACATCTCATCTTCTCCAGGCTCACTCTAAAGCGAGAAACCAGCCTCTTCAACATAACCAATCGCTTCAACCTAGTAAATCGTGAGATTATCTATGAGAGCTCGATTATCTTTACGCCCCTCGTTAACCGCTATAATATCGATATTGAGAAGGTCATCGAATTTTGTGAGGATGAGTACAAAAAGGCTAGAATAACACCTGAGATGGTTGAAACTGGTGCTGTCTTAGTGACCGGAGAGACCGCCAAAAAGCAAAATGCGGCTGAGATAGTTCGCCGCTTATCTTCAGAATCCGGGAAGTTCGTTAGTGCTGCTGCAGGACCCAATCTTGAGTCGCTACTAAGTGCTATGGGAAGTGGAGTTGTTGATCAATCACTCTATACTCAGAAGGTATGTCTTCACGTTGATGTGGGTGGAGGAACTAGCAACTTGGCAATTGCTGCACATGGGCAGGTTCTCAGCACCTCTTGCATTAATGTTGGAGGTCGCCTGCTTGGGATTGACAAAGACTTCAAGATTTGGAGGATTGACGGACCAGCTCAGTTTGTCATGAATGAACTCGGAATGAGCTATCAACTTGGAGATACCATTGCAGAAGGCGATGCCAGGACTATTGCTCGGGAGCTTGCAAAAGCGCTGGTCGAAGTAATGCAAGGTCCAGCAAAGAGCGTCGTTGCCAAAGAGCTGATGATGACTGACGATTTAGACTTCTCAATGCCAATAGATGCCTATTCTTTCTCAGGCGGAGTCGCTGAGATATTCTATGGAAGTAACGAAACCTTTGATGACATCGGCACGATGCTTGCAGAAGAAATCAAATCCCTTGTTGAAGAGCTAAGACTGCCCATTGAAGAACCTGAGAATAAGATTCGAGCTACGGTCATAGGTGCAGGTGCTTTCTCTCTCTCAGTATCGGGATCAACTACCTTCTTCGATGAGCATATTGAACTCCCTGTGACAAACATACCCGTTCTCCCAGTCAATCAAGGAAGTCAGGAGTTCACACCGGAAAGGCTAGTTGAGGAAATTCAAAGGTCATTCAGAACATTTGACATGACCGAGGGAGAAGACGTGGCCGCCCTCTATTTCAAAGATCTAATTGTTTCAAGGTATTATGTAGGCGACGAGTGGTTAGCGCCGTTTGCGAAGGCAATAGAAAAAGCCTTGCCCAATTCCGTTTCTGAAAAGAAGCTAATCATATTGATTTTTGGCTATGATGTGGCCAAAAGGTTGGGCATTGCAATTCGTGACGAAACCACAATTAAGAGCAACATACTTGTTCTGGATGAATTGCAATTGGAAGCTGGTGACTGGGTCGATATAGGAACTCCTCTGAAATCAACTCAATCATTTCCTGTTACTGTGAAGAGCCTGGTATTTAACGAGAACAAGGACTATTCAGAGCCAATGAGGGAATAGATATTGAGTAAGGATAGGACTGATCTGAATGCTGAGGCCGAGCCTATTCCTTTCACAGCACGTCTCATAGCACTACACCGGGCCATTGAAAGCAAGCGAAAGGATGCCCTCTTCACTGACCCCTTTGCGGAACGTCTTGCCGGGGATATGTCCGAATACAGAGAAAAGCATAGGCGGACAGCTGCTGCGAGCGATGCTGCCGTAGTGCGAACTTACTTCATAGACCAGACTCTTTTGGAACCTTGGTGCAAGAAACATATAGAATCGCAGATTGTCATTCTTGGAGCTGGTCTTGACGCCCGTGCTTACCGATTTCTTCCACTCAGAAACAATACTCATACAGTCTTCGAGATTGACTTTGAGGTTGTGAATAATTACAAAGCAAGGAAATTGAAGGATGAAACTCCACTATGCATTCTGAGACGCGTTTCCACAGACTTAGCTAGAACTGATCTGACTGAGCATTTGTTGAAAAGCGGATATTCCAAAGAAATTCCTACATTCTGGATTCTCGAAGGACTCGTCTATTATCTTCCGCGAAACATTGTATTGCGCCTTCTTAAAGCACTTGCAGAGTTGAGTGCAGATGATAGTATGCTATTCGCTGATGTTTGCAATCCAGGACTCGCTGAACTAGACTACGGGGCGTTTACAAGGCACTTTGAATGGGGTATCGATATGGAAGAAATTCCTGCGCTCTTTTCTTCCTCCGGTTGGGATGTTTCAGCATCATATCTCGATGACCATGATCATGGACGGGATGTTGGACAGAGGGGTCTGATGCTTGTCCATGGCAAGCGGAAAGACACACTAGAATTTTGGGAGTACACCGATGAAGAAGCAGTAAAGGCAGTTTCTACTGAATCAGTATCTGATCCCCATTTGCGGGATTTTGCTTTGAAAGCGAGTGCAAAGTCTGTTCCAGACATTGAGGAGATTATTCAGCTTACCACTGAAAATCTCGATGCGGGTCTGAAGAAATACATCCAGTTTTTGAGGAATATTGAGTCTGCTGTTAGGAGAATTTCCTCGGCCTTGAGTGATCCGATATCATTAGGACAAATCTCCCCACGATTGCTAAAGAGCCCACTCTCCACCGGAATCGAATCAGAAGAATGGTCTACAGAAGAAGTGGAATCGCACATGATTGGCTATCTTAGAGCTATCATCTCCCTCCTATATTGTGGGATTAAAGGGTTAGAAGGATGGCAATTCTCTGACACACCTGTGCAAAGAGCGGGTCAGAGTATTCGAAGTGTCAGAGAAATCAGTGACCTCCTGGAATTCATCAAAAGGACTAGTGGATGAAAATGGCTGAAGTTGATGCAAATCGCTTGAGATGGAAAATCATAGAAACTGTAAGTGATTTCCTCAAAGAGCACTTTGACGTTGAAGCTAAGGAACTAGAAGAGAAGTTCACCCAGCAATATGAATCATTGATTCAGCAAAACGAGCCAAGAGAAACCACTGACATCGCTGGCCTTCATCTTCTCATTAAGCAGTTCAGAGCTGCTCTAAGCACCATCCTCGAACCCGGTGCGAATTTTGACAGACTGATGGGTCTTGTCAGTCCAATTCTCAATTCAGCACTTTCCAGTGCTGAACACCATAAGCTGAAAGAAACCCTGAAGGCTCAGGAAGCCGCCAAACCTAGACCCGCACCAAAGGGCATTCTGGTTCCGAAATACGACAGCTCCGAGAATCTAGAGCTTCTGAGCGTGGGTATCGATATTGGCTCCTCGACTTCGCACCTTGTCTTCTCCCGACTTCATCTCAATAGAGAGAGAAGCTTTCTCAATCCCACAAACCGGTTCATGTTAACTGACAGAGAGATTATCTACGAGAGTGAAATCATATTTACTCCGCTTCTTGATAGGTTCACAATCGACATTGAATCGATAATCGAATTCTGTGAAGAGGAATACAGGATAGCCGGCATAACACCAGAGATGGTGGAATCCGGGGCTGTGATCGTCACCGGTGAGACCGCTAAGAAACAGAATGCGGAGGAGATTGTTCGACGCCTAGCCTCCAAGTCTGGAAAATTCGTTAGTGCAGCAGCAGGGCCCAATTATGAGAGTGTTCTCGGTGCAATGGGCAGCGGCATTGTCGACCTGTCTCGAGAGAGTAAGCGAACTATAATGAACGTGGACATAGGTGGAGGAACCAGCAATATTGCCATAGCCTCCAATGGCGATGTTCTGAGTACAGCTTGCATCAATGTAGGTGGACGTCTGTTAGGGATAGACAAGGACTTCAGAATCTGGCGAATCGATGAGCCCACTAACTTCCTCATGCAAGAACTTGGCATGGATTACAAGTTGTATGATATCATTTCCGAGGAAGATGCTAGGCTAATTGCTCGTGAGTATGCAAAGGCACTGATTGAGGTAATGAGAGGTCCTGCAACAAGTCGCATTGCTAAGGAGCTCATGATGACTGACGATTTGGGCTTTTCAATCAAGGTTGATGAATACTCCTTCTCAGGCGGCATCGCAGAAATCTACTACGGTGGCGAGGAAACGTTCGATGACATAGGACATTTCCTTGCTGAGGAACTCAAGACACTGGTTGACGATTTTGGTCTGAAGTTTGTGGAGCCGGCAAACAAAATCAGGGCTACCGTCATAGGTGCCGGAGCATTCACACTCTCAGTATCAGGATCAACCTGTTATTTTGACAAGAGCATTGAATTTCCAATCACTAATGTTCCTGTGTTGCCAATCAATGTGACAACCGAGAACTATAGGCCTGGGAGAGTCGAGGCAGAAGTTGCTCGCGCTTTCACCAAATACGACCTGAAGGAAGGTGAAGAAGTTGTCGCCTTATACTTCAAAGACTCGCTTTACAGGTCTTACTCATGGCTTCAGGAATTTGTCGGGGCTATTGAAGATTCCCTCCCAAAAACGGTAGCCAACAAGAAGATGGTGATTCTGCTCTTTCAGAGTGATATTGGCAAAATGGTCGGACTCGCAACCCGTCAAGAGACATCGATCCAGCACAATCTCATTAGTCTTGATGAGTTGAATCTGGAAGAAGGAGACTGGATTGACATTGGTGCTCCCCTTCACAATGGTACGGTATTTCCAGTTACTGTGAAGAGTCTTGTGTTTAACAAGAGCAAAGAGTATTCCATCTCAAATCATCTATAGGATTCGTATGTTACATACTGCAGAATGTCCGGCATTTCGATCAGATTCTCCGAGCTAAAATCATTCCGGTATTATTGGGGACTCTCCATTATAGCCCACGAACAATAGGACGATAAATGGACCAATGATCATAAGATCGAACGCACCAAAGGGTAGAAAGAACCAAACTGCGACTATTGAAACTCCAGTAATAAAAAGGGCAGTCCAGACTCCCTTTACCTTATTCTGTAGAATCCAATATCCTGACAATAATCGAAGACTTGTGATGAAGGCAAAAATGGGAATGAAAATGACTGGCATTGTTTCTATGAGTCTTCCAACCTCAGTGTCAACACTCACCAATAGCATGTAGAGATTGGGAATTACACCTACCGATATTAGACTAATAGCAAACGTGTCAATTAGCTCGAATAATCCATAGGCCAGTTGAATATAACCAGCCCAACAAAGCGCCCTGTTATTCTTGATTGATGCGTGAGCCTCGAAAATAGAAATTCCTCCTTAGATAGTGAGTCGCAAACAATACTGACTGAGTATTCATTATCGTGAGCAATTTAAGGAAATTGTGTCATGGTTGAGAAACACAGTCAGTCAGTCTATGAGGTGTATATTTGATGACAGCAGATTGGGTAGAGTGGGTAAACTCGCAACTTGGCGCCGCAATTGAAATGCTTGCAAATGCAATGAAATACGCCAGCGATGAAGTTTGGGACAATCCAAGTGATGAAAGGCGTTTTTGGAATATAGCATATCATACAATCTACTTCTTGGATGTTTATCTATCGGATTTCGATCCCGAAATAACCAATGTAGAAGGACAGTATGAAGTACCAGCATATTTGGAAAAATGGGGAGAAGCATTTGATTTTGATGAGGTTCATGAGCCTGCTATATCAAAGGAAGTCCTGCAAAGATTCTTTGAAGAAACACGTAGTAAATTGAGATCTCGGTTTGCGGAAGGTATTATTGAAAATCAAGTTGAAGAGAAAGCGACCTCATGGTTAGAAATGTCAAAAGGATCTGTCCTACTATATAATATGAGACACATAATGCAACATGTTGGGCATCTTAATGACATATTGAGGGAGCATGGTCTGCCAACAAGTGGGTGGCTAGGACTAGCTCCGATTTAGGCACTCTCACAAACCAGGTCAATATACAACGCACGAAAATCAATAGACTTCATCAAGTTGGAAACTCAGATTCTTGAATTCCAGATTCCAATGAAAATAAATGAAAGAGGAGATGAATGTCCGAAATGATTCAATATTGAAGCGAGTTTGGTAAACTATGGAGGGATTCCGTTGATTGATATGTGGCCATTATTTAGGATTGCTTCAGCCATTATATTGATCTGCGCAATCATTCTTGCTTTCTCAATACTCTGGCCTTTAGCTGTGAAGGGTGCAGGATGGACGCCAACTCCACGAGAAACCGTCCGACGAATGCTACAACTAGCCAGGGTGACACCAGACGATACAGTCGTGGATCTAGGATCCGGAGATGGACGAATAATCATCATGGCAGCGAAAGAGTTCGGAGCCAATGCAATTGGAATTGAAATAGACCCGCTTCGTTTTATATGGTCAAAGTGGAATGTCCGACGAAGTGGGTCGTACGACAAAGTGCAATTAGTTAGAGGGAACTTTTTCACTCTGGAGTTCTCGGAAGCTACAGTAGTGACCTTGTTTCAGAGGATAGGTACAAACAATTGGTTGAAAGCGAAGCTGACTAGCGAGCTAAATCCAGGAACACGAGTAGTATCTTATTGCCATCTCATTGAGGGTTGGTCGCCGGTCGAGGCAGTTGAAGACCCTGACATCTATCTATACACAATTTGAGCTTCAAATCCAGCGTCTGACGCGTTTCTTGAATTCTCGATACTCATCCCCAAATTCCTCTTCCAGAATGGTCTCTTCCCTCTTGATGAAGACATATCTGAAGACAACGTAGGTGAGAACAAGGAGGGCTGCAGTCACCATGCTACTCAGAAATACCGCCAATCCGAAAAGCGCCACGAGACATCCCAGATATAGGGGGTTTCGCGAAAATCTGTAAGGTCCCGCTAGGACTAGTGTTTCAGGTCTCTGCATAGGTTCCCTATTTCTTAGACTTAATCTTCCCACGTAAAGCAGGGTGTAATTCGCCCAGATTATTAAGAGCATGCCTATAGGAATGAATAGGATTCCAATGAGATTGTAGGGTTGAGGAATTATGTCCACCGGAAAGGTGAATATGTCTACAAGAATCTGTGTATCTACATTGAATATGAGAAACGGAGCAAAGAGAATATAGGAAATAATTGTTGAAAGAACTAAAATCCACAACCCTTGCACGATTATCGTGCCACGAGGGTATCTTTCTTTCATCTCTTCATAGTCGACCATTCAAACACCAGGTGCCTGTTTCAGATTATGGACTCTCCAATTCTAGAACATAATGGATTGACTCGATAAGCCTCTTCTTTGTTGCTCCAATGTGCTCTGCAAGCTTAATCAATCGTGGATCTTCTGTGTCTGCAATGAAACTATGCTCTTTGTATCGACGGACTTCATAGTTGTGAATATCAAAAACTGAAAAAGCGTCGGCTAGCGCTCTTCTCAGTTGAGGCTCAATTCTATCCGGAATGCCTGTTCCCTTGACTGCGGTCCAAGTTGCTGAGTGAAGCTCATCTATAGTATCCCGACCAGCTAACTCCATAATCTCCTCTAATTCTGCGATTAACTCATTCTTGACCCAATTCGCTCTCGATTCTGCCCTATTAGCTCCGAATGCTTCACCAAGTGCTATAGCAATAAGTACGCCAAAGAACGTGGCAATCAGCTCGATGATCAATGGTTCAGTGGGCAAAAAATCACGGATGAGAATTGTTACTGAGGCGACAAGTACCAACATGAAGGCCCCAATAAGCCACCAGTACGACTCTCGCATACTTTCTCGATTCTCTTCGCTCCTAATCAGTATTCTTCTTTGCCTCATCCCACATCTGGTTGAACTTCTCTGTCAATTCAGCGGCAAACTTCCTTTACCATACGTAGATTGCCGCGAAGTACTCTCTTGTATCAATGGGGTTCCTAGAAAATGGTATTTAAGCCAGACATGAGACCTGAGAATCTAATTTGAAGATTCATTACTATTCGCGGCTCAGAGCAAGGGAATTCACTGGGCTGTCCACGTTCCAATTTCTCGCTTTCTTCAGAAGGTCGATAGTATATACTTTTTTGTCAATCTATCTGAGGTCCCTGGGTCTCTCGACAACAGAAGTCACATTGATGGCGACTGTGGGAATGATCGGCAATACTCTCGCGCAGTCATTGCTCTGGGGCAATCTACTAGATAAGTACCGAAGACCTACCGAGTTCGTTGTCGCGGGAGAATTCTTTGCAGGAGTCGCACACATCTTCATGGTTCTTGGGTATATGTTCTTTCTTGGATTGAATCAGTTAATCATCGCTGGTTATGTCATAATCTTCAGTCTAGGCGGAATCGAAGTCTTCTGGAGTATGTCAAATGTTGGATGGTCAGCGCTGATATCCGAATTGACTGAGGATGATGAAAGGAAGCAGCTAATGGGCCAATTCTCAATAATTGGAGGATTTGGAGGAATCGGCGGTGCCCTTCTTGGAGGCATTCTCTATGAAAATGGCATAGGATTCGCCAGTGGAATCATCTTCATTATTGCTGCTGTTGTCATGATATTCTCAAGCATCATTGTCTACTTTTCAGTCAGGTTGGGAAGGGATGATGAGTCACAGGAATCTGATGATGAGTCCTCAGAGAGCTTCTCACTCAGTGATCTTCCTTCACAACTTCGCATGGGATACCTCATCTTCATAGTTGCCTTGGTATTCATCAATTTTGGAAGGAACTCTATAGCAATCATAACGGCCCTATTTGTCCAGGATCCAACAGGTTTCAACGCGACTGGAATAGAGATTGCACTCTATAGCAATGTCAGAAGTGTTGCATCCATGATAGCTGGCTTGCTGATTGGATCGGTCGTTGCAAAAACTGATGATAACAGAGTAATGGTATCTGGAGTTGCCTTGTCCATTGCCGGTATTTCTTGGTTAATCGTCGCCCCGACATTCTCCTTGGCTCTATTGGCATCTTTTCTCAGGGGAGCATCTGAGGTTATCATTAATGCATCAAGCTATTCCATTGTAGCTAGAATGACGCCTAAAGAGTACCGTGGCAGATTGTTTGCTTATTACAATGCAACTTTCTTCCTTAGTTGGGGTATCGCAGCCACCCTGATTGCTGGACCAATTGCGGACATCCTCATTGGTCAAGGATTTTCAAACGCGAATGCTTACAGAGGTAGTTTCGTTGCTGCTATCCTTCTCATCTTCATTGGAGTTGCTATTCTCTTGTATTCCTATAGGTACATCCGAAAACACAATCTATACAAGTTCAACGAAGTCGAGGTCCCACCTATTGATTCTGAGATAGACTCTCGATACGAAGCTCTATAAGCTGCATCCCTTTATTTAACAAATCATTTGATTTGCTTGGAACCTTGGAGGGAGTGATTTCCAATGAAACCACTCGGCACAATCACAAAGTACTACCCGTTCATTGATGAGGAGTCGAAGTCTATGCTGAACTCTCTCATGGATGAGTCGAGTAGTTACTATGATTTCATGCTAGAGCTATGCGAATTCGTACTCGAGAATGAAGTTCCTATTGACGTAGCGTATATTGCGGCGATGCAAGCATGGTGGACCCGGAGCGGGGATACCATGAGCAGAATTCAGCAGAAATACAGAGATTTCCCTTGCATAAGACCATGGGGATTTCGTTACGCCTCCACAATCAGTGACCAAGCGCGGTATCATGATGCTGTTGTTGAAGCCATAGATAGAGCAATTGAAACGTCTCCTCCTGATTGGATGTTGATCGAGTTTTACTTCCTTCATTCGAGGTTTCATCTCCCCATCTTCGGAGATATTCCAAGTCTACTTGAGCCTATTGAGATGGCAAAAGTCTTGATAGCCGCCAATCCTCTCCTGAGGTGCTTTGAGCCTCTAATTTGCTTCATCGAAGGCTGGGCAGAATTGCGTGAGGGACATAAGGAGAACTCTATCGCTATCCACCAAAGGGGTTTGGAACTTGCCGAAGTCGATAATGATCCAGTAATTGCGTATGAGAATCTTAGCTGCCTAGCAAATGCTACGAAGTTCATCAATATCAAAAAATCGCAAGAACTGTGGGAAGAAGTCTATGATTCGGTTCAGGATCTTGAAGTACCTTCCATAATAGGTGAGGTCCTGCATGATTCTGCTCTTGCGTTCGAAACCGCTGGTGAATATGATCTCGCAATCTCCAGCCTTCTTGAGTATATCGATGTGGGGAGCGTGGATGATACAGTTTGCCTCACTCTCTCCAGAATCTATGCAACTATGGGCAATGGCCAAAAGGCTCTCGAATGGATTGATCGAACCTTCGAATACGTAGGGTCTCTCACATTTCCAACATTATATCTCAGGAAAGCTTGGGCCTTAGTATTATTGAATAGACTGGAAGAAGCCGAAAGAAACCTAGATACTGCACACTCATTGATATTAAAGACAGGTCAAGAAATTCGATTGGCACGCTACTACCATGTTTCAGGAGTGCTCGAGCTAGCAAGAGGTGATCACTCGGCTGCAGTAGATTTTCTTGAAAAGTCCTATGAAATCATGGACCGGTTTCAAGAAGGGCTATATCTGAACATCTCACTACTTGATTTGGTTCGAGCGGAGATTTCTCTTGCAGACCAATCCATAGATAGTACGGAGAGTGTTACACCAGGAACGTGGCTCACCAGGCTTGAGAAGTATGCAAGAAATCGCAACTTGCCAGGCATCAGAATGCAGGCCGCCCTGCTGAAGTCTGAATTCTATCAGAAACATGGTCAGCTCAAGGATGCGCTAGGGACACTTGAAGATGCACTTGATATAACCGATTCTTTAGGAGTTAAGACACTCAGAAAGATGATTACAGACCGAATAGCTGAGCTAGAACGACTTCTCAAAGAGGCATGATTTCATTCACCCAATCCGAGGGCTGCAATAGCCACTACATGCAATATCCGGAAAAGGCAGCTATGCAAATTCAACGAAATCAAAGTCCCACATCCTGATTTTGATACAGACTCTCGATACGAATCTCTATAAGCTTCATCTGTTTAATTAGCAGGTCATTTGATTCGCTGGAGACACTGGAGGGAGTGATTTCCTTTGAAACCACTCGGTACTATCACAAAGTACTATCCTTTCATCGATGAGGAAACCAAGACAATACTGGACTCGCTCATGGAGGGCTCGAGTAGTTACTATGATTTTGTCCAGCTATTGTGTGACACAGTCCTTGAAAATGAGGTTCCTGAGAATCTGGCTTATATCGCAGCTGTCCAAGCATGGTGGTGCAGACTCGATAAGGCCATAGAGGACATCCGAAAAAGATACGATGATGTGCCTCGCATGAAACCATGGGGGTATCTTCACTCAACTGCTGAGATTGATCAGGTCCGTTATCATGATTCTGTCGTTGAAGACATTGAGCAAGTGATGAGGTCCTCTCCCGAAGATTGGATTCTGACAGAACTTCACCTACTTCATGCACATTATCACTGGCCTATGTTCGGTGACATTCCAAGTCTTCTCGAACCGGTCGAAAGGGCAAGGGAACTGATGGCTGCAAATCCTCTTCTGGAATGTTTTGAGGCTCAAGCCTGTTGGTATGAAGCATGGGCTAATAGAATTGAAGGTGACATGAAGACTGCGATTGACATCTATCAAAGGGGCATTGAGCTCGCCGAGACTCACAATGATTACATACACCTGTGCATGAATCTGGGCGGAAAAGGTGATGCCCAGAAGAATGTGAGCATTCAAGATGCAATGGCCTCTTTTGAAGCATCCTATGTGGTCACCCAGGACCTAAAGGTACCTTATTTAGAGGCCGAAGTCTGTCACGACTCTGGGGTTGTGTTTGAAACCGCAGGGGAGTACGACTTAGCACTCTCAAGTTTTCACGAAGCTTGGAAAGTGCAAGGTTTCACGGTTTTACCGGCACTGTCTAGAGTCTATGCCAGGTTGGGAGATGGTCAACAAGCTCTTGAATATGCGCAATCCTATATGGACTCTTTAGGTCAAGACGAGATTCTTGGTGGTTATCTTGTGAGAGCTATAGCTCTGGCAGAGCTAGATAGAGTGGCGGAGGCAGAAAGGGACCTTGTCAAGGTGTATCCGCTCGTGATGCAGAGGGGTTTGGATCGGGTTCTAGGCAGGTACTATATCGCATCGGGAATTGTTGAGCGGGCAAGGGGTGATTACTTAGCTGCTTCAGATTCCTTTGAGAAGGCTCTAGATATTTTCGAGCAAGTAGGCGATGTTCGTGGTGAGAAGAGTCGCGCACTCTTGGGATTGGCCAAGGCTGAGATTCTGCTTGCTGAGAAGTCAGCAAGTGGCGAGAAGAGTATCACACCAGGCACTTGGCTCTGCAGGGCTGAGAAGCATGCGGTGGATAATGACTTCCCTGGCATTAGAATGCAGGTTGCCCTTCTAAAGGCTGAATTCTATCAGAGCCATGGACAACTCAAAGATGCACTTGGAACACTTCAAGAAGGATTGAAGATAACTGACTCACTTGGTGTCGAATCGCTGAGGAGGAGAATCCATTCGCGAATCCGAGAAGTCAAACAGTTGATTTTAGATGAGGAGATTGTTTCATGAAGCCGATGGGGACCATCACAAAGTACTATCCATTCATTGATGAGGAAAGCAAGTCTATACTCGACTCGATCATGGATGATTCGAGTAGCTACAATGATTTTGTGCAAAAGCTAAGTGAAGTAGTTCTCGAGAATGAAGTCCCTGTCAATCTAGCATATGTCGCTGCAGTTCAGGCCTGGTGGTGCAGATTTGAAGAGACCATGAATCGGATTCAAGAGAAATACAATGAAGTATTATGGATTAAACCCTGGGGCTATTATCACGGGTCCATGGAGAGAGACCAAATACTGCAGCATGACGAACTAGTTGGCTCGATAGATAAAGCAATCGACTGTTCTCATGAGGATTGGATAGAAACAGAACTTCACTTGCTTCACACGTTCTTTCATCATCCCCTTGGTGATGTTATAAGCGTGCTCGAGCCACTTGAAAAAGCAAAGGTTTTGATTGATACACGTCCTCAATTGAGGTGCTTTGAATCTCTCATCTATGTATTCGAAAGCTTGCCAAAAGCGAGAGAAGGGGACATGAAGGGATGCCTTAGCGTTCTTCGAAAGGGTAGGGAACTTGCTGAAGAGTATGATGATACGCTATACAAGTACATGAACATGCTCTCACAAGCAAACGTGTTGAAAGCCATTGATGTTCAGAGTGCGGCATCAGTGTTCGAAGACCTCTATGACCTCGTTCAAGATTTGGATGTTCCTTATTATTTGTGTGAAGTCTTGAACGATTATGCCATCGTGTTTGAAGCTAAAGGTGAGTTTGATCTGGCAATTTCAAGCCATTTTGAGGTCTTGAAGATTATGGGTGACCTTCGCCAATTTGACACATCTTGGATACTACTTGCTCGGAATTACGCCGAACTAGGTGATGGTCATCAGGCTCTTGAATGGATTAACAGAGGGCTCGAAAGTTGCGGCCCCCTTGATACTCCAACAATGTATAGTGTAAAAGCATGGGCATTGGCATTGTTAGACCGAATAGAAGAAGCCGAAGAAACACTAGAAATTGCACATTCATTGACAATCAAATCTGGCTTGGAAGTTCATTTGCAAAACCACTATCATTTTTCAGGTGTTGTCGATTTGAAAAAGGGCAATCTACTAGATGCATTGGGTCTTTTTGAAAGAGCTTGGGAAATCGCTGGACGGAGTCTAGATATTACGGCCATGAACCGTGTGCTCCTTGATCTAGCTCGGGTCGAGATTTTGATTGACAACCAATCAACCAATAGAACGAAAGTTGTCGTTCCGGGAAAGTGGCTCTCCAAGCTTGAAACACACGCAATGGAACGTGACTTGCCTGGTATCAGAATGTACGCTGCACTCCTCAAGTCCGAGTTCTATCAGAAGCATGGTCAAGTCAAAGATGCAATTGCGACACTTGAGGATGCGCTGGGTATCACGGACTCGCTGGGAGTAGAAACTCTCAGAAAGAGGATAACTGAAAGAATCACCGAGCTGAATCGCGTTCTAAAGGATGCATGAGCACCCCTGATATATACAATATTTATTATTATAAGATAATAACATATACTAAGACTGTTGTTGGAGGCTTTGCGATGTCGAACTCTCAAGTTTGCAGATTTCGTTATAGAAATGGGTCGAAGTCCTTCCGTCTCAATATTCGGTATTATCCTGTGGATTCAAAGCACCCGGAAGAGATAATGGCCAATTTCGCTGATCTTCTTAGATATGCATTGGGCGTATCCTTAGGCAGCTAATTCAGCATTCCTTTTCTGTATCAGCTATTCCTGCAATTGCGTCATAAGGTCAAGGCCATCGACCAGATTTATTATAGCGCAGTGCTGCCCTTCCGTTCCAGGGAATATTCAACATGGACGGCACTGAAGAGGAAATGAATGGGCTCCCCACTGATTTTGATGAGCGTTTGCCACCAAGATCTAAGTTTGCCTTTGGTCTATCTCAGGCCTCCATAAACATCCTTCAAGTCATTGCGCTAGGGTCCGCAATCACTTTCTTTTACAATGTCAAGCTAGGACTAAGTGAGGAATGGGTCTCTCTTGCTTGGCTCCTGTTTGCCATATGGAACGCCATTAATGATCCTCTCTTTGGAATTCTTCAAGAGCGGATTAATACGGACATCGGACGGCGGATTCCTGTCTTGCGCTTCGGAGCCCCAGTTTATACGATTACTTTTCTCATATGCTGGTTTCCCTTCTTGGATAGCACGCAAATAGCCCTCTTCTGGAACTTTCTACTCGTCTTATTCCTTTTCGATTCAATGTTCACAATGGTTGGACTCGTGCAAACGGCTTTGCCCGCTGAGATGTGCATAACCCAAGAAGCTAGATCTGGACTTAGTCTGTATAACGTGGTTCTAGGGTCCATTGGTGGACTATTGGGGATGATAATCCCATTGGTCCTCCTCACTGATGTGTCCACAACCGTGCTCAATCCTCTCTTCAGGCCAGTGATGATTCTGGCAGGCTTCATTGCAGGGACAATCCTGTTTCTCTCAAGTTATGCTCTCACGGAAAACGAGTACGCAAGGATTGAGGAGACTCTCAGCTTTAAGGAATCCATGGTTGAGACTCTCAAGAACAGGGAATTTCTGGCATTTGAGGCAATGAATTTCCCTCGTGAGTTTGCCTTCACGATAGTGACTGGTTCCATGATCTATTTCGTCCAGTATGTGTTGGACTTACAGGGCTTCATGGCTTCTGTTCCCTTGGCAGCCATTTTCGTTGTCATGCTCATCTTTAGTTTCTTGGCAGACAGAATGGTGAAGAAGCGGGGACTAAAGCAGGTCTATATTATTGGATCAGTGATAGGTGGTGCCGGACTTTTTCTATTGCTATTCGCTGGTAGTATGCAATTGACAGTGATGCTATGCTTTGTTGTGGTAGGAATTGGCCTAGCTCCAGTCCTCTTGATTTTCAATCCATTGTTGGCTGATGTTATGGATTACGATGAGCTGCTCACAGGCAAGAGGCGAGAAACGACTTACGCAGGAATGAACGCGCTGCTCACAAAACCAGCAATCTCTATTGCCAATGCGCTGTTCTTATTGATAATCAGTGGATTCGGCTTTGACAATACTCAAACTACGCAGTCAGAATCGGCAATCCTCGGAATTCAGTTGGGATATTCACTAATTCCAGCATTGGCATTCATACTTAGTGCCATTGCACTCTGGAAGTTATACAAGTTAGATGGCAAAGAGTGGATAGAGAGGAAGGTCGAATTAGGAAAGGTTCGTCTGCAGAAAGAGAGGGATTACATTGAGCGTCTTCGGAGAGAAGGCAAGATATCCAAGGTTTATGAGAGAATCTATGGAGAGTCCCAGGACGAGACACGGTAGGCTGACCGTTGGGAAGTGCTTGTCACAATTCTACGGTGTACTTTGAGCGAGTTTCATGATGGTCAAATAACATCCTCTTCAAATCAAGTCTAATCAGCGTGAAATTCGGATCTTCGGGCGATTTCCAGTATCCTGAAAACCAAGGGATGACTGATGCAACATCATTGCGTGTACTCTGGTCTTCAACGATGATGGCATCTGCAGTCGCCCTCAAACAACCTGTCCTCTCTTCACCGGGAACAACAAAAGTAAACTCCACATTAGAGTTTTTGCGTATTTGGCTCACTTTGTCATCTGCTGTTCTGGTGACAATCCAGAGATTATGATTGTGGACAGTTAATGCCATCATTCGAACACGCGGTTGGTCCTCATCCAAGGTTGATAGGTGCACCAATCCTCCCGCCTCGAATAGCGGCCACACTTCGGAAAGCGGCATTCTTTCAGGATACGTTTTCTTCATAATGAGGAGGAAACGAGGCGGGATAATAAGGTACAATATCCAAGCAAGTTTTGTGCTTAGCATTGACTTAGCGAGCCAGAGTCCAAACGTAACCTTTCTTTTCTCTTGATAGCCTCTTGGTGATTCTTTGCTCTTGTTCAAGCAGAATCAGATTTCTAGGGACACGATCCTTGCACTCATCTGATTCCTTAGAAGCCTCTTCAATGATTTCTGATGTCGTTGCTTCGCCAAGACGTTCTAGGATTCTGATGACCCTCTGTTTGGTATCAGGGCTTTCAAGATCCATACGCAGTGCCTTTATGATGAGTGTAAACGCAAGAGCAACTTCTGCGATGATTGCAAATAGCACTCCGTAAGTCGACAACCAAATAGCGTCCGACATGATAGTATGAGTTAGACTTTGGAATAGGTAGCCAATTGAACCACCAATTATCAGCGAAATGCCCAACACTCTTCCAAGGTAGCCTGAGATGAAAACCAAATACCCGACCACTAGCAGATGAAGACCAAAGACAGCTATTCCAAAGAGCAACACTTGGTAAAAGAATGGTATCTCGGCGAACAGCAATATCATACTTACTATGAAGATTACGACCTCAATCTGACGCAATCTTTGGGCCACCTTTGAAATCTTCTTGTTCACTGAGGTTAGTACATTATTGAGTGGAATTGGAATGATGAAGCTAAACAGGGACATGAAGAACAAAGCGGTTATTACGCCAATGAAGAGGATTAAGTTAGATTTAACAGCTTGAGCAGCAACTATCATAGCTTCTCCAGGAACGTAGAAGATGGTGTTCAAAGAGAGAAATACTAGTGACCCGAGTGCTAGTCTTACAAGTATGAAAATCCCCGAATTCCTTGCACACCCTTGTCTTTCTAGAGATAATCCCTGACTCAATTGACTTCCTCCGACTTCTTTGCACACATTTCGAATTCATCGCGACTTTATCTCTTTTGGAAGGCTGCTGATAGTGCCTGTTCACAGAATCTCATACCAAAAGAATTAACTATTGTTAATGCTTCATGGAACTACTCGAATTGGGCAAGGGATCTAGCGAAATGACAAAAGAAGGAAACATCGAAACCGTTCGAAGATTTGTGAAACTTCTCGAGCAGAGAAAATTCGACGAATTTGCTGAACTCTTCAGCGAGGATGCAGAATGGATTCAACCATATAGTTCCGGCCTATTTCCCTCGAAAGTAGTCGGTCGGAATGCCATTCGAGATGCTATCGCAGATTCAGCTTCGAATTTTGATGACATTCGATTTCCGATTGAGGAGATTCTTCCTCTGGAGGATTCAAGAAGAATTGTAATGAAGCACACTGGAAAACTCGAGATCTCCGGCGGCAAGGGTACCTATGAGAATGACTACTTGGCTTTCTTTTCCCTTGATGAAGAGGGGAGAATAACAGAGTGGATTGAATACTACAATCCGATAACTGCTGCGAAGGCATTCGGTTTGATTGACAAGATAAAGTGAGGACGTAATCGCTTGGTATAGTTCCCTCTTCTGCTGACCTCATAGCTACGCGATAGGGAGATTGAAACTCAATCACAGGCATTGAATGGGACAGTAGTGGATTAACTAGCCCAATTTAATTCCGACGTGATCATTCATTACCTCTCGGGAAATCGATGTAGGTTCCAGAATCCTGAAGCCTCACATGCAGGCCGGGTACATTCTTCATGTGTTCACTATTGCCCTCTCCAAACCGCTCTTGGGTTTCTTTTTTCTCAATGCGGATACGTATTCTGAGAGAGATGTAAAGGAGAGTGAAGAGAAGTAACAAGTATATTGACAGTCTTGATGCAACAGCAGCTGCTTCCCCTACCATGCTTATTAAGTGGCTACAACACGTTCATTTTATTCGTGGTTGCGATGCATCTGAAAGGAATTGAGAAACTGCGAGAGAAATTGCCCGACTATCCCGGGAACCGAATAGGAATCATTCTTCTAGGAGGCTTCTTTGGGATGATAGTGGGCTACTCCCTCATGATATTCCTAGACATAATTGCCCGGATTCTTCCTGACGTCACCTTTCTTGCGTCAATTGAACCCTATTTGCCGTTTGTTGGGAGTGTCATTGTCGGAGGAATTGGAATACTACTCATCAGAAGAATCTGGGACCTACGTGATGAGAGGAAGAGGGAATACGGGAATCTGGCATATCAGAGAATGATTCCTATTGGAGTGGCGGGGGTCTTCCTCATCCCCTCAGTTGTCTTTCATGCGTTTACATCTATTCGATCCTTGCCACCTGGGCCCCCCGTTAATAATCTGACATCCCATTGGTCACAATCCCTTCTCTCAATAGTCGGAATTCCGGCCGAGTTTGATGTTATTCTTCGCCTAGCAATCAGCTCAATCTTTATCCTTATTGGTATCCTACTTGTAAGGAGCGCAATCCTGACTTTCGGGATAGACTACATGACTGTCGTCTACCTATACTTCCCAGAAGAATCAGAAGTGCAGCAGAGTGAGATCTACTCCGTCATTCGGCACCCCGCCTACCTTGCTGTTGTTCTTTTTGGATTAGCGGCCCTGTTCTTTAGGCTCTCTGTCTATTCGATTGGATTCTGTATCATTATCTATGCATTACTCAGGCTCCACATCCGAAGAGAAGAAAGGGAGCTTATTGAAAGATTTGGAGATGGGTATTCTGATTATATGAGGAGTGTTCCTGCGCTATACGTCAGTCCAAGGAATTACAGGAAGTTCTTCAGATTCCTTCGGGGAACTGCTCCGCTTCATAGTATGGGTGGCTGATAGCATGTGCTCAGGGAATTGCTTGGTCATCGATTATCTCTATCTGGAACATCTTGCCGTCTCGCCAAAGCTCACAGGTCCTTTGCAGTGACCACAAGTAAGTTCCATCCCATGCCAAAGCATCTGTTCCCCATGCGACGGGATAGATTTTGCCTGCTAGGGTCCAATTCGAGTCCCATTTTGTTAAGTGGAGGCCTGATTCTCCCCAAAAGAAAGACCCTGTCCATACAATAGAGCCCGCAGAAGGTCCTCCTTTAAAGGGGATCTCCGAAATCAGACTCCCTGTCATGTTCATTTTGTAGACAACTGATCCCGCGACTGTGTACAGGAAGTTGCCATCACATGCCAGGGTAGCGTAACCTGCCTCCTCCGAATGAGGGGTAGAAAATGAAGTCAGGAGCTCTATATGACCGCTTGAGTTGATTGTGAATTTGAAGATTTTCCGGAAGGTCAGGTCATTGACCCAGAAGTATTTGCCATCATTGGCCAAGCCGCGAGGATTGAAAACGAAATCATTGCCGTAGAAGGAACGGTTTCCTGTAACAGGATCGATCCTCACGAAATCCTGATAGGTTCCTTTTGTGTACGAAGCTAGGTCGAAACGCCAGAGACTTCCATTCAAGAAGGTGAGTGCAGCCCCAATTGTGGTTTCATTGTCAATGCGCTTCACAACTCTGCGTGTTTCATCCTCCACTGAATAGACATAGAGATACTCGTCCTCTGGATCACCAGGAATGTACCCTAGCTCTACTCGTTTACTATCTGGAAAATCGAGAGTTGGAATAGATACCGTGCCGCTTCCAAAATCATTGTCGTGTGTTGTATTTGTCGTCGTAGAATCAAGCATTACTGGGGGATCTTCGATATTCTCGAATCGGTTCCCGATGATTGAAACTCTGGAGAATTCTCTTGCAGATATTGCTCGGCCCGTGTAATTGACGAAATAGTTCCCTTCAATTGTTGCGTTTGAGAATTCTGCGTGAATTCCATTGTGCCCTCCTCTGAAGATGTTGTAGCGAATTGTTACATTGGGATTTCGAAGTTCCATTATGAGTTCATGGTAGGCATTTTCGTAAAGGAGATTGTATTCAATAATAGGGGATGATGCAAAAGAAGCAATCCCCTCTGTATTTGACCATCTCACAATAGAATGAGAAATGATGACTTGTGAGCCCCACTGTTCAATCCCTATTATGCTAAACTCAATGATCACATACTTGAAGACGGTGTCATTTGTACCTGAACAACTAATTCCTCCCCAATCACCATTTATTGGCTCATCAGCATCCGACGTGAACCATATCTGCTGCTCTGGAGTGCCTATGGCAATCACGGTGCCGCCTGCAACAAAGAAGCTCACAGAGGTGTCTTCTCTGTACCCTCTGTAGTGCCTGAACTCAACCCACGTACCAGGGAGGATTGTTAGGGTTACATTCTCAGGAACAACCACAGTATCATCAACATGAACCAGCCCAGACCAAGTGGTGTCCTCCTCCAACGTTCCTTCAACGAATGTCACTCCATCATCTGGAAAGCCGTAGTTAATAAGAACCAAAATTGATACAGTTGAAATAACCACAATAGCCACGATGAGTAGGGCGATGAACTTCTTGCTTGACAGCATTGAATTGGTCATTGCAGGTCCACCTAGTAGATTGTCTTTTCACGATTGGCTCAGTCCTCTTTAAAGCTTTCAAACATTTCTGACAGCCACTAATTGCAGAACTCCATGAATCATTTCTGAATTCAGTTATTTCTAAGACGCGATATCATTGATGACATGAGTTAATAGGTGGGGCAGTTATCTAGTACCCAATAGGAGTTGGAGATTGAATGGGATTCTTGAAAAGAAGTGACAAGAAATCAGATGAGTCTTCACCAACGAAGGATGCTAGGAAGGCCTATGAGCTTTTTATAGAGGCAGAAAAACTGAAGACGAAGGGGGATCACAAGAAAGCTGAGAAGTTGCTGAACGAATCAATTAAACTGGATTCATCAAACAATGAAGCTTGGCTCAGTAGGGCCGCAATGTGTATAGTAGCCAAGAAGTATAAAGATGCAATAGAAGCTTCTCGGGAATCGATTAAACTAGATGATTCAAATCCGCGGGCATGGGGAGCATTAGCTGTCGCATTGGGAGATTCTGGTAAAACAGATGAAGCCGAGGAAGCTCTCCTCAAGGCTATTGAGCTTGAACCAGACGGCAAGGGATGGTTATTCACATTAGGTGGACTCTATTTAAACACGGGGAAGTGGGCGGAAGCTCAAGAACAGCTGGAGCGAGTCGTCCAGATAGATCCTGAATTCCTACCTGCACACCACATGCTTTTCCAAGTCTATACAGCACAAGTATCACTAGCTACTGATGCAGAGATGAAGCAGCAATTTGCCATTAAGGCTGCAATGGCCTTGATGAAATACCAAGGCAAGCTCTGACGTATATCAATGCTGAATGAGAGAAGCAGACTAAGACTATGCAATTTGATTTTACCCTTGGCCAAAGACCAGCAAAGAAGGATATGAATAGTAATGTTGCAGCGTCGATCATTGTGTCGAGACAAGCCTTCTGACTGAAGGCTCTATTTCATAGATGAATGCTTTGAGATGATGAAAAGACTCTTTTTGTCACAGTTCACTACTCAGTGGCTATAGCAATCAAGAGCGGTCGGTAATGAAGGTCCTGGGATATGCAGCAAGAGGAGTTGGACAGGCGTTAGAGCCATTCACGTATACGCCGCCCAAACTAGGGGAACATGATGTCCGGGTTTCGATAACGCACTGTGGTATGTGCCATTCTGACATCCATGCCATCGACAACTACTATGGAATAACCACCTTTCCCTTTGTTCCAGGTCATGAGGTAGTTGGGCATGTGTCGGCTGTTGGCCGCAAAGTATCCAATCTAAAGAAAGGGGATCGCGTAGGCATCGGCTGGCAGGGCCGTTCTTGCATGCAATGTGAGTGGTGCCTACAAGGTGAAGAGCAACTCTGTATGGACATTGTTCCGTCAGGAACATGGGTCCCCTATGGCGGCTTTTCCACTTCCATAAGTGTGGACAGCCGCTTTGCATATCCGCTACCAGACGCCATGCCTTCTGAGGCGGCTGCTGTGCTCATGTGCGCCGGGGTCACAGTCTATTCCCCACTGCGATCGAACGCAACGAGAAAAGCGCAGAAAATTGGCATCATCGGTGTGGGAGGGCTGGGTCATCTCGCATTGCAGTTCGCCCATGCACTCGACTATGAAGTAACCGCCATTTCCTCTTCTCCAGACAAGGAGGACGAAGCGCTCCACTTTGGAGCAGACCATTTTATCGATTCGCATGACCAGACCAGCTTGGAGAAGGCTGAGTTTGGCTTCGACATGCTGCTATGCACCGCCTCTGGCAAAATCAACTGGGAACTGTTGTTGAACACCCTGAAGAAGAATCGGAGTTTCGTTCTCATTGGCTTCCCAGACGTATCTTTCAATTCAACTGATTTAGTGGCGCACCAACTATCACTTACGGGGTCGTTCCTTGGCAATCGGGCTACAATGCGGGAGATGCTCTCATTTGCGCAGAAACACGACATCGTGCCCAAGTTAGAGTTGATGCCCATGACAGAGGTAAACGAAGCAATTCGAAAGGTGAGAGAGAACAAGGCACGCTATCGAATCGTACTATTCAACGACATCACCGATACAGGAGTCTAAGTGGGTCTTTTTTCAGCAGAAGGCCAAGTCATAAGGTGAAAGCTGTGGAGCGTATGAACCTAGGACAGATCGTAGCTGAGCATCCTTTCCCTGAATATGCTCACTGGTGGCCTATAGGCCAAGAATTCCTCAGCTTCATGTCAGAGGCCATCTTTTCTCAATGGTCGGAACTATATCACAATGATGGAGAATTGCGGATAGTAAGAGAATACTGCTCAGATTATCTCCTAATCGTATATGGCAAAGAAACCAACGCATCCTTGGTCGATGAATTCGTTTCCCAATCCTTTTCTTCACCACCCATTCAATCGGGAGAATTTGATGCTCTTTCCTATGCGTTTTATCGATCAGCATTTGAGCTGATCGAGCAATATTCCAATGAATACTCCTATCCTATGGAGAGAGAGCGGCGGCTTTTCACCAGGCGAGTGGGGAGGATATTCTTCACACAGGTGCGCAATTATCTGGATTTAGATTTGCCAGCAAGTTTGGTCAATGAACAAGATTTCAAGAAACTGAAAGGCTGTATTCAGCGTGTGGGAACCTTCTTGATGGAACAAAGATATTGTCGCAATCACTTCGATTTTCGGTTTACTCTTGACGTAGAAATTGATGGTTCGCAGGTTACACAATCTGACTCAGATTTTCTTGATAGTCTGAAGCGAAATGGGATTGCCTATGCGATTTACGAAATGGGTTACCCAGTGATCCTTCCCTCGGCTGTTTACCTTTACCATACAATTGGGGAGGCACAACATCACACCTCACGGACCATCGAAGAACTCTTTGCCTTGGTTGGTCATGAAGCCAGAGAAATACCGGGTTTCGATCCCAGTGAATACCCACCAGACAGCGTTGTTGAGCTATGGAGAATCATGGGCGGTCCGTAAGGTACTGCTCCACAATAGTTGAGCTGGTCTGTCGGAGGAACTTGGGCGTAGATACATGCCAGTTTACCTGCCTTAGAGAAAAATACCCTAGCCAAAGCATGATATAGCTGCAATGATTCGAATTGCCCGACTGATGATGAATATCCTTCCTGATGTTCCAGATGATTTCCAACCGACTTACCTGGACCTGGTTTTTGCTACTTTGGCTGCAATCGGATTGCCATTTGCTGCTGCATTTATCTTCAATGCGACAGGAGCACTGATTCCATTGATCCTTTATTATGGTGTGTTTTGTTGGGCAATCGTGAGATGGCGTCGGGGAGCAGTTGGATATGAAATAAACCGGGGAGAAATTCGAAAGCAGTTTGCTAGTTATGTAGGTTCAGTCTTCTTGGTGTTACTGATACTTCAGCTGATTCTAATCGGATTTGAATTCATCACTGTTCAGCGTGTGTCGGACTTCAACCTTCTGGGGTTCATATTCACACTTGCAATCTGGGCTCCCTTGAATGCATTTTCTGAACAACTCATCTGGATCTATACTTTCGACTCTTATGCAGAGTTCTTCAAGGATGGTCCAAAGAGGAAGGTGATGATTGGGCTTGGGGGCTTACTGTACATCGCTCTCATTAGTCTGATTCATCTTCTGTTTTGGATCTTGGTTCTTCCTGAGGGGCAATACGTTTTCCCATTCAGTGAGCTGTTTGTTCCCATTCAGACAGCGATATCAATTGGCTACATCTTTCTATATAGAAAATCGAAGAGCATGTGGCCCTTGGGAATTATCCATGTGCTGATAAACATCACAGCGATTGCACTCAGTGGATACTCGATTCTTCCAGTAATGCTAGTATTCAACTGAAGTAATATTCCACACAAATCATACTGAATCTATTTATCCTGCTTTCCTCTGACCATACAGCTAACTAGTTCGAGAGGGAGCGACTAATGAATAGGTTTCAAGCTACAACTATCTTAGGTATCTGTATACTTTGCTCAGCAGCAATTCCCTTCTTGCTTCCACGTACTGTTACCGCGGGAAGTCCACTCCCGGATCCACCCATGCTCTCAGCAATGATTGCCTTAGCAGGTATCATTGTGCTTCTAATTGCAGTCGTATTCAAGTTCAAACCAGTACCTGCAAATTGAGAATAGGATAGAACTGAACTTGAGCCGGTTTGGCAGAGTCAAGAGAGCGATTGGTTTAGCAGGTGATATAGGTTCTCAAAATCAAATAGCAACCAGACTAGATTAGGGTTTCAAGAATCTCAGCCACATCTTCAACATATTTCGGACAGTTGTCGAATGCACTCTTTTCGAAGGCTTCTTTCAGGTCTTCAGCAGCGGCCAAGTCATATTTGATCAGTTCTCTACATAGCGTCGAACCATGAAGCTTGGTGAAATTTCCGAGAAGCGTGTTTGCGGCTTGAAAGGCTTTCTCCTCCATCATTGACCCTCCGTACTTCAGTCCTAGAGCCATGATTGCTCCAGTCAGAGCTCCGCAAACATTTCCATTACTAGCTATACCTCCACCGAACCCAGATGCTATATTCATGCAGGTATCATAGTCAAGTTTTCGGGAACTGAGGTGTACACCATAGGTAGCGAATATCGCTTGTGAACAAGAGCCTCTCTGTTCATCCATTATCTTCTTTGCTTCTTTCACGCGATTGGCTGACATAAAGAGCCATATGTTTGAACATTATTATACATTTGCTACTAAATCACTATTATTCAAGAATTCAAATATCTCTCTCTTCTTAATAGAAGAGCAGAGAGAATTCCAATCCATAGCATATATCCGTAGACCATAATCCGCTCGACAAGTCCGAGCCATGGTGTCGATAGGCCTTCCTCAACCTGTGCAACGCCTAAGAAAGGTAATGACCCTAATGCCAGGTAAATCAAGATAGTTCCTATAGAATAGAACCCAAATCGCTTTCTCTGAGTATAAGCTCCAACTGCGAGAGACAGCAAAATAAAGAGGACAGTTACACCAGCAAGAGTTTGATGCATTGCATTGGTAAATGCTGTCCCTAGCTCACTAGGATCCATTGGAAAGAATAATCCTACCAAACCTCCGAGTACATAACCACAGAGAAGACAGGACAACATCTGTAAATTGCGTTTTCCGATTGAACCTTGCCAGACACCTGCAATGAATGCCATTACAAGAAAATTGTACACAATATACAGTGAAACAACAAATGGTCTTGAGGGTGATCCAATCGCACTCAATTCACTTACATATTGAGAAGTAAAATCATAGTTCCCGCACATGATGCCTCCAAGAATATCAGTGACTACATAAAGTATCGAAGAAAGAATTCCACAGACGAACATGGTTCTTTGCAGCCTATCAGAATCGTGCACTGTTTCGAGTTTCACCTCTGTCCGTTGATTACTCCTTCTTCCCTACCAGTAAATCTGACCTGCCTATCGCTTCATATAACGTGGTGCGTAAGGCAATATCTCTTGGGTCATGTGGAAATGATGTTCCAAGCCCATTGAGAACATATCCATACCCTATCCCGACTTCCGGATCAGCATATCCAAACGATCCACCTGTTCCTGGCATCCCAAAGGAGCTTGGTGAACCAAATGGGCTTTCTGGAAGACCCTTCGCAAACCCAAGTGAATAACTTGTATTTATCTTGAAAGCACCATCTTTGAAACCATGTTTTGGAGGTACTGCTGGAGCCATAAGTTGTTGAAGTGTTTCTTCGCGAATTCCAAGCTCTTTGCCACCAGTTGCAAAGACACTATAGGCACGAGCAATTGCACGAGCTGTTCCAACACCTCCCCCAGATGGAACTTCGAAATTTCGAGTAAAGATACGATCATCATCAAGACAAAATTCAGTTCCAACCAAGGCACGTCGAAGTGCTGAGCGCGGATTCATCGCGGCGAGAATCATTCCTATACTTGTTGACCTCATGGCCGAGAAGGAGAATTTGATTTCTCTAAGTGGAGCAAGCCTGGAATTTGGAATATCTTCTGGTAGACCTATGTAAAAGTCGATACCCAAAGGAGTGGCAATCTCACTCTGGAAGTATTGACCAAGGCTGCGACCCTTTGGGTCAACCCTTCGTAGGAGTTCACTCTGGTAGAACCCTAATGTCAACGCATGGTATGTGTGTCGGGTTCCTGGTTCATAGGCTGGTTTTTGCTTGGCTAGAACAACAGCAAGACGATCGAGGTCTGCAATGATTTCCCTATCACCTAGTTCATCAAAGGCGTACAAACCAGCTTGATGCGCCATAAGTTGTCTGACTGTGATTCTGTCTTTCCCGTTCTGAGCAAACTCAGGCCAGTATCTCGAAACTGGCTCATCATATTCAAATAATCCCTGAGAGTGTGCAAGAGCCATTGCGAGGGCTGAAAGTCCCTTCGTTGTTGACCAAACGAGCACCATAGTATCTTCTTCCCAAGGCTCTCCAGTGGCTTCGTTCCTGATTCCACCCCACAGGTCAACTACCTTTTCTCCTTGATAATAGATACAACAAGCTGCACCTAACTCATTACGTTGTTCGAAGTTTTCAATAAAAACTTCCTTCACAGGTTCAAACTGTGGTTTGACAAAACCTGAAATCATGCTATCTGTCGTCAATTTGATTTAGCCAACGTGATTTTTTGTTTCAATTGCAGTACAATGACATATTTTAATATCTCTTTCACCAGCGATTCCAAAGCCTTGAAAGAAGTGCTTGAGTAGATCAAGCATCAGCTTGGTTTCAACTAAGATTGTTCTTCATGAGTTTAAGACGTCAGGAATTAGATGGAATGAGTAAAGAGAAAAATGACACTTCATTTAGGGTGATAACGCATAGATTCACTTTACCTATAGAACTACTTAACAACTTGGCTCCAAAGCATCGTATCTATGGATTGGTCGAAGTTGATGTCACTCAAGCTCGGAGGTTTATTTCTGAGAGAGAAGAAAGAACGGGGGAGAAGATGTCATTCACAGCCTGGGTGATAAAATGTATTGGTCAAGCAGTCAGTGAACATATAGAGGTTCAAGCTCTCAAGAAAGGGAAGAAGAATCTTGTCATATTCGATGATGTTGATGTTGGAATAATTGTTGAAAAGCAAACGAAAGTCGGAAAGATTCCAACTCAATATTGTGTACGGAAAGCAAATGAAAAGAGCTTCAGGCAAATTCATGATGAAATCCGTCAAGCTCAGAAGGCTGACTCTGGCGATAGCATCGTTGCTGGAAAGAGAGAATCTTCCTCAGATAGCAGGCTTCGCCGTTTCCCAGGTCCATTTAGAAAACTATTCTGGAGAATATTCAGATCAGATCCGTTTTTGAGGAAGAAAATGATGGGTACAATCGGAGTCACCGCCGTGGGAATGTTCGGAAAAGGTGGAGGCTGGGCTATTCCTGTGGGTTTACACCCTGCTGTGTTTGCATTAGGTGGCATCTCAAGGAAATCAAGAAACCCAATAAATCAAGATGATATTGGCGAATTCCTCAATCTTACTGTGATGTTTGATGAGGAGGTCTCTTATGGCGCTCCTGCCACGAGATTCGTCGCGAGACTCTTGGAGCTTATGGAAAGTGGCTTTGGACTTCAAGAGAAGTAACTAGGTTGTACAAGGATCCTCCACCATGGTTAGAGTTCAGGTGGTCCCTGCTTGACTCGTTTCATAATATCTCTAGGAGTTACTCCCCAATCTATGAGATACTCTAGCCACCAAGTCATTCCTGCTTCAGCGCATAGCTGAAGCTTCTCAGAGTCTACTTTCTTATCATCGCCTGTAGTATCACCTGAAACCACAAGGTCATAGTTCTTGAGATTCCCTCGCTCCTTCTCTATGATTGAGAATGTCTCTTTATATCCCTCAATGCTCAGCCCATCTTCCCCTTCCGCAAGAGGAAATGCGCCATCATATCGTACTGCTCTCTTGAAAGGCGCTTTCTTTGGCCAAGTGCCTGCAACCCAGATTGGTATCTTCTTCTGGACCGGTTTTGGGAGAAATGTCACTTCCTTTTGCTGGTAGTACTCTCCCTCAAAAGAGAATGGTTCACCACTCCAGAGACCTGTAAGGACTTCGAGCCCTTCGTCCAACATCTTTGCTCGAGCTCTTAAATCAGAAGTTTCGCCAAAGTGATCGAACTCCTGTGAGGAGCCTCCAAGGCCTACCCCCATGATTAATCGACCGTTTGAGAGATGGTCTAACGATACAGTTTCCCGTGCCAGCTTGGAAGGTCGTCTTCGCGGAATCGGAGTGACCATTGGGCCTATCTTAATGTTCTCCGTCCTAGCAGCCACAGCAGCCATTACAATCCATGGATCCACAACTCCCATAGTACCTTCCCAGCATGCCCAGATGTGATCCCATATGAAGAATCCATCCCACCCTGCATCTTCTGCCGCCAATGCAAGGTCCACATGAAAATCTATTCCCTTGCTTCCATTTCCATAAAGGAAACAATATGGGTATATTCCATACTTCATTCGACGTAGCCTCTGAAAATTGATAGCTATAATCCCTGCTTCACTATTATTTTGCAGTTCCACTCATTTCCTCCGAGTGAAGATCATCACGTCCTTCTATCAAGGTGTGAGAATAGTGGCAACAATGACTATGAGAATCGTCGTCAGGTCTCAATTATTATGATCTCAGAAGTCTGTGACAGTGGGAATGATTTCTTCTCCAAACTTCTCAAGCGGGATTATCTCATGTACATTTGGCATGTTGAGAATAACATGGTCAATACTCTCATTTGCCAGTCCTTTGCACATTCCAATAACATCCTTTGCTGACATATTCCCCGAGGATAGATTCGCTGTACCCAAGGCTGTACGTTCTATTTCATCGTATGGTCTTCCAATGGTTTCACAATGTTTCTTCAAGACCTTGAGTTTGTGATTGATCACTTCAAGACCTGAATAAGTGAACAAATTACATGCATCAGCATATTGAGCCACGAGCCGTAGAGTCTTTTTCTCACCCATTCCTCCTATCAATATCTTAGGATGTGGTTTTGAGAGCGGCTGTGGACTGCTTATAGGTTCAGATAACTGATGATGTTTGCCGTTGTACGGATCTCGTTTTCCTGACCACATTTGCTTAGCTATTTGTAGGGTTTCTTCTAACATTTCAAATCGGTGCTGAATTTTCGGAAAAGGCAGTCCCAAGCCTCGTGCTTCTCGTTCATACCAGGCAGCTCCCACACCAAAATACGCTCTCCCACCTGATAACACATCTAAAGTTGTAACAGTCTTTATCAAGGCACCCGGATGCCTATAAACAACTCCTGTTACTAATGTACCCAACTTTACTTTGCTAGTTAGGGCAGCTATATAGCTTAGGGTACTATAAGCTTCCAACATTGGCTGAGCAGCATCACCAAACATTTCTAACTGAAAGAAATGATCCATAACCCAAATACTGGAAAATCCTGCCTTTTCAGCAGTTCTTGCGATTTCGCTCAACGTTGCTCTTATTTCACTAGACCATGTATAGACGGGAATTTGTAGACCTATTTGCATAGTATATCATCTCCTTCATTCAGCTTAACTTATTTCAATCTTTCACAGAAGTTATCCAACCAAATTCTGATAGGTACATGCCATTTTTGCCGACATCCTTAAATCCAGTCTGAGGTATCCTCTCCCAGCTGGGCCGGTTTGGCGGAGCAGCTACGCGACAGACTGCAGATCTGTTTTACCTGGGTGCAAATCCCAGAGCCGGCTCCAATTTCATTCTAGAGATGATTTCAATTGGCCGATTTCTTCAACCTCTGGATTCTCTATATTGGTGGCTATGCTATCGTCTACCCATTGCGAATTTGGGCAGAGAGGAAGCGGGGTGCGCCATTTGAGGATCCGGATTTAACATCCCAGAGAAGAGTGATGATCCCTGCTGCAATTTGGATGTTTGCCGGACTTGCCATAAGCCTCTTTGTACCTATTAACTTTGGAGAATTGGCGCTAGGAGGGCTTGCCATCGCCGTAATTGGAATAGTCTTGGTTGGAATTGTATTCTATTCCTTTGCAAACCAGCCAGGACTTGCCACAAAGGGAATCCATCGCTATTCACGAAATCCAAACTACATTGGATGGACTGTCTATTTCCTTGGTCTGACATTGATTGGTTGGTCTGAATCGTTCTGGAGCCTTCTCTTTCTGGCATATCTCATATATACAGCAGTGTACCTTCATTGGAATGTGCTTCAGGAGGAGAAATTCCTCATGGAAAAGTATGGCGAGTCCTATCAAGAGTATCTGGAAACAACGCCAAGGTATTTTGGGGTAGTAAGAACCATCAAGAGTGAAGCAGAAGAGTAAGTTGATAATCATGAATCTATGGGTGCTCTATTTAGGTGGCTATGTGATTGCTTACGCCATTCAGGAGTGGGCAAACAGAAGACGTGGCGAACCTTTTGATGATTCTGAGTTTATGTATCAGAAGAGAGTCTTCATTCCTGCATTGGCTTGGATTTTCGGAGGATTCATACTCAGCATCTTCGTCCCTATAGTTTTGGGGTACCTTTTCTTCTTTGGCCTAGTTATCGCAATCATAGGAATGGCAATAGGGATATTGGCTTTGTACTCGTTTGCCAATAATCCCGGTCTTACCACAACTAGGATTCATCACTATTCAAGAAATCCAATTTATGTTGGGTGGACCATCTTCTTTCTTGGTCTGACACTAATAGGCTGGTCTGGCTCAATCTGGAGTGTTTTATTTCTGATGTACTTCCTCTACACTATCGGCTACCTTCACTGGACGGTTCTGCAAGAGGAAGGATTCCTAATTGGCAAATACGGTGCCCCCTACAAGGAGTATATGGAGAATACTCCGAGGTATTTGGGCCGACTACGCAAATCGCAAGAATAGCGAATCGTGAATATGGTGGCAAAGGCAATTCTCAGAGCCAGCTCCACTTATTCTCCGCAAGTTTCTTTTAGGAGCAGACCACTCATTTGTGGCTGCAATGAGGGAGGACAAGTATCTCATCACCTTCAATCTCTTGATCCTGTTAGCTTTGGTGCTACAACTCCTTTCTTTCTGGGGATATGCTCCAGCCCTTGACATGATTGGTTCTTTCGCAATGGCGGGAATAGCGTTGATTGGATTGACAATAGGTCTAGTAGGACAATACCGCAACCCGATCGAGAAATGGGGTTCAGTAACGGTTTCAATTGGTCTAGTCATAATGACTTTCTTTGTTCTGCCCTGGTCCTTTCATCCTATCTTTCTAGGTATAGGACTCATCCCTTACATCTTAGGGTTATATCGCCAACAGCAAGAAAGCGAAAAAGGAGCGTCCTCAACGGTCAATGATGATTCACTGGCATGAACTCATCTTCTGATTCTTCACTAACCTAATAATCCACTTCATTCTACTATCTTTCAGCATGTTTCTGCGCATCAAAGGCTAGTCCTACAATTACCACGATGGGCATAAGGATGACCATAGCGAGGGAGAAGATCACCATAATACCTGTAGTTGCAGCAACTTCCAGCGGGAGGCCAAGAATCTGAATTCCAACTGCAGTCCAGAACACAATGACAAAGAGGATGAGTATGGAGGGCCACAGTTTTGCCAAGGATGCTCGAGCAGGAAGACGTTCGCGCCACCAATTCAGAGACTTGTTGATTCTGGTTGCGATTCCAACAGCAAGGAGAGATAGGAAGATTGGGGCAAAGCCACCACCGACGAGAAAGACAGTGAGAGTAAGGATGAGTAAAATACTCGCCCCGTATTTTCTCTGAACAAAGAAGGCAGCCCATACACAGACTATCGTGCCGAGGATAACTGCAAGAATCCCTGTCCAAAGGAAGTTGGGCACGATTGTCAGGGCGGTCTCCATCCCGCCCTCCCAGAATCTGATGTTATCACCAATAGCATCTATCATGATCCCACCTGTTGGTGTGTCGCCCTGAAGAATCTCGAAGATGCCATGCTCGATGCTCGCAAGACCAACGAGAATTCCATATACTGTAGCTACAGCTCTTGCTGCGTTTGATCTGAGCCAGTTCTCTCCCGAGGTTGTCATACCGAATCGAGAATCAAACTGCTCTCCAATATATGAGCCTGATGCTTCGAAATCAAACTCAACTCATTACGCAATCGAGAATCTGTAATTGAATTCTAATCGAGGTTTCAAGATTCTCAAATGCTTTCCATTCGGGTGCGGAATGCACTCTTGTACCGCACCAATCTCCCTTTTGCACCCAATTGGCCAGATTCACAGCAACTCCTCGTAAGAAAGATAAGTAAGGCAGATGACCAGAAGAACATCACCAAAGTGTGTGGTTAGAAATGAGCGGGGAAATTCCCAGCTTTGCAAAGTATGTGTTTCTACTCGGCTTCATCGCTTCTATCATCTTCGGAGTGTGGGCCTTCATATCTCCGGAATCGTTTAGCACACTAACTGGATGGCCAGACGAACCTGCAGCGACTCGATTGGTAGGATCATTCCTCATTTCGCTCGCAATCGCAGCGCTTCTAGCTTATCGAGCTTCATCCTGGAAAGATGTTGAGCTTTATGTGCTGATTATAATCCTGTGGACGGTCCTAGGTACAATCTCACTGGCCTGGAGTACATTGGTTGTACCACTGCCTATCATTGGTTGGGCACTTGCTGGTCTGCTGATGCTATTCTTTGTCTTGTATCTGTACGTCTACATGCAAGGAAGAGCCAGTTGAAACTCAAACTGAACATAGCTAATCAACGAAAGCATGGAGCTACAAGATAGCTCCTCAAGCAGTGGAATCGCCGTCTACACTTTTCTCCTCCGCTCGATACAATACAGTTTTCATTGAGATTTCCAAATTCGAATTATGAGGAGAACTTGTGCATGAATATAAAGTTCGGAGTCCACATTGAACCACAGTTGGGGTATACTTTCGAGCAAGCATTGGCGATTGCCTTAGAAGCGGAGAAGATTGGCTACGAGTCCTTCTGGTGTAGTGATCATCTATTTCTCAATGAGAATTCCGTGAA
>JBHLPF010000034.1:0-12395 GCA_048939765.1 Promethearchaeota archaeon
TGCATCGCCATCACTATAATTCGGTGTTCAAATTGGCTAGTGTCTGTGTGATAGGAGTCTATGTTGATGACATGGACAAAGCGCTGGAGTTTTACTGCAACATGCTTGGATTCAAGGTGCGACACAAGTATGATGACTGCCTAATCCATCTGGAGAATGAAGGGCCATCATTGATTCTTGAAACGACTGACAAGCCATCTAATGCAAAGTACCCTGGCATGTCTCAAGTGGCATTAGGTATTGAAACGAAGAATGTAGTGGAAACGGCTAGGAAGCTTAGAGATCTCGGTGCCGATGTC
This sequence comes from Promethearchaeota archaeon, assembly GCA_048939765.1. Lineage (GTDB taxonomy): Archaea > Asgardarchaeota > Thorarchaeia > Thorarchaeales > Thorarchaeaceae > SMTZ1-83. The sequence continues at coordinate 300 of JBHLPF010000034.1, forward strand.
ATTCACGAAACTCCTGAGAAGTTCCCAGTGGGAGTCTTTATGGCAGTTCGAGACCCTGCTGGAAATCTGATTGAGCTATTGCAGTTTGATGAGTAATATTCAGGTTGAGCGGTTTCTCACCTCATCCATGAGATTCTGCTAGGTTGAGCAAGAGTCTCCGCAGATACTGCTCGAATAGAACTATTTCCTCATCTGAGAAGCCACGATAGAACAGATCCGTCATATCCTTTGAAACAGCCAGATACTTGTCGTGAAGTTTCTTCGTCACCTCAGTCAGCTGGACCAATGTTCTGCGTTTATCCATATCAGAAGTCTTCCTCTCGATTAGGCCATCCTTCTCCATCCTATCAAGCATATCCGTCAGGGTCGATTTACCGAGCTGAGTCCTTCTGGTCAACTCTGTAATTGATATATCATCTTCTTGCCAGAGTGCAAATAGAATTCTACCTTGACCGGGACTAATTTTAATCTCATGGTCCTTGAGTTTCTTAGAGAATATTCTTCCAGAAAGATGGTGTATCTTGGTAATTAGAAACCCTCCCTCCCTTATACTCAATGTCAATCACCAAGCTTGATCAGGAAGGTCCTGTTCTGGTTCCATCCTCTGGCAACTTTCGCATGAAGCCTCAGGACTGTATGATCGGGGTCGTCGTACCCGGTAGGATAGTACCTCTCCATTCCGTCCTCCCATATGGCTTTCTTCATCGTATTGCCTGGTACTATCTCAAGTGTCCCTCCAAGCATCACCCCTCGCGATTCATCTGGAAGACAATAATATGCTGATGCTTTGGAGCTTGTAGCTATATTCTCGACCTTTGTAGAGGAGGTATTTGTTGAGAAGATCACGAAGAAATCGTCGTCCTGTTCCGAAAAGAAGGAAATCAGCCTCGGATACTTCTCTGCATTTCTCAGGTTGTACATGGCTCTAGTCTGCGGGAAACCATCTTTGTCGATGGTCGTGAGGATTACTGGCCACGCTTCACTCACAAGCCTAATACATACCTTACGTATTTCATCATCATCCATTCGGTTCACCTCGATTATTGGTACGATACCGTACTAAATAGTACGATACCGTACTATTTAAGGATTGGTGACAACGCAAGGTCATCTACGTCTTGACTGCCCAGAAAATCACAAGCCCTGGAAAAGTTTCATAGGCCCCACATTGGGCGAAATTAGCTTCTATCACTGCCCCCACATCGTTTCCCTCAACCACTCCGAGTTCGGGATAGAGATGTGTAGAGGTCACCCGGATGAATTCTCCCAGACCTGGTTTTGTGGGTTCTTCAAAGAATGCAAATGGTGCGACGATTCTGAGTGCCCCTCCAACCTTGAGGATGCGTTTGCATTCTGAGATGGCCTGTGGAAAATCATTTCTAGCAGGCACCCCAATCAACCATGCCTCCGCAAAACGCTCATTTGGCGAAGCAATATCACAGATATTTCCTTTCATCTCTCTATATTTGATTCCTGTCCGTTTGACCATGGAGGACTCACCAAGTATGTCGAGTGGATTCCCTTCATTTCTGGTTGCTAGATAATCCACGGTCTTCATGTCCCTCTCCTTGAAACGAGGAAAAGACGCAAGTAGAATTCTTCCGTCAATTCTGTCTATTGTGCCCACATCTAAAACGTCGTGGAGATAGGTAGCTGCTGTGTGTCGATATGCGTCATAGAAGTGAAGAACGATCTCAATCGCATCTCTCAGAATCTGACGGAGATGTGTTTCTCCTCTGGGGCCCAATCGATAGACCCGCCTGTCCGGTCCATGAGGTCCTGACTCTCTTCTGCTCTCAACGAGTCCTTCTGACTCCAAAGTATGCAACCATCGATACAGAGTGGTCAGTTGAAGCCCTCTTGCTTCTTCAGGCAAGGCATTAAGGAGGTCGTACCCGTGATGGGGCGCCTGATCTAATGCGAGCAATATCCGGTTTCTTATCCAATCCTTTGATACCTTCAAGCTATATGCAGCTCCACGTATAGCTACATGGGCATTCGTACTTATCTTCTCTGCTTCTTTGAATCAATGCGGTGAATAGCTAATGAAATGTGAATCATGTGGAATGACTATGACCAAAGCTGAGGAGTTCGGTGGCGGGAAATTGGGCAACAAGACTTGCGTCTACTGCAGTGATGGTGAAGGGAATATCAAGCCCAGGAATGAGGTCCGTGAAGGGATGATCAACTTCTGGATGCAACGTGAGAACATAGACCGTTCGACGGCCGAGAAGAAAACTGATGAGTACATGAGTATTCAACCTGCTTGGAAGACCTAGTCAGAAATGTAGAAAGAAGTCATCAAACCTTTGCGAAATATGGATCGGAGAATGGAGGACTATTTAGCCATTGTTCGCAATGCGTCTTGCTTGAAGCACCTGTATCAAAGCCACACAGAGTGCCATTAGGATTAGGCCAAACCAATCAAGAAGATCAGGCATTTCTCCTAGGAAGACGATGGACAGGATAACAATTTGGGGCAACATCGTGCTATTAATCACGGTGATGTCCACAGCTCGAAGAGTTTCCATTGCTCTATTCCATATGGTGAACGCAAAAGCGGTATTCACAACGCTCAACCATAGAATGTACAGGAGCGCCAGGGGAGTTACGATTGTTATCCCCTCCAGAATCAGACCAGTGACTACCATCAGACACGCACCTATTGTCATACTAGTCCCAGTTATTACCAGAGGCGGTGCTGCCTGTTCCTTGTTGATTGACCTTCCCAGAATAGATGAGAACGCGTTCGCCAATACACCGATCAAGACCACAATTAGGCCAATGGTCTGTGAGAAGTCCAAATCCACTGGATAGAAGTATATCATAGCTCCTGCGACAACCAAGAACACCAATACTGTCTGAGTCCTAGTCGGTGTTTCTTTCAGCATCACAATACCCAGACCAAGCACAACAATCGGCGTCAGGTTGAGTAGCATCGATACTGGTATTGCATCCAGTAGATCAAGCCCAATGAACTGAGCTGCTTGAGTGACTGCCACGAAGACGACGCCATAAAGAGCAATCCTCCACCACCATCGCCGGTCCTGCTGCTTGAGTGATAGGCGGTGCGCGGGATTTGACAGCATTAGAACAAGAAGAATCATCGCTGCAATGGCATAGCGGAGACCTGCGAATGTAATGGGAGGGATTCCCTCCCGCTCGAGACCGAATTTTATGATGACCCAAGAAGATGCCCAAAGCACCGTCACAAAGAGTGCTTCCACGACAGCTCTGTAGTGTTTCTTGGTTGACATATCTGCACTAAAAACATCAAGGTCAGTAGATGGCTCCATTACTTCGATTACACCCATGTCAGTAGATTCATTAGAAACGAATCAATATGATGCCGTCATAAGACGGGTGTATATAATGGTCGTTCAGTGTACTATTGAGGTTGGCGCAGAGGATTACTATTCCTGTGATCTCACTCGTGAAATCCCGGTTCGTGTGACACTTGTAACCATAAATGGGGATACTGGGTTTGGGATAACTGAATCTTCAGTTGGTGATGAGGAAGCAATCAAGGACTACATCAAGGGACTTGAGTCTTCTCCAAGCATCAAGGAAGTGAGCATTCTCCACAGGTCTCAGGATGCGTATTGGACCAGGGTAGTCCATAGGCTTAGCAAGGCGTCCATACATGAAACAATCCTTGATAGTGGATGCATGACCCGTCTTCCTATTGTTGTGGAACATGGACTACAATATCACACCATTCTGGCACCATCCCAAGATACCCTGAGTGAGTTGATTCGATTGCTTCGAAAACGGTTTCCTCATGTCCGTATTAAACGATTGAGGTCTCAACCAATGTCTTCCTTTAGAATCGCCTTAACAAAGAAACAGAAAGAGGCATTTCTCCTTGCATTTCGGTCAGGCTACTATGAGATGCCTCGCAAATCGCGCATTGATCAGATGTGCAAGAAGCTCGGCATAAAGCGAGTGGCAATGCAAGAACGACTCCGACGAGCTGAGAGACGAATCATCGCTGAGTTTGTGGAGACACTACCCTAATGCTCTATCAGTTTCTTGACATGTTTAATGATGTTTTCAACAGTGAATCCATATTTCTCGAATACGATTTCATTCGGAGCAGAAGCACCAAATGTTTCCACCGCCATTATCGCTCCCTTGTCACCGATCCAACGTTCCCAACCTTGCGACCTGCCAGCCTCTACCGCCAGACGCGCATACACTTCAGGCGGAAGAACTGAGTTGCGGTAATCTTGACCTTGTTGTTCAAAAAGCTCCCAGCTGGGGAATGAAATTAACCGGACATTGACACCCTCTTTGGATAACTTCTCTCCTGCTTTGGTGATTAGGCTGACCTCTGAACCTGTAGCCATTAATATGGCGTCTGGCGGGGCGTCCCCAAGGTCTGCAAGGACATATGCTCCTCTTGCAAGTCCGCTCGCAGGACTGTATGTGTTGCGATCAAGAATTGGTATCTTTTGCCGAGTCAGCGCCATCAGCGTGGGTCCTCCTGAACGGTTTATGGCAATCTTCCAAGCTTCAACTACCTCATTTGCATCGCAGGGACGTAGAACAATGATGTCTGGTATGGCACGCAATGCGGCCAATTGCTCAATCGGTTGATGAGTTGGTCCATCTTCGCCTACCCCTATGCTATCATGAGTGAATACCCAGATGCTTCTGTGCTTCGAGAGGGCAGAAATTCGAATCGCAGGTCGCATGTAATCTGAGAATATCAGAAATGTGGCACCGTAAGGAATGAATCCACCATGGGCTGCCATGCCGTTTACAACGGCGCCCATTGCGTGTTCGCGGACCCCGAAGAAGAAGTTCCGTCCCTCGGGGGATTCCTTCTGAAATGCTGGATGCCCCTTCATCCATGTCTTGTTTGAGCCAGTAAGGTCCGCAGAACCACCGAAAATCTCTGGAAGATGAGGAGCAAGTGCATTAATCACATCTCCTGAGGGATTCCTTGTTGCGACGCCAGTTTCATCAGCATCATAGTGTGGAAGGTCCTTGTCCCAGTCCTTGGGAAGTCTGCCTGACATTCGACGTTCAAACTCCCTGGCCAACTCCGTATGCTTCTTCCTGTAGTCTTCCATCTTGGCATCCCAAGTTCTTTCCATTTCCTCTCCCCGTTTAATGGAATCTCGGAAGTGTTTCAAAACATCATCAGGAATCAAGAAACGCGGCTCTAAGGGCCACCCAAGGTTCTTTTTCGCTGCTTCCAGCTCTTCTTCACCTGGAGGCTCCCCATGTGCTTTCGCTGTGTCTTGCTTGTTTGGCATGCCAAAACCAATGTGAGTTCTAACCATGATTATTGATGGTCGTTGATCTTCCTTCGCATTTGCAATTGCTTGGTCGATTGCAGCAACATCATTTCCGTCACCTACTGACTGAACATGCCATCCCAGTGACTCGAATCTGGCACCTCGATGCTCAGTGAAAGTCACGTCAGTACTGCCATCGATTGAGATGCGATTATCATCGTAAAGCAGAATCAGCTTGCCCAGTTGATGGTGTCCAGCCAATGAGGCAGCCTCATTGGAAATTCCCTCCATCAAATCCCCATCGGTAACTATCGCGTAGGTATAGTGATCGACGATATCATGTCCGGGTCTGTTGAACACCGCAGCCAGATGCTTCTCAGCAATAGCCATGCCAAGCGCATTGCCCATTCCCTGACCTAGAGGTCCAGTGGTGACTTCCACTCCAGGTGTGCAATAGTTTTCAGGATGCCCAGGAGTTCGACAACCCCACTGTCGGAAGTTCTTGATGTCATCGATTGACAAATCATATCCTGTGAGATGAAGGAGTGCATATAGGAGCATAGAGCCATGTCCACCGGAAAGCACGAATCGGTCACGGTCGAGCCAATCTGGATTCTGTGGATTGAAACGCAGGTGTCTGGTCCAGAGTGTATATGCCATGGCTGCTGCGCCCATAGGCATTCCTGGATGTCCTGAGTTTGCCTTCTGCACAGCATCGGCAGCCAAAAATCGAATAGTATTGATTGCTCGGTTTTGAAGGTCGTCCGACATTATATGGCCTCCCAACTGAAAGGAGTATACATCATTGACGGTCCGCAAACCCTCCTGCTTTTGGGTATTGCGTCATGACCGCGTAGAGGACAACCCCTATACAACTGTTACCATCAGGCGGGGGTGAATTCAATAATGATATGACTCGGCGTCGATTGGCCACAGACTTTGCACAAAGATCTGATGATGAATGTCAACTTCCAAAGTACTAGTATCTCTCAAGTCCATCTTAGGCACGAGAACTGTAATTCTATCCCTCACCCACGGTTTTGCCGGGAGGATACATCTCTAGGAACTCATCTTTGAGGATGTCCATAGCCACAAGATCGTGGAACTGACCCTCGGTGAAGTCAGCTTGTCTGAAGGTGCCAATTCTCTTGAAACCTGCCTTCTCGTAGGCCTTCTGTGCTCGTTCGTTAAATGAAACTGTGTACAGGTAAATGCTGTTGAGACCCAAGACTTGGAAGCCAATCCAGAGCATGACTTTGGCGGCATCTGTTCCGTAGCCCTTCCCCCAATTATCAGGACTATGAATAGCAATTCCAAATTCGGCCCTTTGCGTCTGCTTGCTAATGTCAAATATGCCCGTCGTTCCCAGAAACTCACTGGTCTTCTTATCTTCGATGACAAGATTGAGCGCCCCGTCCTGCCAAGGCCTTGCTTTCGATGCTTTCTCCAACCACTCTTTCTCGGCATTTTGAGACATGGGAATTGCACCAGCCAGAAACCTTCGCATCTCAAAGTTGTTCCACCCCTTCATGATATTGTCTAGATCTGACATCTCCAAGGCGCGGAGTTTGACCTTTTCACCGTAGTACATGAGTCCGAAGGGATTGCATTTCTGTTATGAATCCTGCCCTAACCCGTGAGTCAGTACGCTTTTATCTTGGTAGTTCACGAATCTCTACATCTCGATAGTGGAGATTATACAATGCAGTTCGAATGGATTGTAGAAATACTATACGCCATGGTGGGCTTTTTGGCTCTCTTTGGCATTATTATGATTATAGTTAATATCCTAATTCTAGGATGGGCCCTACGCTATGTTGGCGGCACTAACACTGACTTCATGGATGCAGCCATCTCTGCGATTCTGATCAGTATACTGACCGCGTTCATCCCATGCCTTGGGTGTATAATCAGTCTATACATCCTAACATTGCGTCACAAAATCGGATGGGGGTCAGCACTTATTGCGTGGATTATTGCAGCACTCATCTCAATAGTTGTAGCAATCCTCGTCTTCATCATGTTCTTTGGAGGATTCGGCGCATTCCTTGCCCTCTTTCCATTCATATAGGCCGCGGACTGGATTAGGGTACTCTTGGAAGTAGAATGGTGATGGAAAAGGAAGGCGGAGAACCAGAGAAGACTCCCTGTGAAGAGGTCCTCATGGACGAACTGCGAGGCCCTCTGAGATTCAACATGAGGCTCATTCTCCGCCAACCTTTGAAATTCCTCAGATCACTTGGCCCTCTTCTGACATCACACCATCCTTTTTGCACTGTATATGAGGCTCATCTGTTCACACTGAGAGGAAGAAAGTGGTGTATTGGGTGCTTCTTCAATTCTCTCTCTTTCTTCCTGGCGTTGGGCCTCCTAATTGTATCCACCATTGCAGTTCCCATGATGATTGATAGATCCTTTCTCTTCTGGGGTGGAGTGGTTCTCATTTCGGTGTCATTTGCGATGAGTGTTCTGCATCTAACTGAGAACAAGCAGCTTAAAGTTCTCTCAAAGCTGCTTCTAGGTTCTTCATTTGCCTGTGTCAGTTGGGCGGTTCTCCTTGCAGACGGTCTTATGACAAACCTAGAGATGAAGTTCGCATTGATTTTCTCACTCTATCTCATTGTAGTTCTTATCTTGGGATTCCGAAGAGTTGTTGAAGTTGAGAAAGAGTGTAAGGCATGCGAGTATGGAATGAGATGGAGTAAGTGTCCCGGTTTTAAGGGCATCCTGTGTCCGCTTATTGACCACAAATTCCTCTTCCCTGAGTCACCTTCTCAACCAATCTCCGACTGACTCTGATTATTCCATTCGACAGGCTCTTACAGAGAATATGACTTCCGAGTATTCTTAGTCAAAGCCATGGTGTTTCACAAGAAATAACACACAGAATGAGTATATAATGCCGAGCCACAACTAGGGGTCACAGAGCGGAGTCATATAATGTGACTGCTAAGTCAGGGATGAAGAGCATGAGCGACTCTCTAAAGGAGATAACTGTTACAGGTCTGATGTCAAAGATATTCGACTCCTATACTGTCACGATGGACGATGGTACCGAGTACAAGCTGTCAGCAATAATGCCCTGGGAGGCTGTTTCTGCAGGCTTTGATAGTGGAAAGTTTGCCGTTGTGCTGGGGAAGCGTGTTAGTGTGAGCGGAATGACTGATGGTGACACGATATGGGGTGCGGAAATAGCTGAGGGGACTTAGACAAGAATGTCTGTCCCGAGGGAAACTTGATTCAACTATCACAGCGGATTGAGGATTACACAGGACGAAAATAATGGGGTTTTGGCCCACAGATATCGTAGGCCAAAGCCGGACAATGGGATTGTTCGGTCCTTCAGAGCTTCAACTCAGCTTCGCTCTTCCAAAGTCCATGAATATTACAGTATGAAGTAGCCATCAACGTGCCTGATTTGTTGGTCTTGAAGACGAACTTGGCAACTGGCTCGCTGTATATGCCGCTACTATCAGGTCCATCAGCAGATTCACCGTGGTGATCGAAAGTACAGTATCCAATCTCTACGGGAAACTTAGCTCCTTCTGGCCAGAGGAAGAGATCACACCATTTGATATGATGCGCAGTCGTGTTTGGATGTGGAATCTCCTTGCCAACAATCACTTTGACGTACGCCTTTCCATCTTCGACCTTCACTATATCAATTGAAGGCACATGTTTCTCTTTCTTCCAGTCATCGGTCTGTATCCATTTCTTTGACATAGGCTTTCCTCCCTCAAAGGAGTAGGATAATAGGCTCATCGCTCTAATGCCATAAAACAGTTCTCCTAGGTACACAATCTAGCTAACGGTCCAATTTCCTAATTTGATTCAGAGTCCACTTTCCCCTTTGAGTCAGGGTATAATAGCTTCTATGACGATTTTCATATGTCTTCTCGACTCGCGAATTAATAATCAGTCCACTGCTAGTCAGCTCTGTAAGGTGCTGGTATATACTTGGGATCTTAATGTCCACTCCATATTCATCCGAAAGAACCCTCCAAATTCCATATCCATAAGACTCACTCTTAGAGAGTATCTGTAGAATGCGGATTTTGGTCTGGCCTAGCTTCGTTGTAACTCTACGACCCTCCACCCTACTGAGCAGCTGCTCAAGAGGCCCCTTCCCCTTGACAAAGGTCCTTGCAATCTCGGGGTACTTGAGCCCCATTCCAGTAATGACACATACCACAGAATCATCACGTCCTATCTTTCCTGAGTGAATGAGTTTCTGCAGAGCTGCTATAGTGGTAGCTGATGATGGCTCTGCGAAGACGCCTTCTCGTCTTGCGAGCTGCCTCACAGCTTCCAATATCTCTCTATCGGAAACAGAAATAGCGATTCCGCGTGACTCCTCAATTGCCATCAATGCTGTACGTCCACAGACTGGATTCCTTACGCATATGTCAAAAGCTACCGTAGACGTAGACGAAGGCGGAGTGATGCTTTTCACACCGCCCTTAAACGCCTCAACAATTGGTGCACAACCGCTAGCCTGAGCCCCGACTATCTTAGTATGCGAAGCATCAATCAGTCCAATCTGCTCCAGCTCCCTTAGCCCCTTCCATATCATCGACACATGACCGCCATTTCCCATTGGGGCAATAATCCAATCTGGTGCATTCCAATCCAGCTGCTCACACGTTTCGTAGATCGTTGTCTTCTCTCCTTCCATGAAGTGTGGATTGGAGGATGTTATGAAGTGGCTTCTTCCACTCTCTTGACGTGCCATTGCCATGGCTTCTTCTTGATCTCTGACTATCTCAACATCTGCTGCATAGGCGAGAATCTGGTAGAACTTGCCAATATCCACATTGCCTTTCTGACCTATGAACACCTTACTCTCAAGGCCAGCCCGAGCTGCGTAGGCAACAAGAGACGCAGCAAGATTCCCAGTAGATCCACAACACACCGACCTGAATCCATATTCCCTCGCTGCAGACACCTCGACCGCTGTACCACGATCGATGAATGCTCCAGTTGGGTTTGTTGTTTCGTCTTTGAGGTAAAGGCTATGAGTTCCCACGTCCTTTGCGAGACCATCACACTTGTGTAAGTAAGTTCCACCCTCACCTAGCGATACCATGTTCGCTTCGTTTTGAATTGGCAGTAGTTCAAGATACTTCCAAATGCCCTGTCTTCTTCTTCCAAGACCCTTGGAAGTGATCTTACTCTTCGCTGTTTCGATGTCATAGACGACATTCAGAACCTGTCCGCAAACAGAACAAGAACTGACGTAGTTTTGCGTAATGAACTCATGTCCGCAGTCAGTGCACTTGAATCCAGACTGAAGTGACATCCTATATCATGCCTATATATAGGCTCAAAATTATATATCCTTCTCTCAGAGAAGAGAATGATGAATAGAGGATGATCTGCAATGGAGCTCTTCAGACCCAAAATACAAAGTAACACAATGTTTGTCGCCTTATTGGCTATTCTAACAGCCCTGACCACAATTGCTACAATAGTACTTGCCATTCCTATCCCGGCAAGTGATGGGTTTCTCAATTTTGGAGATGCACTAGTGATGCTAAGCGGTCTCTTACTTGGTCCTTTGGGCGGCTTTATCGCTGGGGGAGTCGGTTCAGCAATGGGTGATGTCATCTTGGGCTACGTCCATTTCGCTCCAATCACTTTAGTTGTAAAGGGCTGCGAAGGGTTGGTGATGGGACTTTTTTGTAGTCGAGCCAGAAGTGCCAGTCTATTGACGGTATGGGACGTGGTTGGACTTGCTGTATCCTCACTTGTCATGTTGACCGGATATTTCCTCGCAGAGATCCCTTTGTACGGATATGGAGCTGCACTAACTGAGCTGTTGACAGCAAACTGGCTTCAAGTGGCAGTTGGTTCAATCGTCACTGTCATTGTGGGACCTGTGGCAAGGCGCTTTCTGCAGGACACACTGTATCCATTCGAAAATGACAATTTGGTGGATATGCAGAACGAGTGACCGGAAACATCTCTTGCCAAAAAAAACAAAGAATGTTGGGGTTTTAGCGAGAATCTGATCAGCACGCATCTAAAGCAAGATTATTTGCCACTTGGAATCAATGTTCTTTTAAAGAGGAATCCTATCGTTGCCATGGGGCCCATGGGCTACACACTTATCCGACATATGAATTGGAGTCTTTGAAATGACGGATAGACAGAAGCTTAAGATAAGCGTCCAGCGCCTAAACGAGATTAACGAGTTTCTCCTTAAGGAAGGCAATCCTCTGGTTGATGGACTTATAGCGGTCATTGAAAAGCATGGCGGCGTAGACGAGATCAACAAGAAGGCGAATGAGGCTCGCAAACTTGAGAATCTAATGACGAAGTTGGAGAAGAAGGATTCCCCATATGTGAAGGACCTCCAGTGGCTTCAAGAAAAACGTGATAATGAGTCATTCATCAGTGTGCCTGATTATCAAAAGAAAGTCTTGGGGGACAAGGCTGACTCCATGGACTTCGATGAGAGCTTCGCAGTCACACTTGAGATCAGCGCGTGTCAATACTTCCCATGGGTCATAGAAGAGGCAAAGCAGTCTATTGAGAATCAGGACCTAATGCCGGGACGTTTTATTCGAGTACGAAATATGCAGGAACAGACTGATGATAATGATGTGATTGCTTTTGCCGCAGCGATGCAGATTATCGATTCATCATATGTTGAAACTCTGGACACAAAAGGCACTTACCCTGGACCAGATGGGGCACCAGTTAATATACACCTAGGAGGTCCAGACACAATCACAGGTTATTTTGGCGGAGTTGGAATGCCAAATAACTTTGTTTTGAAATGGGCAGACGAATACCTTCACTACTACACTGAATATGGTGTCAAACAGGTACTCAACATCAATCCGGG
>JBHLPF010000034.1:12495-15529 GCA_048939765.1 Promethearchaeota archaeon
GCCGAAGCTCTGACCAAGAATGGTCTGACATTCATTGCCGCTAAGAATCTACACAAGAAATGATGACGACCTATTCAGAAAGCGAGGAGCTTGAATAGATTCCAAGTCACATCCAAGGTTGAATCTGTTCGTCGTAAATGCTCTCTAATCGATCCTTATGGCTTTGCTCTTCCTTAGCAAGACTCTCAAAGACTGTTCTATGAGATGTACTCGCAGTTAGCTCTGAGAGGCTCTTGTAGAACTCACGTGCGCCTTCCTCGCGCTTTATAGCTACTATCAGAATATCTTGCGATGTCGACCCACGTTCGAGAGGAATTTCTATGAGATACTTCGAGAGGTCATATCCCTCGAACTCCTCGATGGTTGAGCAGGTGAACGTTTCGCAGACTCCTTCTCCGAGGGCGCTCAGTAGCTTTTTCTTATGGCCTTCTTCCTGCTTGGCCAATTCCAAAAGCAACTGCTTCGAAGATGGCAATTCGGTGTTCTCAGATGCTTTTGTGTAGAAGTCGAATGCTTCCTCCTCCCTCTGAATCGCAAGGGAGATCAATTTATCAAATGACTCTTGGACATCAGTCACTGGTATCCCCAAGCTGGGTGGTACAAATGCTCGTTTTAAGGATGATGTTCCTAATCACTCACGCGGAAGTATCTCCTTTGCACCTGAGTGCATATACTTGTGGAGTGCTTTGGGTATCTCTATGCTTCCATCCTCGCGCTGGAAGTTCTCCATAATCGCAACAAAAGTGCGCGGATTAGCCATCATCGTGCTGTTGAGTGTATGAAGATAGTCCTTCTCAGTTCCACCTTTCTTGAGCCTGTATTTGATATTCAACCGAGTAGCTTGATATGCTGTGCAGTTGCTGTTTGATCCTCCCTCTCTGTACCTGCCCTGTCCGGGCATCCAGAACTCGAGATCTAGCTTTTTCGCTGCAACTATTCCTATATCCCCAGTACACGAGTTCACTATTCTGTACGGTAGCTCTAAGGCTTGAACATAATCTTCCTCATTCTTCATTAGCTCCTCATGTATTCTCCATGACTCATCTGGATGACTGAAGACGAACTGCTCAACCTTATTGAACTGATGAACTCTGAAGATGCCCTTAGTGTCTTTGCCGTGAGAACCCGCTTCTTTCCTGAAGCATGCGCTGACACCAGCCATTCTGAGTGGGAGGTCAGTTGGCTCGAATATCTCTCCCATATACATTGCAGCCATTGCATGCTCTGATGTAGCTATGAGGTATAGGTCCTCCTCCTCTATCTTATACATGACATCCTGAAAGTCAGCGAGGTCTGTAACGCCTTCATAGGGCTCCCTTCTCAACATGAAAGGCGGATATATCGGAGTAAATCCTCTCTTGATAAGCATATCAAGAGCCATCTGTTGCATCGCCAAATCAAGCTCAACCAGTTCGTTCTTCAGATAGTAGAATCTTGAGCCTGCAACTTTCGCAGCTCTAGGAATGTCAGCCACATCCAAACTGTCAAGAAGGTCGACATGGCTTTGGATCTCGAAGTCGAACTCAGGCCTGCCGCCCCATTCCTTCACAACTTCATTGTCCTCATCGCTCTCTCCATATGGCACGCTTTCATGTAGGATATTGGGGATGCGCATCTGGATGCTCTTCAACTCGGCTTCTAAGGTGTTGGTCTTCTCCTCTGTTTCCTTTATCGCTTTGTTTATTCGATTGGCTTCCTTGCTGAGTTTGGTTGTGTCTTCTCCTACTTTCTTCAACTCACCTATCTCTCTAGAAATCCGATTCCTTTGAGTCCGCAGGTCTTGGATTTTGCGCTTGAGCTCTCTAATCTCAGAATCCAGTGACAAGAGACTGTCGAAAGAATTCAGCTTCTCTTCATCTCTCCGCTTTCTCAGATTCTCTCGTATCAGCTCCACATTCTCACGAATGAACTTGATGTGTAACACTGGACTCACCTACTGGGACCTTGCTACTGAAACCACTGTTGCATCTTTTTAGACTCTTCGCTAGTTCTTCTATCCCCATTGTCCAGCTGTTGGACAGAGCTCATTGATGGCACACTCTTCACATTTCGGCTTTCGTGCGCTACAGGTACGTCTTCCATGGGCACCAATGAGTCGTGCATACTCATACCATTGGTTTCTCGGAAGCGTTTCCATTAGATTCTTTTCTGCTCTGGTTCGGTTCTTCTTCTCCTTAGTGAGTTCAAGCCTCTGAGAAACTCTCATGACATGTGTGTCAACAACTACTCCCTCATTGATTCCAAAGACTACTGATAGCACTACATTCGCTGTTTTCCTGCTTATTCCTGGCAACTCGATTAGCTCTTCCATGGTCTTTGGTACTTCACCTGAATGCCGCTCATCAAGGATTCGTGCTGAATCCCGAATAAAGACTGACTTCTTGTTGTAGGTGCCGCATTGACGAATCAGCTCAATCAGGTCTTCAATCTCCGCACCAGCCATGGCTTTTGCATTCGGGTACTTCTCAAAAAGCGCTGGTGTGATTTGATTTATGCATGCATCAGCGGTGTTTGCAGAGAGAAGCGTAGCAATCAGCATCTCGAATGCATTATTATGAATTAGATATGTGGCTGGGGCATCGGGGTATGCCTTGTTAAGAGTCCTGATTATACTCCTAGCTCTCTCTTTGTTATCATTCATTCCTCTTGTCCTCCTGCACTACTATCCAGCCAAGCCTCTACGGGACCTGAACTCAGCAATCTCATCTTTCAGCCTCTGGATTGTCAATTCCATTGATTGCATCTTCTCAGCCAGGTCCTCTGGCTCTCTTCTCTCTACCCCGAAGCGAGACACGCCTGCAAGAATCACAAGATTCGCGACAATGACTATCGCGAACAATAAGGGAGCCTCAAGGAACTCGAAGACAACCCCGCCAATGAGAGGTCCAATTGACGAAATGAAATAGACTATTGACCATAGCACAGCCAAGACCTTGGAAGTGTCTGTGCGTGGCATGTTCTTCTGTATTAGTGTGATTAACACAAGTCCCCAGAGGATATCGTTGGTATACTTCAACAAAAGAGCGAGAAAGGG
>JBHLPF010000034.1:15629-24804 GCA_048939765.1 Promethearchaeota archaeon
TTCTTCTGTATTAGTGTGATTAACACAAGTCCCCAGAGGATATCGTTGGTATACTTCAACAAAAGAGCGAGAAAGGGCGGAGTAAACACAATTCTCAATCCTGGCAGCAATGCGTCCGCCATATTCACTATTGTTTCTGGGATCCAATATTCAAATGTGGGAGCAAACATTAGAAGCGCAGCACACAAGGGCATTATTGAGTATACAAGAACTATAGTCCTCTTCATGCCTATCATATCAGACATTCGTCCAACTCTGAAGAGAAGAGGAAGAGAGATGACTAAGGGCGCCAGCAGCATAATGTTAATTTCAGGTATATCAAAATCGAGGATTGCACCAGTATATAGTACCGCGCCAAATTGAAAAATCGAATCACTGAGTCCGTCCAAAACGACAATAGCTAACACCACAGGCATAGCCGATTTTAACAGCTTTACAGCATTCCTGTTCTCAGAAAGGAAGTCTCGCCAGATTGACTTCTCTCTGCTTCTGCCATTCTGCGAGCCCCCTTCAAGATAGACTGCCCTTCCTATTGCACAGATGAGCAGAACCACCCCTGAAAGAAGATAGATGGTCCGAAATCCAGGGGCAAACAACTCTGGTGTGGTGACTAAAGCACCAAACAAAAGGAGGGTCAGGATCCCAAACGAGTTTCCCATTCGAAAGAGTGACAGAGCTAGGCCACTATGCTCTCTCGGAATATTGTCCATTATAAACGCTGAAGATCCTCCTTGTGCAATCCCAGTAAAGGCATAGAGAGCAAACGCACCTAAGATGAATATCGTGTCAGTAAACAATCCTATAATCAAGTGATACGTGGCCATCATCAGCATCGCTATGACAGCCAAGTTTTTCCTGTTTGAAACATCTCCCACATATCCCCCCAGGAATTTAGAGAGTGC
Source organism: Promethearchaeota archaeon (assembly GCA_048939765.1). Classification (GTDB taxonomy): domain Archaea; phylum Asgardarchaeota; class Thorarchaeia; order Thorarchaeales; family Thorarchaeaceae; genus SMTZ1-83. The sequence continues at coordinate 16,532 of JBHLPF010000034.1, forward strand.
CATCAGGCCAGCAACTGCAGTCATTGCCCCTCCAATGGCTATGAAATCCCACCCAATTGCCACAAGATAAAGTGTGAGAAAGCTGTATATCACAGCAAACCCGCTGTATGTCCATGAAGTGATAAGATAAACAGAATAATTCCGCCAAGAGAAAATTGCTCTCAGCGATTCTCTGAGATTTCCATCTTTCCCAGAATCTGTCGGCTCCGGAACCCTTTCATCCATTTCCTCTCTCTTTCCGGGATCCGGTCTTTCGGAGCTGTCTTCCAAGATCTTGTCGCTCCCATTCTCTATCTCCGACGTAACAAGTTCTTTCATTTAAATGGCCCCAATATCTCAACTCTAGCCCTCCTTCTGTCTATGACCCTCAATCCAGCTATACCACCCAATTGTGGGGTTCGTGTCGCTCCTTTTGGAGCCCCGATAGGGGTTAAACACCATCAAGGCATTCCTCCTTTTCCTGGGCTTTAGAGTGAGCCTATGTTCGGCCTTTTCCTATTTTTACTCCTCAAACTCGCTGACCTTCCTATCCCGGAAGGCGCCTGCCTTCCTGAGATGGGCTAGTCTAACCAAACATCCTTTTCTTTCTCACTCGAAGACACGCACTTCAATCTCGCCGCTTGAAGTAGGCTTTGCAACGAGTCTGTGAGTGCACAGGTCTGCAGTGATTACAATGCACTCTGGCGGAGTGCTGGATGCGATGAGGTTCTTGACTGCCAGCTCTAGATTGACTGCAGTGAGTCTGATGAGTTCTGAGTCAGTGAACGGATCAACCGCTCTCCCTTCCTCAGCTACTACTACTTCTGCTAGCGTAGTCGCCATCTTTTCGCTAATCATTCTTTGTTTTCCTCCAATGCATTTGGTGTATTTCTCTTCTTACCATGGATCTGGGCCAGGGCCGTGAGGTCTTGTGTCGTTCATGTTCGTTCTCTCCTCCGTGTTCTTTCTCTCTCATTCTTCTGGGAATCCATACATTCATCGCTCGGTAGCGAAGTGGATCAACCTTTGATACCATGTTGTTTCCTTTCCGTTCTTTCCGTCTTCTCTCTAAACGGCTAGAACGGCAATGGATCTTCACATGGCGGCTGTACCACGGTGGATATACCGTGAACTATTCCGATTGACAACAGCTCCAGTGCAACACGACTCTCTGTCATGCTCTCGTAGAGTGCTCTCAATTGTTCCGAGCTGATTGTTTTCACCTCCGGTCGATGGTGTATGGTATGGACGTAGAGACTATGCTCTAGGCGAAGAGATTTACTAGGTACCATAAAGGCCTGCCGGTCTTCGTGCTATCCTAGTATTACGTGGATATACATATCCACTCAGAATCTTTTCGTCCATAGCATTGTCCCGAGTGTACACCAAGAATAACAGCGGTCAATCCGCATAATAAGGAGTGGAGTCTGCATTAGTTTTTAGATTCTGGAGGCTAGAAGCGCGATTGCAGAGCTTTGCAGGATGCCATTGCTACGGCCCCAGAAGGCCATCCGGAAAGGAACCATAAAGTACATATTTTACTTAACAAATGGCCACCAGAAAGATGCATAGGAGTCGAGACTCTGAAACCTCTCGGGACTGGCGAGCTCACACTTCTTAGACGACTTGTGATAGAGCCCTCAATGCGGCAAGTTGATTTGGCTGAAACACTTGATGTTACTCGCTCTGCAGTCAACCAGATTTGGAGAAAGCTCGAAAAGGGCTACAATCTTCGCATTCGGAGTACCTTCGATTATGGCAAGCTTGGACTCAGAGTCATTTTCGGGTGGGCCAATGATAATGAGGGATCAAGAAATCTAGCCAAACTGAAGCGTTGGCTGGTTTCAAACCCTCTCACCATCTTTTTTGCAGAGTCCGAGCTATCCTCAATGATGGATAAGAGAATCTACTTCGAGGCTCTCTTACCAATTGACCAGAGAGGTATGAACTACCTCAATCAGTTGTCTCGCTTTCAAAAGAGGCCATATGAGCTCTCGTTAGTCTTTGACTCAGCTGAGAATATGTCGAATCACATGAACCTTGGCCTCTTTGATGGAAGGGATTGGGAGGTTATCGATGGATTCAGGTTTGGTATTATTATCGACTCAGCAAAGGGATATGCGGATATTCTGCCAGACATTCGGCTTTCTACTCAGACCGATCCCGTTGCAGCCACTTACGAAGATCTGCTAGTGGCGAGTTCAATCGAAGACGACTATCATGCCACATCAATGGGTCTAGCATCGAGATACAAGGAGCTGGGTCTATCGCCACCATCAGAACGAACGCTCAGACGCCGACTATCTTCGATGCGGAGGGACCATGCTATTCCCTATGCGAGTATTCATAACATCGGTCTGACTCAGAGACTTGTTATCACTCTGGATAACCGAGGAGCTGTATCAAACCTCTCTCGTATACTCCAAGCGCAAGCAACGACTCTTCCACAGGCAAAAGTCATGAGTTGTGAAGCTTTGACGGCATTGATTCTTGATTTCCCGGAATCTGCAGGCTTGCTGGCAATTTCAAAGGTCCTCTCGGAATTAGCTGGTGATACCACAGAGATGTGCACATTTATAGCAGAACAAACTTCATTGTGGGGAGGACTTGGTAGTCTGATACTCCCCTCACATAGGCAAAGTTCACAATGAAGCAATAGCTATTGGCGTTGGGAAGCTTGAAGAAAACTCATCAGGAAACTGGAGGCCCATCCAGAGAAATAGTATCACCACAAAGTAGTCGAATCGATATTCAGACTCCATATGACGATTTGCTTCCAAAATCTGATGATTCGTCTATCCAGTTTTATATTGATGTCATGCGGATCTACCTGGGCCTGTATGAAGGCACACTCACAATGGAGGATGCGGTCCATGCTTCTGAGGCGTTGAAGGACCATCCTGAATTTGCGAAATATCCCACGAATCCCACTTTGGTCCCCCTCACCAAGACTTTCAAAGATAATATTCTGTCGAACCTCGGAACGCTGAAGAAGTTCAATCTCGTGACCAAGGACTCCGTCAAATCAGCTATCAATTTCGCATTTATTTCTCCGCCTACAGCTATCAGTCCCAGCGATTTTCAGGTCCTATTGCTTCTTGAAAAGGACCCATTGTGCACCCTTGTTGATGCGGCGGCAGAGATAGGAGTTACTCCTCGGACAATCGCTCGATCGATAGAACGCCTTCAGAAGAACCTTGTCTTTAGAGTAAGCGCTCAGATGGATATGACCGCGTTTGGCGCACAGCCCTTTATCTTGTTCTTCAAGTTGGCAGAGGGCATTGAATGGGACATGGTTGAGGACGGATTCGCTCTTTATCCATTCACCAAGAACATTCTGAAGACGACAATGACGGACTTGGGTTACATATCCTTCCTTATACCCGGCCCTGAGAACATAGCTCCATTTACTGAGCATGTTAGCGATATCAGTGCAATACTCTTTGATTATTCTAATCTTCATCTTCAGGAGGCCTCTGGATCCGACACAAATCTCCGCCTCATGAAAGATAACGAGTGGTCATTCTCTGAAGTCTTTAAGCAAGTTGGCAAAGATGACATTCCTCTTCGAGAAGAAAAGAAGGTTCGCGCTCTCAAGTGTCAGGGTTGGCAAGGAGGACTCACTGCGGACGACTTCAATGTGATATCAATTTACAGAAATGCACTTCGTGACCCACCTAGGGTGCTTGCAGACCGGATTAGGATGCAGGGTATGGATTACGATTCAAAACAGGTGGCGCAATCAGTCCGAAAGGGATATGACAGAAGTATAATCCACCCGTTCACGAGCTTTAGAGGTGTAGGTCTAACAACAAACTTCTGCTTTGAGATAATATGCGATAAGACCTGGAGGGATAGAATCCAAAGGGCTATAGTACATCTGCCAGCAGTCATCTACTATGTATCTCCCTTGGGAATAATTGTATGGACTCAGGTTCCAAGTGAACATCAAGTTGAATATTACCAACTGTTTCGTTCCCTTGAATCGCAAAAAGGAGTGAAGTCTGTGAATCCAATCATGACGATAGACCTCAAGGGTTCAAGGTCTGAGCTCGATCTCACCAAGTTCTGGAGATTCGGGTCGAAAGGTTGGACAACTGACCGGGAAAACCTGAGCCTCTCGGACTATTTCGATGTGTAAATGAACTCCGCGTAGTACTACGGGGCAATTTTCAGGTTTCTTTTCGGTTTCTTATCTCTTCGAAAATCTCAGTCATGGCATCTCTCCAATCTCCTGAGAATGGAGGTCCAAGAACAACTTCAGTGAGTCCAATCTCGGCGAGTAATTCGAACCTATCTACCATGTGCTCTTTGCTACCACTAATAGCAAACATATCGATCAACTCTTGATTGATGTGCGGGATACCTGCGTCGGGTCCAGACTTTGAAACTGCGACTCTTAACCTATCAATCCTCTCTAGATCTACATCAAGAAGGTCGAGGACTGGTTGAGGCATATCAGCTATCACTAGTGCCACAACTCGCTTTGCGAGATGCTCCTTTCCTCCCTTAAAGGTAGGAATTGTCGGGAGCCACCCGACCTTCTCTATATCCGAGCCCTCCCTTCCTGAATTCTTGGCAGATGAATCAATCCTCTTTACTGCATCTTTGAGATAATCGATTGGGCCTGAGAGTATGGCACCGTCCGCGATCTCTCCCACAAGATTGAGCATCTGTGGCCCTCGCACACCCAGAAAGACTGGAATCTCTACAGCTCTCTTCAGCCCCAGACTGTAGTTGTCCAGTTTCATCAGTTCGCTCTCTATTGTCACTGACTCTCCAGCCCATAGCCTCCTTAGAGTTTTAACTGCTTTCCTGAGCTCGGCAACAGGTTTCTTCACAATGATGCCCATATTATTGAGGTCTTGAATACCCCCAATCCCCGTTCCAAAGACAAATCTTCCCTCTGCAGTATTCTGCAATGTGACTGCTGCACGGGCAATAGTTGAAATCTTGTGAACAGTGACAGGAATTATGCCAGTCCCCACGCGTACCTTTGAAGCATTGAGGAGCACTGCAGTTGCAAGGACATAGACATCTTGTCCCAAATCGATGTCCTCACCAACCCAAATGCCATCGATTCCGAGGTCTTCTGCATTCTTGGCAATCCAATCTGTTGCCGTGACTCTCATATTGGTTGTTATGCCTACACTGGCTCTGTACATAATCTCTCACCGCAGCAAATCAACTATCCACTACATATTTCTGCACTGAATACTACCGATGAACGAACTGAAATGCGAATCGCTTGGGGAATTACTGGGAGTGGCGACCTCATCCAAGAGTCAGTTGAACTGATGATTAATCTTCAGAAAGAACATAATGTGAAGATTGACATTTTTGTCTCAAAAGCCGGACGTCAGGTTCTAAACTGGTACAAACTGTGGAAACCTCTTAATGAGAACTTCAAGGTCAGGGTCGAAGTTGATTCCAATGTGCCATTTATTGCGGGCCCTCTGCAGATGGGCAAATGGGACATTCTTATCGTAGCTCCTCTCACAGCCAACTCTGCAGCAAAGATTGCTTACGGCATTGAGGACACACTTCTTACCAATGCAGTGGCCCAATGCGCCAAAGGGAAGACTCCCATCGTTCTTCTTCCCGTTGACCAGACTCCGGGGGAGATCGAAACTGTCGCGCCTAATGGAATGAAATTCAAGATTCGTGCCCGAAGGGTGGACCTCGATAACGTGGCTAGACTGCGGGAAATGGAGGGCATAACTGTAGTGGCCACCCTCGATGAGGTTGTTGAGAGAATCAATTCCATGCTTGGGTGAGCGAGGCGATGGTATGGGAGAAGCTCCGCTTCTCAGTGGGGAACGCGCCCAAGTCGTTAGGAATGTTATCATAGAGTGGTATAGGAGGAATGGCCGCACATTTCCATGGCGACAAAGTAACGATCCATTCCGCATTCTGATTGCTGAAATGCTCCTTAGACGGACCACAGCAACTGCCGTAGCTCGAATTTATCTCGATTTCGTACAACGATTTGATAGCTTGGCACGCCTAGCAAGAGCTCGGAAGTCAACTATTGAACGGGCCCTAAGCACAGTTGGACTGCAATCTGTCAGAGCAACGCATCTGCAACAGATGGCAAGGACAGTACTCAAAGAATATGATGGGCTAATTCCGAAGAATCTTGCTGCTCTTGAGGCTCTCCCAGGTGTCGGTCGATACGGTGCCGCGGCGGTCATGAACTTTGCATTTGGCGTTCCCAAACCAATGGTGGATGGTAATGTGGTCCATCTCATTAACCGCGTGTTTTCTCTTGGTGTCTCAGATCCAACAGCTGGAATGATCTGGGAGTTCATGAAACAGTTTGGAGGCTCACAGGACAAGAGACTCTACTGGGGGATAATAGATCTTGTCGCTACAATCTGTCTGAGAAAGGTTCCGCGTTGTCATGACTGCCCATTATCAGAACATTGCGACTTCTATGCGGCCAACCCCAAATGATATTGGAGAGTACTCTCTTGATACAGACATTCATGGTCGCATGAATTTCAGCAATACCGAAGTGTTCATGAAATGACGTATGAAGCATCGAACCCTCTCCCAGACGGTCTTGAGTTTGGCAACGTAAAAACAGATGACGAGCTTGAGGAATTGATCAAGTTTAATTCATCAATCCATGAGCCACAGGATGGCGAGGAACTAAGACGAATCATCGACCTTCTCCCGAATTTTGGGAGGGAGATGAACTTCTTCATTCGTGACACCGACAAAGGAATCTTTGTGTCTTCAATCAACGCCATTCCCAGTGTCTGGAGCTACGCAGGTGTTCCGCTACGGAATCTGGAACTCGGATTTGTTGGAACATTGCCCGAGTATCGTAATAGAGGGCTTGTAAGAGCACTGTATCAAGAATTCTTTGAGAAAGAACTGACACGTGGCAAGTGGGACATCTCCACAATTCAGGGGATTCCTTACTACTATCGCCAATTTGGGTATGACTTCCTAATACCAGCTTGGAGGTCTGTATTTCTCAGAACAAAACAGGTGCCAGAAGTTCCAGTAGAGGAAGGGCCATCTTGGAAGCGTCTGACAATTCGTCGAGCTACAAAATCCAATCTGAGCTCAATCATCCAACTCTACGAGGAGATGACAGCTCGGACACTGCTATCATCAGTCCGTGATAGAGAGTTGTGGCGGATTCAGGAGCAGCAGCGGCACGAGTATGAGAAGGAGTTCACAACATACGTTGTGAAGGATGGAAAGGAAGTTGTAGGCTATTTTCGGTTGGTTGCTAGAGAGATGGCAATCCAACACTCACTCTCTGATCCGGGCGATGGATTCCTAGATGTGATGGAAAGCAGCATTCGAACATATGATGGTGTGATGCGCGTACTGCAGTTTCTAAAAGATAAATGCAAAGAGATGGGTCTTTATCGAATCGCGCTCTCAGGTGCAATGGCCTCCAATCTGTCCCAGGTTGGCCTGGACTTCGGTGGTAGTTTGAGTCGGGGCTGGAAGCATCAGCTTCGTATTCCAGACATGGTTCGTTTCCTAAGGCGGATCCGTCCAGTGCTTCAGAAGCGTCTTCAAAAAACAATGTTCAAGGGACTTACCAAAGAAGTGACAATCAATACATACAGACATTGCTATGTCCTAGATTTTCAAGATGGCAAGATAAAGCAAATCAAGGACTTGGGAATCCATGAGGACGGCAAGAATCTCAGCTTCAGGGCTCCGCCTAACGACTTTGTTAGATTGCTCCTGGGTCAGTATTCTATGGAAGAATTGAATCAGCAGAACACTGACTTCCTTGTAAGCGGACAGGTAGGAACACTCATCAAGACTCTGTTTCCAAAACAAGAGAGCTTCATAGGGTACTATCATTGTTGAAACAGGGCTCTCTTTCTAATCTAGATCCGGAATATCAATCTCGACGTTGAACTGAGTGCCGCAGGGACAGGCAGCTGGAATTTGGAATTTATCGGGCGTATCAATACTCAATCGTGCACCTTGGACTGCAGCCTTGTCAATCAGGGCCTGCATGTTGGTCGTCATATACTTTGCAAAGCTCTTCACTAAATCAGGAATGGAAATGTCATTGATCCAGTAGACGAAATGTGAGCAGTCCGGATTTGGGCAACTGCTCACCATGACCCTTGTTCCATCTCCACATGACTCACACTTGAGGTCAGTATGATGATAATCAGGTGCTATGGGACTAGGAAGGTCTAAAGAATTCATGGCACCACATCGGTAGCAATAGTACTCGAATTTGACGCTCTCAGTCATGTCAGTTCACTTTACGCCTGACGCCCGATAAGAAAAGCGTATCTATGGTT
>JBHLPF010000034.1:24904-41073 GCA_048939765.1 Promethearchaeota archaeon
TGGAATCTTGCGATAGCTCTGATGACGTGAAGATAATTGCAGGTCACAAGGCCAGGACTGAATATGCCGTTTCTACTGCTTGTGTTTATCACAGATATCTTCGAATCCAAAGTTTCCCGATGTTCCGATTGCGACACCATGTTGCCACGATTTAATCGAGTACTCAATGCTGGAAGAAACTGGATTTGCGTTGACTGTATAATTGGCAGAATCCATGGTGTCTAGTCTATCGGTGGAATTACTGAGCCTAACAGTGAAAAGCAGGTTATGCATCAAGTAACTGGTGTCAGGTGAGTTCTTTGAAGCGTAGAATACAACCACATCTGAGAGTAGGCGAAGGCGACGTCGAAAAGGTAGTGCTGATCGCTGGGAATCCAGACAGAATCCCAGTGATGGCGTCCAAGATGAAGGATCCGCAGGAAGTAGCACGGTATCGTGGATTCGTCACATATCGTGCATATACTCCAAAGGGAGTTGCAGTAACAATGGCTGGCACTGGAATAGGCACTCCCTCGACTCACATCTGTGTTGAAGAACTGTCGAGGCTTGGTCCTGAAGTTATCATAAGGATTGGCTCATGTGGTGGTATTGAACTCTCTGTGAAGACTGGCGACGTAGTTGTACCAACGGGGGCAATTCGAGACGAGCGAACTGGCCTTAACTATGCACCTATGGAATACCCTGCTGTGGCATCTCCCAAATGGGCAACTGCATTGCATGACGAGATCTCAAAGCTATTGCCTGCTGACAGGGTGCATCAAGGCATCTGCTGGACTAGTGACGTCTACTATGTACGTCCTGAAAACGATCCACTGGACATGTGGACTCGAGCTAGGGTCAAATGTGTTGAGATGGAGAGCTCATTCCTATTTGTATTTGCCACCACTCAAGGACTAGAAGCAGCATCCATTCTAGCTGTTGACGGGAACTTGCATGGAGCCCAAAAGACCGAGCAGACTGATGAGTCTGAGAAATCAGGCGAGCAAAATCCTCTGCTGGTTGAAGCAGTAGAGAAAGAAATAGAGGCGACAGTCAAGGCTATAGATCGATTCTATGGTTGAGTATCTATCTCGTTCATCAAATCATGCTATTGCACACCTTTTTAGAGCATCAAATGATACCTCTCTCACCATGCAGGAAGCTAGGGCGACAGATTGCAGACCTACTGGCATCAATCAGACCGTCACTCTAAGGAGCTTTGAGAGGGTCAGCAACCCGAAATCAATTCACGGTATATACCCCTACCGCGGCAAGATGTCTGCCATTGATGCAGCTCATGTCATAGGCCAACTCAGCTCTGCTGGCACTCTTCTGGATCCATTCTGCGGAACTGGAACGATTGTCTATGAGGCTCAGGCAAGAGGGATGGACGCTATTGGTGTGGACAACAACCCAGTTGCGTGCGAAATAGCTCGTGGCAAGACCGAACCGCTCGATGTAGATTCGACCATCTGTAATCTTGAATCCGCTCTAGAGGAAGCAAAGCGATGCAAGTCGCACCTCTCAATGTCATCTGAGCCATCCCGCTATTTTCATCCAGAAACTGCAGATCAGATAATGCGGATGCTAGCTGCTTCTAGGAGTTTTTCTGCATACGAGAAGTCCGTCCTATACGGCTCTATCTGTGTCGCCGCACGTGCGTGCAATGGTTGGATTTGGACATCAACATCAATCGGGAAACTCAATCCTCCTCTTCGTCAAGTAGACTTCTACAAGATTGTTATGCGCAAAGCTCGCAAACACATCATCTATGTCAGAGGCCAGCCAAATGCGACAATCCATCAGTATGATACCCGTCGAGTCTATGACATCATTCCTGAGCACTCTATTGACATCGTCTATAGTAGCCCGCCATATTTCGATGCGCTTGATTACACTGGGTACTACACAAAGATAGTAATGGAGGTCCTTGGAATGGACCGCGGGGGCATCCGTGACGGACTCATTCAAAGATACTCGACCTACACAGATGACATGAAACTGGCTCTGAAGGCGATCGACAGAGTCGTCAGGGAGGACGCCATCATCATATTTGTTGTTGGTGACAGAATGGTTCATAGAGAACTCATTCGTGGTTCCGAGTTCTTTACAGAGATTGCACCATGGAGCGAACCATACATCGTTGAAAGATCGTATACCAATACCCCGAGCAAAATGTGGGACAAGATCAACAAGACGCATCGAAAGGAGCAGGTCATTGTTTGGGACCTAGGTCGGAGCAGATGACACTATGACCGAACACCTGGTTGTCATTGGGGACAGTCGAGCAATGGACCATGTGAAGGATGCATCTGTTCATCTCGTTGTGACATCTCCGCCGTATTGGCGTCTAAAGGACTATGGCAATGGAGTGGAGATAGGTCAAGGTTCCACGTCCTATGAAGAATACCTGTCAGAGATTTGTCTGGTGTTTAAGGAGTGTGTGAAGAAATTAGTACCCGATGGCAAGCTAATCATAAACATCATGCCATTATTCCTGACTGGGAAGAACTCCAAGTTCAAGCGACGCGTCACAAAGACGGTCATTACGGACTTGGAAGCCTTCATGGACTCACTAGGCAACATGTATTTTCACTCCCTCTTTGTATGGGACAAGCGCAAGGCGGCACGATTCAGTTCCTGGGGATCTTATCCCTATCCCCCAAACATTCTGGCATCCTATCCCTATGAGTGGATTGTAGTTTTCTCAAAGGAAGGCAGGCGACCTTCAGTGAGTAGTGAGGTCAAGGAATCATCAGTAATCAGTCATGATGAGTTTACGAATTGGGCTCAAAACTCAATCTGGGAATTTCAGCCTGCATCAGCAAAACAGGAGGGCCACCCAGCTCCATTTCCAGAGGAACTACCTCATAGATGCATCCGTCTATACTCTTTTGTCGGAGACACAGTTCTTGATCCATTTGCAGGGACTGGGACTACTATGGCTGTGGCGAGGAAACTGGGACGAAATTCCATCGGTTACGAAATCAACCCCGATTATGAGCCTCTTATACGTAGAAAACTGGGAATTGGGGCAGATTGGAGCGATGATGCGGTCTTCGAAGTTGTGTGGCAGAACAGTAAGTCTAAATGATAACACTAATCAAAGGCCACTAGCGAACCCCTGAGTGGGAGGAACCTCGGAAAATTGCCCTATGACGTAATAGTTGTGGGTGCAGGTCCAGCTGGCTCTATTACTGCCCATGATTGTGCTAAAGCTGGCCTCAAGACGCTTCTATTAGAGAAGTCGAAGCATCCCAGAGAGAAGCCTTGCGGTGGGGCTGTTATGTACAGAGGGCTTCATATCTTGCGGGGTGAGTTGCCTGTATGTATTGTCGAACAACGTATCACTGGTCTTAGGTTCGTTCTTCCAAGTGGTGATGTAGCTGAATTCTCCTCTGAGAAGATGATTGGAATAACGGTGTTCAGAAACCGATTTGACGAGTTTCTTGCGAAGAGAGCCGTGGATGCAGGCGCAGAGATAAAGGAATTGACAAAGGTTAAACATGCATCCACTGGGCCAGAGAATGCAGTAGTTCACACAGCAGATGGTAAGGAAATCAGGGCTCGCTATCTTGTCGGTGCAGATGGAGTCAATTCTATAGTGGCCAAATCCTTGGGTCTCAGGCCAGCAAGGAAAAACCTCAATCGTGTTGGTCTTGGAATGGAGAGCGACTTCCATGTGGGCGAAGAAGGGGTCCTGACTGCTACGAATGGCAAACCATCCATTCTTGAGATTATACCAGTGGAAGGCCGAGTGGCCTATGGATGGATGTTTCCGAAACGGGAACACCTCTGTATCGGAATCGCTGGGGCTGCAGTGCATATGTATCCACTTCGTCCAGCATTTGACAGATTCTGGAAGAAACTAGAGCAAAGAATCGGAGTCCCACTCAATCTGGAGCGACGTCGGGTGCATTTCCTTGGTGCCGACGGTGTATCAAGTAGAAACGTCACGGACCGAGCTCTTCTTGTTGGAGATGCTGCCGGCTTTGTGGATCCAATGATGGGTGAAGGCATTGCTTATGCTATGAAGTCAGGTGTCCATGCAGCAGACGTTATTGCTGGAGCTGCAGAGTCTGGTCGTTATGATAGCCACTATCTTGAGCAATACCATCACCTATGCAAGAAGGAGTTCGAAGCAAACTTTGCAATGGCTGAATGGGCCGGACTTAGGGGGACATCTTTTGCTGAAACCGTGCTTAAAGCAGCGGCATCGTATCATCCCGCTTCAGATATTCTGGCGAAGCTTGCTAGAGGCGAAATTGGCTACTCGGCAATTCCATATACTATACTCAAAGATTTGCCACGAGAGCTGCCCAGATTTCTTAAACGACAGGTGGTGTCGAGGATGAATCATTCCTCCTGAAAAGGTTCATAGGGCCGGAAGGACGGCAGGGTGTTGGACTGTGGAAGAATGAGAGTCACTTGGGCCATTCTGATACTTCTGATAATACCTCTCTCAATTAGAAGCCAGCAGGTCACTTACATTCCTGAATTCGATGGGACGAATGCTATGGCCCATTTAATAGCACAATGTGACTTTGGGCCTAGACCGCCCGGTTCAGATAATCTCTCTCGATGTAGAGAGTACATTGTTGATATTTTGGAGAGTCATGGATGGAATACAACACTCCAGAACTTCACCTACCGGGATGTGTCGTGTGCCAACATTATCGCATGGTACGGTCCCATACGGAATGCCACAGTGATTCTAGGTGCACATTATGATACTCGCCCTTTTGCAGACAATGACCCAGACCCTGCGAATCGGAGCAGACCTGTCTTGGGAGCCAATGATGGTGCCAGTGGGACCGCAGTGCTTCTTGAGATGGCTCGTGTATTGCCAATCGAGGTCAGAGATGACATAGAACTAGTCTTCTTTGACGCTGAGGACTCAGGTTACATAGATGGGTGGGAATGGATTGTTGGTTCTACCTACTATGTCGATCAATTAACTCCTAGCCGTGTGTCCTACATCAGCTCTATGATTCTTCTCGATATGATTGGGGACAGTGATCTTCGCCTTCAACGTGAAAGCAGTTCGACAAGCTCTCTTCAAGATTTAATTTGGTCACTGGCAGCAGAAATGGGCTATCAGGATACGTTCCTAGATTCACCTGGAGCATCAATCCTTGATGACCACAAACCATTCCTTGATGCTGGCATCCCTTCTGTGGATATTATTCATCACAATCCCTTCCCCGCAACTTGGCATACGGTTGATGATATTCCTGAGAGATGCAGCGCAGAGAGCCTGCAGATAGTAGGGGAAGTTGTGGAAACACATTTAGTGATTCACTCTGGAATGACTATTCCCTTCTCCCCTAATTTTCCAATCAGCTACTATGTTTTAATCTTGGGCGTTGTTGGGGTTGCAGCTCTATTAGTATATGGTCGCTTGAAGAAAGGATGATGTTACACACCTTTTAGAGGAAATGATAGAATGACCCTCTGAAAGTCCTCCTCAGGGTGAATAAGGTTGAAGAAGACCATTATTTTCAGGCCTGCTGAAACTCAAATTCCACCACTTACGTGCATGGCAGTGGACCCTCGAGGAAAGCGGATTGCTTGCGGCACAATGGACTCGCAGATCTTCATTATTGATTCAGTATCCAGAACTCAGAAACGAGTACTGAAGGGACATGACGCTGCTGTTTCTGCTGTAGCTTTCATTGATGGAGGAAAGGGACTGGTATCAACTAGCTGGGACTGCACAACACGTAGATGGACCTCGACTGGACCTGCCAAAGATATACCCGTCCTTCGACACAATTCCGAGGTCAAGGCTCTAACTGTTGGATCTGAGAAAGCCAGAGGTGCTGCTGGCTCACGAGATGGAGAGGTCAAGGTGTTTTATACTAGCAGCATGAAGAACTACAGGAACATCCAGGCTCACAGAACCGACGTTTCAGGTCTTGTGTTCGCACGTGAAGAGTCTGTGCTAGTGACAGCTTCTTGGGACGGAGAATGTAATCTCTTTGACCTCAGCAGTTTTGATATTCTGGCCACCCTAACAAGACAGAAAGAAAGAATCAGGTCAATAGCCGTGACAAATGATAGCTCGAAAGTCTTTCTCGGATTGCACAATGGCATCATTCTTTCAATAGACCCTGAGCGTCCAAAAGATGTCCTCGAAATGACGGGCCACTCGGACATCGTGACTTCTCTCGCAATTGACCCATCCAATACATACCTTGCATCTGGAAGTTGGGATCGGTCCGTTAAGGTTTGGTCAATCAAAAGACGAAAGGTGAAGAATCAGGATCGCTTGCTCACCGGAATCTCATCGATAGGATGGAATCCCAAAGGCTCAGGGTTCTACACAACTGACTACTCAGGCGCATTGAGATTTTGGGACTATGAGGCATAGGGGGTAAATCAAGGACTTCAGTTCTCAATTCGAATGTCGATGTCCATGTATCCTTCTTTGTTCCATGCAAATCTGACTCTTCCATATACTGTCTTTCCACGAGCAATTGACTCGAGATCCTCTACCAACCGATTCCGGCTTCTCTTGTCGAATGGTATTGGCACCTTCTCCCTTTCCATTGTTTGCAGATGCACTCCTTTCTCGTTGACTGACACAATTGGTTGAGAGAAAATCATCCTTCCTTCTCTGAAGACAGGAGCTTTATCACGCATACTCCTGACTGTCTGGGCCAATCTCCGATGCTCTCTGACTTCCCCCCATGCAGTCTTGACGACATCTCTCAAATACTGAGATCTTCGGTCAAATTGGCTGGAGAGTTCTTCTTCGAGAATTTCGAAAGCTCTCCTACCTGATGAGATGTGATTCTTTAAGATGGCTCTAATGACATAGTTGACTGCCTTCGAATACCTCTCGAATTCCAAGTCAATCTTATCTTGCTTCTCCCTACTCAATGTGACACTGGTGAGCTTCAGAATCATGGATATCGAGTCAGATGTCATTTTGACACGAATTGGATGAACTGTTTCTCACCTAATCAATCTAACCTGAAATGGTCTTACAGTCGTTGGGCTATGAACTGTGCCTCTCCGATGCTCCTTTGAACTCCCTTCATTGTGAACTCGAATGCACCGTAGCGTACAAGGATGTTCTCATAGAAGACTGGTTCGTTCTCCTTGAGATCTTGAACAAAGCTCGTCTGGTCAACCTCAAACTTGCCTGCAAGCGCCATTAATGCTCGTCCAATGCTATCCACGGCTCTACGCATCTCAAGTACGGCGAGTTCGTAGTCCCCGGCCAGTGTGCAATTCATTGCACCATGATACTCCCGTTGAGCCCTTGTTATCAGGTCTGTTGCATACTCATCGACAGTTCCCTCACCAAAGCGTCCCTCTGCTATTGCAATCCATTCCTCAAGCTCTCCTAGGGTTTCCATGAGATCATCCTCTTCCATACCCTTCAGCTTGAAGGTCCGGAGAAAGAGTGGATATGCCAGTGGGTCCAAGAGTCGTATCTCTGTGAGAACCTCTGAAGGCTTCATTATTGAGAAGTAGTTGTTCTTCATCACAATGACCCTGCCAAGGTCGAAGAGTGCACCACGTAGCTCATGGATTGCACTGATTGTATCTTCCGCCTCTGCTGATTTTGTAGCATTGTTCAATGACAGCATAGCCCGTTGCTTCATATTGTCAATTGCATCTTCAGACCACACGAAGTTCGCCGCTGTCTTCTGCCACTTCTTCAGCATCCCTTTCTTATCATGAACTACCTTGGCATTTCTCAACATAGAAACAATCTGCGCCACATGCAACGCATCACTTGTCTTCCCTTCAAGTACTTCTTCGATTCTCGTGGGAGTGATGAACGTCATATCCACACGTATGCCTTTGTGCTCAGCAAGTAGCGGCGCTGGAGACTCCGCTTCATCCCAGATTACTCCGATATTCAGATCTGAGTTGGTGGTTATTGTACCGCGTGCAAAGGAACCATAGACAAAGATTCCTTTTACACTGTCGTGTTTCTTCCACTCATCCACTGTGTCGTTCAGTGCTGTATTGAACTTCTTGTGTAGGTCGAACACGACCTCTCCTCCTCGCTGTGTATGCTGTTTCGACTTGGGTCAGTATTTGAAAATGCTTGTCAATAAAGCTATCTAGTGGAAGTATTCGCCCGTGGGAAATAATAGGAAGGGATGCGACCAGTGAAATCGGAGTTGCACTCAGTGACCCGATTAGATGGACGTGCAAATGACGCTCTCAGGCCCGTGGAGATTGTACGTGACTTTCTCAAATATCCTGAGGGTTCTGTACTGATAAGCACTGGAGAAACCAGAGTGATATGCACTGCCACTGTGGAAGAAGGCGTTCCAGGTTGGCTCAATCATCAAGGGCAGGGGTGGGTAACAGCAGAATATGCGATGCTCCCAAGAGCCACAGAAGATCGTACCAATAGAAATAGGATGAGCGGTCGAGGCGCTGAGATTCAGCGACTCATTGGTCGGTCTCTGCGTAGTGCTATAGACATGAAAAGATTAGGCGAGAACACCATTAGGATAGATTGTGATGTGATTCAAGCAGATGGAGGCACAAGAACCTCTTCGATAACCGGAGCATATGTGGCTCTCTGCGATGCCCTTCAGTATATGATTGATATGGACATGATCCAAGAAGCTCCAATCCTTGGCCATGTTGCTGCAGTGAGTGTGGGCATTGTGAAGGGTGAACTGCTTCTCGACCTCTGCTATGAGGAAGATGCCCACGCAGATGTTGACATGAACATAGTCATGCGCGACGATGAGTTCGTTGAGGTACAGGGGACAGGTGAGAGTGCGACTTTTGCCCGAGGAGACCTAAACAGATTGCTTGACCTTGCATCCCAGGGCATTCGAGAACTGATAGAGTATCAGAAGAACGCGCTCTCTGGATAGATAGAAGCTTCGCAGTCAATCCAAGACATATCAGTCCTCTATCTTGTATATCTCGTCAAGTTCTTCCATTGTGATGAAGAGCTTCCCAACACAGGTCTCTTCGATTTCTTCTTCATTAAACCATGACTCATCTTTCTCTGGATTTGTCCATGGAGTTACCAGTTCTGGAGCATGGAAATGGTACAAAATGAACAGTCCTACTGCAATCTGAATAGGAATGGGACCGTAATATGGTCCAAACACGATTGTGGGATTGAACAGGTATTCTATCATATATACGAATAGTGCAAGGACAGGAATGAGTAATGCAGCACATGCCCATCTTAGGACACTGTCTTTGCTGGCCCTGCCCTGATAGTACTTCACGACTTTCAAAGCAAAGATGATGTTGCATATGCTGAGTGGAAACGTTGCCCAGAGGAGAGCAGGGTTGAAGAACACAAAGCTTTGAAGCCCCGCATTCCCGACACGGGAGTCAAACGCCCAGAGGAGGGAGTACATGAAGTCATGCTCCGGGTATACAGAAGGGTACCCAAGAACCCCAAGAATCAACCAACTAGGCAGAATAGCATATGGTGTCAATAGAGTCAAGACACCCATCACGGCAGCTATGACTCCTGGGCTCACGCCATATAAATCGTGGTAGATATCATCGGTAGTCATAGCAGCCAAGCCGCCCTCAGAAAGAATCTATAGACGATATTTGTGATAAATGGCTCGTTGGAGTGAAAATCGTACCTACGGACAACAAAACCGGTGCATTGAGTATTGTACGTCACTGAAACAATGCAGCATGCTCATGTTGAGCTGAGTCTATCTTCTTTTTATGAGTATCACTGCAACGATGACGACAAACGCGCCGCTTGTTCCAACTATCAATGGGATTGGAAGTTCTGTTGCTGCAGCTGGTTCTGGAGTGGTTGTTGGGGTAGTTCCTGTAGTGATTGCTGGACCAGTAGACGGAGAAATTGTTGAAGAAGTGCACTCTGAGTGATAATAGAGCAGATGCTACGCATCCATATGGGGAAATTGTGATATTACTCCCATTTCTTGACATATCAAAGTTGTCTAATACTGAGCCCATTGTATCGGGCATCTGCGCCATTTGAGCTTGAAATCTTTGCTCATCAACAATATTGCGAATATTGATCTCTTTTGTAGATTTGATATTGATTCCAAAGTTGTCGTTCAAACTCTGAGTGTTAAAGAATACACTTGCCGCGGCTCCACCATCCCCGCTTCACATTCCACTTGGACCAAAGTGTAAATCTCACTCAATTCATTTGCTCTTTGTTCTGCTGCTTCTAAGGGATTCAAGAGATAATAGAGTTCCAACGGAAAGCGCACTTTTCATGGACGTCATCTCAATTGACTGCCCATGACTACTCCCAACTCTGGTACATCTCATCGAGCTCTTCAATTGTGATGAACAGCTTCCCCACATATGATTCTTCAAAATCCTCCTCAATCCACCATGACTCATCTCTCTCTGGGTCTGTCCACGGTGTGACGAGTTCTGGGGCTCGGATACGGTACACAATGAATAGTCCTACTGCAATTTGAATTGGAATGGGACCGAAATATGGGTGAAAACCTGTTCCAAACACCATGGTGGGGTCGAACAGGAATCCAATTAGTGTCCAGACTGTCCCCTGGAAGAACAGAGCAAGGATAGGTACGATAAATGCAGCACATGCCCATCTTAGGACACTGTCTTTGCTAGTTCTGTCCTGATAGTACCTCACGACTTTCAGACCAAAGATAACATTGCATATGCTGAGAGGAAGCGTGGCCCAGAGGAGAGCAGGATTGTAGAACACATAGTTATGAAGTCCGATTCCCCCGGCATGGGAGCTAAACGCCCAGAGGAAAGAGTATATGAAATCCATTTCTGGATTTACAAACGGGTACCCTAGAACCCACCAACTAGGCAGAATACCATATGGTGTCAATATGGTGAAGAGGCCCATTATCGCAGCTATGACGCCTGGGCTTACACCGTAGAGATCATTTTTGATATCATCGCTAGTCATCGTAGTCAGGCCGCCCTCAGTTTCAATCCAAAAGGAAGATTCGTGATAAATGCGCCTTCTGGACAATACACGTACTAGAAAGACGGCAAAGGTTCTGCATCGGGCGTAAGCTTTATCTTAGATTGATGGACAGATAGTGTGCTTTCGTCGAGTAGAGAAGGCGTTGTCTAGCGGCTATAGAAGGTCGCTATGAGCCGTTCTGGCGAACCTCGGCGTACAGCAAGCTTTAAAACGTCAGTCTTGACGGCTGACTGAGCGCACCCCATAAACATAGTGGAGCGTGCGTGTGAGGTCCGGACTCCGTGGTTAGCATGGAGAAAGGCCCATCGGGACCAGACCATAGGAAGGAGTCATTCCCGATGGAGGACCGTCGAAGCATATGATTCATTGATGTGCTGTGCACTGAGGATCGATGTGCAGAGATTGCAGAGGATGAAGGCATACGTACACGATTAGGGTTACATATGTAATCAACCGATGGTTACAACTCCTTGACAACAGGTAATACTGTGCCGGTCACAAGAGTAAGACTACAATATGCTGTACGGTTGCTGGTGGATGACTTGGTTGGCTAGCCGATGAAGGGCGTCACGAGCTGCGAAACGCCTGGGGTAGGCGCATGAAGCCTTTGATCCCAGGATCCCCGAATTGGACTTCCTGGCTGGGGCTAATACCCCCTGTCATTCCAGTGTCACAACTGGAAGGGGAACGCTCGGAACTGAAGCATCTTAGTACGGGCAGGAAAAGAAAACAATAGTGATCTCCTTAGTAACAGCGAGCGAAAGGGAGAAAGGCCAAACCGAATCCTCACGCGAAGAGTGTGAGGGGATGTGGTGTGTGGGCTCTGAACTTATTGCCGACGTGTCCAAGCTGAAGTCGTCTGGAACGATGCGACATAGAGGGTGATATCCCCGTAGGCGTAAACCACGGGCATGTTTAGAGATCCTGAGTAGCGCGGGTTGGTTTTCTCGCGTGAAAGTCGCAGGTGCAATCTGCGAAGCCTAAATACTCAGCCAAACCGATAGTAAACTATGTAGCGCGAGCGAAAGTTGAAAAGTGCCGCGGAAGCGGGGTGAAAAGCACCTGAAACCAGCAATCTATACAAAGGATGCCGATTAAAAGGGTAGATACTCGAGGAACGAAACAGGAGCAATCCTGCAGTAGGACTCGAGTGGACCGCATCGGCGTCATCCGTCTTGAAACACGGGCCAGGGAGTTCATGGGCGTGGCGAGGATAAGGCATTAAGCCGTAAACGAAGCGAAAGCGACAAGCCCGCAGCTGCTTGCAGTGAGGGGCGACGTGTGATAAGTGCGTGAAGTCACTCCCGTGACACGAGAAACCAGTCGATCTTGGCGTGGGCAGGGTGAAGCCGGGCGAAAGCTCGGTGGAGGCCCGAAAGGGTTCTGACGTGCAACTCGCTCCGTTGACCTGCGCGAAGGGGTAAAAGGCTTATCTAGACTGGTGATTGCTCGTTCTCCGCGAAGTTGGTCGCAGCCAAGCCCTGCTTGAGGTATCATGTGGTGTAGAGCACTTTCGGATGTGCCCGGGGGTCGACAAGACCTTCACCATCCTGAAAACTCCGAAGCTGCATGAACTGTAGACGGCAGGAGACGGGTGCCCGGGGTAAGCCCGGCAGGCCGAGATGGGGAGAACCGAGAGAATGGTTAAGGTCCCTAAGTACCAGATAAGTGCGGTGAAGAAGGGCGTCGAGAGCCCAAGACAGTCTGGGGGTGAGCTTAGAAGCAGCTATCCCCGAACGAAAGCGTAACAGCTCACAGACCGAGGCTCTCGGCCTTGAAAATGGACGGGGCTAAATCTGGTTACCGAGACCATTCAGCACATGGGTAATTCCGTGTGATCTGGTAGCGGAGCGATCCGGTCGGGTAGAAGTGGGGCTGTGAGGTCCCGTGGACCGTCCGGATTTGATGATCCTGGCAGTAGTAACAGCAAAGCATGGTGAGAATCCATGTCACCGAAAGGGAAAGGGTTCTTCGGCAATGCGTCGTCAGCCGAAGCTTAGTCGATCCTAAGTGGCGTCGTAATTCGAGCGTCACGAAAGGGAATCAGGTTAATATTCCTGAACCTCGGAAGTACGATTCGCGGCAACGCAAAGCCGGACTTGTGACTCATCTGGACAAGCCGAGCGCAGCTCTCGCTGCGCTTAACACTATAAGGGTGCCGAGTACCGTAATGGTGAGAAGCAGTCGAAAGGTGGAATAGCGAGTGGTCGGACACTCGTTCGGCTCATTCCTGGTGACCATGAAAAGCGAGTCCGGAAGGATCTTCCGAGTCCGTACCCAGAACTGACACAGGTTCCCTGGCTGAGAAGGCCAAGGTGTATCGGAGTCACCCCTCCTGAGGGAAATCGGCCAATTAGCAGCGTAACTTCGGGATATGCTGTGCCTGGGTTAGTGCAAGCTTTCCCAGGTCTTAGTAACTAAGGGGTCCCAACTGTTTAATACAAACATAGCTGACTGCGAGCGCGAAAGCGTTAGTACAGTCAGTGAATCCTGGTCTGTGCCTGTCAGTCAAAGCTCAGGAAGGGGTCTAAGCTCAGGTTAACGCCGGGACTAACTATGAGTCTCTTAAGGTAGCCAAATGCCTTGTCGGTTAAATGCCGACGTGCATGAAGGGAGCAATGAGGTCCCCACTGTCCCCAGGAGGGCTCCGGTGAACCTACACCGTACCGAACAGTGTACGTAGCGCCAATGGGAAGAGAAGTCCCTGCGGAGGTTTACTACGCAGTCTGTCATTGCCATCCCGGGCATCGTGCAGAGCATAGTCAGGAGCGTTGAACCATTCTCTCTGGGGAGTGGGAATGCAATCGTGTAATACTGACCATGTTGTCTGAGATGGCTAACCTAAACCAAGCGAGTCTAGGGACACTGGCAGATAGGCAGTTGGGCTGGGGCGGCACACGGCTGACAAGAGATCAGCCGTGACCAATACTGAGCTCAGAGGCGACGGAAACGTCTCGTTGAGATTAAGGGCAGAAGCTCGGTTGACAGGATCCCGCACAATGACGGATCCTGGGTGGAAACACTGGCCTAGCGAACCACTTCATAGCTAATTGCATGCGGAAGTGATGACAAAAAACTTACCCCAGGGGTAACAGAGTTGTCGCGTGCAAGAGTTCATATCGACCACGCGGCTTGCTTCCTCGATGTCGGCTCTTGGTATCCTGGCGTTGCATAATGCGCCAAGGGTGCGGGTGCTCACCGATTAAAACCGAACGTGAGCTGGGTTTAGACCGTTGCGAGACAGGTTGGTTTCTATCTATTGGCGCTGTTGGATGTCTGATGGCAAGGGGAAGCCGGTACGAGAGGAACGCTTCGCCGCGACCTATGGTGTACCAATTGTCTGAGAAGGCACTGTTGGGTAGCTAAGTCGTAACGAATAAACGCTGAATGCATCTAAGCGTGAAGTCAGACCAGAAAATAGACATCCACTTGCTGAACGTCAACACCGAAGTTGGCACGGGACTGGTGACAGTAACGTGTAGTTCAGGAACGAGGGCTCTGGTAGAAGACCAGGTAAATAGGGCAGGGATGTAAGTACCAAGGTTCGCCGAGGTATTCAGTCTACTGCTACTAATGCCCGAGGCGTGTAGTCAGAAACGGTGGCTCGCACAGTACCTAGAGTTGTCAAGGTTCAGAAGTTGTAACGAATGTCTTCATCCTTTGTAGGTCAACCTCAATCGTGTTTTCATTCTTAGATTGAATGGTGAAATGAACTAATCGACTCGCAGTATGCGCTCCAATAGACCAACCGCTCTTGTCACAATTTTGGCGAGAAGTCTGGACCATAATCCTGCATCTCCTCATCACAGCCTTGAGAGGGTCATCGGAGTTCAAGTCATCATCGTAAAATCTTCTAGGAGGTCACCACGGCATGAGGTCTTCATGAAATCTTCAAACGGTAAAACCCATGAACGATCATCCTTCCCATCGAATCCCACACGTCTTGCAGGAATAGACAAAACGGGCTCTAGCCCCAAAGGCACCCAGATACATCTCCATACCAATCTCTTTGCTGCCGCATCCTGGACATTTCAGTCTGCTTTCTGGACGAGCCCGGTATTTCCTTTTCCGCAGTTCAATTGGTTGTTCGACTGGAGAATCAGATTCCTCTTGCCACCACTGGTCTGGCTCAGCCTGGTCATCAAATGGAGTCTTGGGGACTGGATATGGTGTCTTCCACATGAACACTAGTCCTGCAAAGAGCATCAAGGGAGTCGGGAAGGTCACGCCCGGGTCCCAGAGACTCATTGTGGGGGGCGAAGTGGCTCTCAGGATGAAATCTACTAGAAAGAAAGGCAGTTCAGCGAAGATGCCTAGAAGAACCGTTCCAATTCGTGTGCTTCTCCCCTGATAATAACGGACCATCTGATAGACGAACACCAGTCGCCATACTGTGAAAGGAAAAGGAGCAATGATGTAAATGATGTAAAGGATGTTAGGATCCATTATCATCCAGTGAATGTAGCCTCCAATTTTATCAAGCCTCCATGTCATGGCCATTATTGTCAGCATGTCATAGTTCGGATTTATCCAGACGTAGTTGGGAGCTAGGAGAGCGAGCGTTCCAATGATAAGCCACACCACTCTGAGATCAACCGGACTGTCAGCAGATGCAGCCCGTGCGTTGTAATATGACTGCCTACTTGATGTCATTGTCTCTCACCACAAGCAGCCCAATTGCCAGCAAGACAGGTAGCGGTCCTTATTCTAGTCCACATAGAAACAAGAGTGGTTGTCGGTAATGTAGTGCCAGGAATTAACAGATTTGAAGCAAGTGCAGTAATTCCAGCAATACTGGCTATGGTGGCCACCGGGAATGTGGCCAGAACCTTTTGCCTGTACTCAGAACCTACCACTGTGTGCCACCTCGCTAAAACACCTATTCTCTAGTAACCAGAAATTATCTCTAATCCTATTATGAGGTCAAACTGAGATAGGTCTTATTATGCATAAAGGCACACAGTCGAATCAATCAGTTTGCAGTCATGGATGATGGCTTGACAATACTTGGAGTTGTCAAGGTTCAGAAGTTGTAACGAATGTCTTCATCCTTTGTAAGTCAACCTCATTGGTTTTCATGCCTTCATCTTGGAGAGAGAAGAAGAGGTAATTAGCAAAACAACTGCCGCTATTGATTTCAGTTATTTCACTTGTAGGGCCAAGAGGGCTATTTATTTAATCTGGAAACATGTGATTTCCGCTTCATCAGATAGACTCCATAGCCAGGAGGAAATCGTGAGAAGTCAGGACTCTTGGTTCCGGAAATTCGATCAATCTC
>JBHLPF010000069.1:0-10767 GCA_048939765.1 Promethearchaeota archaeon
TACGCCTGGTTGACAAGAAAGTCATACTCCTGAGTCCAATCTATATCTTGCTTGGCATCATTATTCTATACTGCTTGGTTCTATTTCTCTAGGTTCTGAATCTGCGGGATAGTTCTAGCTCAGAGAGTTTGGGAGCTAAATGACTACATCCTCTCCCGGAACTCTTCGGAACGCTTGGATCTCTCCTATGTGTGATGCACCAACAAGGAATCGAGTTAACCTCTCAACACCCAGACCTGCGCCTGCGCTTGGGACGAAACCTTCCTTGGCATATTCTAGATATGGCTTGTACTCTTCAAGACTAAGACCATCACGCTCAATCCTCATCCGTATTCTTTCAAATTCCCATTCTCTCTCCCCCCCACTCAGAGCTTCACCATAGCCCTCTGGGTATACTAGGTCATAGTTTCGATATGTTCCGGGTTTGTCTGGATCTTCTGCATCATAGAACTCCCTTTTGTGATTCAGTACCCAGAATGGATCTGTCGATGTTTCGCTCGCTAGCTTTTCCCAGTCCGCTCCAAACCTCTCTTTGAGCTGGTCTGTTGAATGAATCTCATATTTCTTCGGAATCTTTAGTTCTCTCCCCCATATGGCCATCTCTTCACTGCAGTCTTTTCTCACTCTAGTTATGGTCGCAGTGACTGTGTCCTGTATCAAATCGAAAACGTCTTTCATGCCTGCATGAGCCAGTTCAAAATCGACTTGAGAGAACTCGAAGAGATGAATTCCACTATGTTGACTCTTCGGACTCTCGAGTCGTACATTTGGGGACACTGTGAAGAATCTCTCAAGACCGGATGCTGCCATAATCTGTTTATGCAGAATCATGCTTTGAGTAAGTACGAGATTCTGACCCCGATACTCGATTATAGGCTTACCAATTATGCTGCTTCCAGGATCGGGTCCAAGAGGGTCTGATGTCGTGCTTAGGATAACTGGCATGATCTCAACTAGTCCCTTTTTGCGAAAGGTTTCCCTAATCTCTGCAAGCGCAACGCTCTGTACCCTTAGCGACGCGATTAGTTTTTCATCTTTCATAAGTTATCGATGTTCGGATTGAATTATAGAGATTCTTCTGGAAGAATGAAAACATCTCCAGCTTTTTATTGATATGCATCGCGAAAACCGAAAATCTTTCAAATCCCTCACCTATGCTATACTAATTCTTTTCGCAACACATATGGTTTGGAATCGGCTTTAGTCAGCATACAAGTTCTAGGGATTGTTGATTATGAGTCGTGACATCATTCGGACTTGGTCAGAACTTCCTTGGGAGCCAACAAGACCGGACGTTGCTTTCAGAGTTCTTGGAAGCAGACTTGTTCCCAAGGGGGCTGATATACAGGCTGTGACACTCACAAGGGTTGAATCCAAAGGCGAATTCACCATTCATGCTGACAATTATCATCATGTATTCCTATTCCTAGAGGGTCATGGTGAAGGCTGGATAGATGATGAGTCCTATGAAATTAAACCAAGATTGATTGTGAGAGTCGCAGCTGGCCAGTCACATGGCTATAGAAACACCAATAGCTCCGACCTAATCATCCTCACAATCAACTATTCTGGTACCTAACTCATTACGATTATTGACTGGCTTGGAAGTCAACTTGTTTACAGCGCCGCCTCCGGAAACGCCAGGGATTCCTATACCACCACTAATCACGTAACCTCCACGGCCACCACGTCTCCAAGATCTTCCACAAATACATGCTATCAGAATCACCACAAGCAGGGTGATGAGAGAATTCACACTAGAATCTGAAGTGAACTGCATCTACATTCCCCCCTCTCCTCTGGCCTAAGACTAAGGAGTCAGGCGAATCAAAAGAACACACGCGCTATTTATCAGTTCCAGCATTCTGGAGAATGTGATGGATTCTACCAAGATTCAGACTTTTCAACCAGGTGACGAAGAAGAGATAGTGGACGTCTTTGAGGCAGCCTTTGGTGAGTCAGATTACTACTTTCCTCGAAGTGTTCAGTCCTGGGTCTGGAGATACAAGCACCGACCTGGGTTTGACCCTAATTCAGTCCTGATGATTCGAAAGGAAGGCAGAATAGTAGCTGGATTATCCATGACATATGGAACCATGACTGTCAATGGCGAGCCGAAGAAGATTGCTCTGATCGACGACGTATCCACCCATCCTAAATGGCGGAAACAAGGCCTTGCCACTGCGCTGATGACACATGCGGTTTCTCGTGCTGAAGAGGTGGGATGTTGGGGGGTTCATCTTAGTGCTGACCCCAAAGGCGATGCCATCCGAATCTACAAGAACATCGGTTTTGAAACCATCACTCATTGCACCAACATGTTGAGTGTCCTCAAACATAGACGAGCAGCGAGATTCGGAAAACGTCGACAAGCTGCACCCCTACTGGCACTGAGCCTGCTGGATTCCTTCAGAAACCTGAGGATTGACAAGAGTCTCTGTAAAATCGAAATCGTTAGTGTAAATGCTGCCTGCGAGGCTGCAGCGCGCGTCCAAGACTCGTTCAAGCTTCGCAATGGAACCCTCTTGCTAAATAAGAAATATATGAACTGGATGGCAGACCAACGACCTGATGGAGCACTCAAGTTAGCAACCATCTCCAAGGACGATAACTTTTCCGGAATGTTCACAGTATCCTCATCAGACTTCTCAGGACCTGGAGGGATTGACAGAATCGCAATAATCGGAAATCTGATTGCTGATTTACAGGCTGAGGAAGAAATCGCAGCCGCTCTGTATGGAGCCAAAAACATAGCTAAGAATGCCTTGGATTGTCCAATGGTTAGCATATTCGTTGACCAGCGGGATACAACCCTGAAACAGGCATGCAAGAAAGCAGGGTTCATGGAAATAGGTGAGTCCGCCTCCATGTTTCACTCTCTTAACCAGTCAGAGAAGTTGGATGAGATTAGGGAAGGTATTTGGAACCAACCAGTTGAAACCACGTCTTCAAATCCGTGAGTACCAGACTATACGCATCATCTAGTTTTTCTGTCAATATTGACTGGCAATACTGGAAGTGATTCTCTATGCTTCGAGATTTCTTGATTTCTGCACTGAAGCGTCATCTTGAAGAAACTAGGCCACTCTTCGATCTAATATCTGATCAAGAACTTACAAAGAACCCGATTAGAGATGGTAGGCCTCTGGGTGAAATCCTCCTTCACATGCTCAGATCTATTGATTACTATCTGAAAGGTCTGACAAAGAATGAATGGGCTCCTTTGCCATATACACTTGAAGTATATAGCACCGTTGAGGCAGTGAAGAAACTAGCCTGCGACGTTTTCGAAAGGGCATGTGATTATATTGACGAATTAGGCGATAGAGAACTCGAGAAGCCTACAACCTCGTTCAACCGTCCAGCGACAGGAGCAGATATTCTCTTGGAGCTAATCGAGCATTCTATTCATCACCGAGGTCAGGTAACGACCTATTTTCGACTGCTTGGAATCAAAGGATTTCAGATTCCGTACATAATCTAGGAAGACACTCGGTCAATCTTTGGCGAGAGATGCGGGGAGGCTTTCTCCAACCTCTGGCTGGGATTTAAATGACATTGGCTGTTCCGGATTATATCTGGGTTCGTTCGTAATCAGTCTAGCAACGACATCTTCTCCTTCTTTGAACCGCCCTCTTATTGACATCTCCAGAACTGGGCTATAGAAGATGAGAGGCGCAAAGACTGCAATCATTATGTATCTGAATGGCCAAAGATAATAGTCGAAGGTTGGATCAAAGATCAGTTGGTACAGCTTGAAACCTATCTCAGTAATGCCCCATCCAAAGGCAAGTAGGAGACTCCCCTGTCGCAGATACTTCAATCGCATGAAGAGTCCAAATGTATCATCCTTCCATTCATCATACTGAATATTCCCCAATGTATAGTCCGAGACTCCGCCCCTTCGGAATGCAAATACTGAGAGTTTTCCAATTAATTCTGTATTCTCCTTTCCAACGATGACAATTGTACGATATCGTCTCTTGATGAATCCCCCGATAGTCACTATTGAAAATACGATCATCACAACAGACCATACCACCGCAAAAACCGTCATCACTATGGCAATTATAATGAGACACAATGCCTCGCCCTCTCCACCGCCTCCACCAGCACAAGTACCCGGGCCCTCCAGTTGAGAAAAGACTTCCGACCTCACCGTGACAGTACCAGTTTCCTTGCTGGAAACTGATTTTCTTCCCGGGTGGACTCCCATGATGGACTCAATCCCATTCTTCACAGTGCTACCAGAAGCACCATAGATACGCATTACTGCATGTTTGGAAGCCATTTGTTTCTCATCAGATTCCAAATGCTTAGTCACCTCCTAAACGCATATGCTCTCTTGCTCTCCGTCCTTATTTGTACTATCCCCAGTCAGCCAATTGATGGCAATTGCTTCCAGCTATTTCTTAGTCATATTCAGCGATTTTCTTTCTCCATGCCTTCTCAATCTTCTTCTCTCTGTTGTAGTGTCCCATTTCACCCCTTGATGGACTTGGATTGCCGCTATATACCACATAGCCCTCGAAGAGCAATAGAATGATTGCTGGAATGAATCCAGTGAAGTCGCCACCCACACCAAGCCCTATTATGCCAACCCATGTTGATGTAATCACAGTCCAAAATCCTGCAAAGAAGAAGAACCACTTTCTCTTGGGTGGTGGAGCTCTTAGGAATGTCACGTAGTCAATCCTTATTGTGGGCTCATAATACTGGTCTCTGCACATTCCCAGAAGACGTATTCCCAATATCATTCCCGCAATCATGCGTCCTGCGGGATAGAGGAAGGCAACAATGCCCATGATGCAGAGAAATCGTAAGACAAACTGCCAGACATCAGCTAGGGTCCAGGTTAGGATGTTGTTCCAAATTAGTGGCGTCTGCAGTAGCCACAGATACGCGAAGAAAAGCGCCAGCCCAATGATAATCATAATATAAAGAATTGGTACAAATCCGTATGTCTTGCCCCTACTTGCCTCGAACAGAAGGTCCCGCACTTCGGTTGCAACGGCAATCTCTTCCTCGTCAGGAGTGGGTTCTCTCTTAATCTGGCGTACCAGCTTCCAGAAGTACTTCCTTGTGTCTTCGGATACATTTTTGGGATCGCCTCTAACTTCTTCACGGATACGTTCTAGTTCCTTCATTCTCTCAACCAATTGAATACGCCTCAATCTAGGAAGTGTGGTTTGACTCAAGAACTCTCCGCATCCACTTGCTTACACAAGCAGTCTAAGAGCAGAGGCAACCCTCTCATGCATGACGCCTCGTCAATTGGAAAGACCTTGAAAGAATAGGGCCAGACTTTCTATTGGCGCAGATCTCTGCAGTGGTCTGGCACTTTAAATCAAGAATTAATTCCGAGGATGGCTTATGACCCAATGGAAACGAATCTTCTTTACAGCTCTTCTGGTAATTGGTGTTATACTCCTCTCGATGGAAATCATTGAAGCGATAACAGGAGTTCCTTACTTTGGTGGCTGGGGCATTTTGGGATGGCCCTTCTTCTTGGCGTGGGTTGCTGAAAGGGAGCGGACGCGCAATTAGCTGACTCTATCAGCCGGTCTCTAAGTGCTTGCTCAATTCCCAGAATGGCGGGACTAGTCCCAAGGCCATGAAGATGTCGTAGAAACAGAATGCCCCCCATCGATCCACGACTTTCCCTTCTGGGTTGATGTACAGAATAGTTGCACCCTCATAGTCGAACTCCTTCCCAGTGGGCTCAAACCCCCAAGCATTCCCCTTGTGAGTTGCTCTTCCCTTGTACCGTATCCAGACCATGTCCTCTGTGCCAAGAATATCCACCAACTCATATTTCAGGTCAGGAAACGCGGACCTGAAGTACCTGATCTCGTGTTTAATCTGGGCCGGACCTACGGCATCAATTGAGACCCAGCTTGGATTATAGTCTTTGTCCACAAGCTCATCAGCTAGGGCAAGGTCTGGCTTGCTCCACATCTCCAGGAACCATCGTCTTCCGATGTCCTCATTCCTCTGTTTCAATTAATCACCAGCTCGGAGAATCAATACTGGCCCTCATGATATTTCAACTAATCCTCTAAGGCATGAACCAGAGCCTCGCTTGGGGAAATATGTCTAGTCCTTTCCCGCTCTTGTTTTACCAGTGAGATAAAAACACATAAAAGGAGTTAACTATTGTTTATTCTAGTGGTAATAATGGCTATCTATATGCTGTATCGCACAAAATCGAAAGACGAGAAACGTGGAGAACTCGATGAGCTAAGAGAAGAGTTTGAGGGAATCTACAAGAAATACAATGTGGACATCCTTGGCTTCTGGGAGAATGCTGACGATCCAAATGAGGTCTACTATATTTCGAAGTACGAGGATGAGTCTGACTACAAGAGTAAGACTGATCAACTGCGTAGTGATGAACGCTATGCAGAGCTAACAAAGAAACTTGAAGAGGTTCGCTTGGAGTCTAAAGCCTTCAAACTGAACCCTCTATGGACTCCAGAATAGACTGGAGTCTGATTCGGTTCAAGGTAGAATAAACAAGCCCGCCTGCTTGGCCTAGATAGATGTAGAATCGTTCAACAACCCATTCTTGTTTCCGCCACACCTTTATCCTACCAACCCACAATTCGAGAGGTGTGATGCCAATGGAAAGGGAGATGCCATCTGACGAAGAAACGCAACGATTCATGGCTGAAGCTATCACCGAGGCTGAGAAAGGGCTGGCGGCGGGGGGAATCCCAATCGGCTCTGTCTTGGTTATGGATGGCGAGATTGCCGGCCGAGGGCACAATCAACGAATGCAGAAAGGCAGTGCCATCTTGCATGCTGAGATGGATGCCCTGGAGAATGCGGGGCGTCTCTCTGCATCTGATTATAGGAGATCGACACTATACTCAACACTCTCACCGTGTGACATGTGCAGTGGAGCAGCGTTGCTCTACGGAATCCCCGTGATCATTGTGGGTGAGAATAAGACCTTCCGGGGACCTGAAGACTACCTAAGAAGTCGTGGAGTTCATGTCGTTGTGCTGCAGGATGAGCGATGTATTGAGATGATGGAGCAGTTTGCCCGCGACAATCCTGACATCTGGAATGAGGACATAGGAGAGGAGTGAACTCCCTCAGAGTCTTCCGAATGGTTTCCGCTTTAGGAATCTCCCGTATCCAACCTCACCCACGAACTTCCCATCCTCAGCAACTACTCTCCCTCTGGATATAGTCACTGCGGGGTATCCCACCAGTTTCCACCCCTCATATGGGCTCCAATCACAGTTGGTCTGCAGATTCTCAGCTTTGATTGTGACTTTCTTTTCTGGGTCAAACACCAACAGGTCTGCGTCACTACCAATAGCGATGGTTCCTTTCTCTGGATACATTCCGAAGAGCTTTGCTGGATTCGTACTGACAAGAGCAACCAACTGATTCACAGTGAAGCCACGCTTCCCCACTCCTTCTGTGTACATGAGGGGAACCATGGTTTCAACGCCAGGCATCCCAAACGGAATCTTCCTGAAGTCCCCATTCCATGCAGCTTTTTGCTCGGTCGTGAATGTGCAGGTGTCAGTTGCCACAACCTGAACATCTCCGTTCATCAGTCCCTGCCAGAGTCGCTCATTGTCATGGGGTTTCTTGATTTGAGGACATGTGGCATATAGGTGCCCATTCTCGCCCTTGAAGACCTCATCATCCAAGAGCAAGTATTGAGGACAAGTTTCTGCATAGACTCTGACTCCTCTCCGTTTGGCTAGTTGTACTGCATCCGTACCTTCTCCTGTGGACATGTGTACGATATAGAGCTGGCCGCCTGTGGCTTCTGCCCACATAATCGCCCGAATAATTGCCTCCTCTTCAGTGTAGCATGGTCTGGAGAGAGTATGCCCGTATGCGCCCCACTTCTCCTTATCCTTTGCATACCTCTCAATCAACATGTCAAGCACATCCACGCTCTCTGCATGGACTCCAATGTGGCCGCCAAGCTTGGAGGTTTCTTCGAGTGCATTGAACAGCATCCCGTCATCAGCCATCCATCCCTCGTTCTTGTAGATCATAAACATCTTGAAAGTTGGAATGCCATAGTCTATGACCTTCTTGATCTCTGCCTTTGTATTATCGTTCCAATCGGTTATCGCCGCATGTAGTCCATAGTCCACACATACATTTGGGTCTGCCTCAACCCTACGTGCCTCAACGGCCTCCATGATTGAGCTTCCCTTGGACTGGATGGCGAAATCGAGGATCGTAGTTACTCCACCACAGGCCGCAGCTTTTGTCCCATTCTCGAAGTCATCAGCTGAAATGGTCCCTGAGAACGGCAGCTGTAGGTGGACATGTACATCTATGCCCCCAGGGAACACATACATCCCATTGGCGTCAACCACCTTTGCACCATTGTCCGGCAAATCCTGTGCGATAGTCACGATCTTGCCATCACTTACACCAATGTCTGCAGAGTATGTATCAGAAACAGTCACAATCTTGCCGTTTTTGACGATTAGATCCAACTCGACCATGGAAAGACCCTTCTAACTGTTGGGGATGCTGCCATAAATCGATTTAGGAAACTCCTATTAGGCGAGTAAACTACCGTTGAATTTACCAAAGGATTTGGAGCGGCATCAATGAGAACAGTACGCATCGGTCTGGTTCAGGCTCAATGGGAAGGCGATGTCAAGGACGAAGGGAAAATCGAGGAGAACATCGAGAAGATGATCCGGAAACATGAGGGGTTTGCAGACATCGCTGTACAACAGAAAGTTCAGATTCTGTGTTTCCAAGAGTTGTTCTATGGTCCCTACTTCTGCGCAGAGCAGGACAGAAAGTGGTACAAGTATGCGGAACCCATCCCTGGTCCCTTGAGCGAACGAATGTGCGAATTAGCCAAGAAACACAATCTCGTTCTAATTGCACCCATGTATGAGGAGGAGGGCGTCGGTGTCTATTACAACACTGCAGTTGTCATCGATTCAGACGGCACTTTGTTGGGTAAGATGAGAAAGATGCACATTCCACATCTTGACCCCGGCTTTTGGGAGAAGTTCTACTTCCGCCCTGGAAATCTTGGATATCCTGTGTTTGAAACCGCATTTGCAAAGGTTGGCGTCTATATTTGCTATGATAGACACTTTCCCGAGGGAGCTCGTGCCCTAGGTCTAAATGGTGCAGAGATCGTGTTCAACCCATCTGCTACTGTTGCGGGCCTATCTGAACACCTATGGTCATTGGAACAACCAGCACATGCGGTAGCCAACGGCTACTTCATTGCTGCAATCAATCGTGTGGGTGAGGAGCCCTGGAAGACAGGTGTTTTCTACGGCAGTTCCTATATCGCTGATCCACGTGGCCAAATTGTAGTAAAGGGGTCACGTGAGAAGGAAGAGCTTGTTGTAGGAGATATAGACCTCGACATGATACGTGAGGTGCGAAATGTCTGGCAGTTCTATCGCGACCGAAGACCAGACAGCTATGGAAGTCTTACGGATCCCTAGACATGCATCACATCTTCTTCTCAACCTCAGAGAAGACCTCATCAAGGATTGCACATGATTTGTCAATCTGTTCAGCTGTGAGCTCAAGTGGCGGCTGAACCCTTATCACGTTGCCATCGAGTCCGCCCTTTCCAACGAGCAGACCCCTCTCCTTAGTGAGTTCCATGACTTGCATCATCTCCTTTGAGGCTGGATCCTTTGTGACCTCGTCCCGGACGAGTTCAACGCCCAGCATCATCCCCTGCCCACGAACCTCACCAACTAGCTTGTGATCCTCTTCGAGTGTCTTGAGCTTCTTCTTCAAAGCGCCTCCAAGTTTCGCAGCCTTCTCCAGGTAGTTGCTTTCTTCAATAATCTCAATGACAGCTACAGCAGCCGCACAAGACAGAGGGTTGCCTCCAAAAGTTGCAAAGCCATCCATAATGGTGAAGTCACGAGCTATCTCCGGGCTTGTAATGAGACCAGCAATTGGAATTCCACTGCCAAAACCTTTGGCCAGGGTGATAATGTCTGGGTCGACCCCCGTATGCTGTATTGCCCACCATCTCTCTCCAGTCCGTCCAAATCCCGTCTGTACCTCATCAGAGATAAACAGCCCTCCGTACTCCTTGACAATTTCATGTACAATCTGGAAGTACTCTGAAGGTGGCTGAATGATTCCTCCGACTCCCTGAATTGGCTCTGCGATGAAGGCTGCAACAGCGTTGTTTGTCTGTGTTCGAATAACTTCTCTGATATAACGGGCACATTCCAAGTCACAATCGGGATACTCCTTGCCAAAGTGACACCGAAAACAGTATCCGTATGGAGTGAACCTAACGCCCGAGGGGTGGCTTTCTGGGACTGTACGCCATCCTGCACTTGAGATCTCTCTGGTTAGGGTCGTACGACCGTGGTAAGCTCGCAAACATGCAACAATGTACGGATTGTTGGCATATTTCCGAGCCATAAAGAGTGCTGCCTCATTGGCCTCAGAACCGCTATTAACAATGAATGATTGAGTCAACCCGACCGGGGCAATCCTGGCGAGTCGTTTTACAAGTACTGCATACGGAACAGTTGCGTACATCGAACTAGTGTACACGAGCCGCTCGGCCTGCCACTTGATGGTGGCAACATACTTTGGATGGTTGTATCCAGTGATTGTTGTGCAGATTCCTCCGAACAGGTCTATGTACTGCTTCCCTGAGCTGTCTTCCAAAGTGGCGCCCTCACCATTGACAAAGAGCACCGGATCCTCATAATAATGGGCCACAGCGGGAGCAAGGTGTTCCTTCTCAATTCCAATAATCTCATCCTTTGT
>JBHLPF010000107.1:0-2643 GCA_048939765.1 Promethearchaeota archaeon
GAGAGAACAGTGGCTGCATTAGGACCAAACTTGAGATCATCTACGACCCCCATCATTTGGAGTATCTTTCGTGCCTCATGATGCTTCTCTCGATATTTCATGTATCGCCGAGCAATCTCAGTAAATCCGCGAAGCATGAGGGTGTCTTCTACTATGTCTTGGATCTCCTCGATATTGATGACATCTCGCTCCTGCTCAGAGATTATCTGAACGACTTCCTTTGTCAGCCCTCGAACAGGAGTAGTATCAGCATTGATTGATTGGAATGCCTTTGTGATTGCTGCCTCAATCTTTGAGTCGTCAAAATCCACTATTCTCTTGTCTCGCTTCTCAACCTTCAATGCGCTTCCTCTCCGGCAGATACTCTCTCAAAGGTTGGAATGCTCACTACGCTATAAGCCTCTCTGTTGTTTCTCCTGAGATGGAGTCCCTGGATTAACATGAGGGCAGTTTCTGCATAATGCATTTTAACAGGATTTTTGCTCCCGACGCGCATGCCAAAAGTAACTGTCGTCGACTTCATGGGAGAGGTCGTGAAGGAATTCGACGTTGGAGAAGGAACAAAGCTTCTCAAGGCCCTTATAGAGCAGGAGGTTGACATAGTCCATTCTTGCGGTGGGAGGGCGAAGTGCACCACCTGCAGGGTGACCGCAAGAAAGGGAATACCTAGGAAGGTGACCCAAGCCCAGAAAGAGCTCTTTGAGAGGAAGATAGAATCAGGTCAGTCCCAATTCGATGTCCCTCAGGTATTCCTGTCTTGTCAAGTGCTGGTGGAGAAAGACATGACAGTTTCTGTATCAGAGGAGTACAACAAAATAATCCATGACAGTCGAGGAAGAGACGTAGAGGATGAAATCACACCGGACGCCATTTGGCTGGATCATGAAGTCCCAGACTGGCTAGGCGACGGTTAATCGTTTCACTGCAAGACTCATATCAGACATAGCGGAAACCTAATCCTACTCGTACTTGACGTGAGAGTGGCTGCTCACGCCGACAAGGGTGATTGGGTGAGTGGAATGGAAGACTCGCTGAGAGATATGCTCAAACACGGAAGGAAATTTGAACGACTAAGAATTGCAGAGTCTGGAGTATTCATCAGAAAGATACCTCGGACTAGAGATGAACCAGCCTACTTGGCTGTTGAGATAAATCCGATTAGTCAAGACGGGAAGCCAATGTATAAGATAGGGCCCCTCATAAGAAGAAAGACCGAACTTGATGCCGTCAGGGCAATTCTATCTCTGAAAGATGTGGATGATTTGCTTCAGAAAATAGAGAGGGTGAACCAGCAGCTAGCTGATTGACATAACACTTGTAGCTATTCTTCATCTGACTTGACATCTTCTTCTTCATGCCTGAACTTCGGCATAAGCCTTAGAAATTCCAGAGGCTTCCTCCAGGGAATAATGGCTGGCGTCCTTTTGATGTATTCTCTGTGGACATCACCGTATCGCTCGACGAGCTCCTTGTCCTCCATGTGAATCGCAGCAAAAAGCGGTATGAGAAAAATCAAAGCAACCACTATTGACATCAAGCTATTCCGGAGGAAGGCCCAGCAAAACGACATGCACATCAAGGAGAAGTAGAGGGGGTGACGAATGAAGGAATAGACTTCCCCATGCACCGGTGAGGTTTCTTCGGGAAATATCGTGAAGATATCAAGTCCATGAGTAGTCACGTCGAATCCAGACCTCTCGATTTGGACTTCAGTGAGAATCACCATAAGTAGTAGCAGGACACCGATGATAATGCCGATCCACCAAGGTAGGAGCGGCGGACCACTCACAAAGAGTGGGTGGAAACAGGCCGCGTACCATGTGACAAGAATAGGTATCACATAGTGGTAGAAATGGTAGCGATATGCCAGGTTTCCGTACTTCTCGCGATATCTTGATGGCGTTATGAAATGGCCAATGCTGAAAGCAGTTCCAATAATTACCATCAAGAGCTGGCTGATTAGCGGTCCATACCACACTAAACCATCAATCCAGAAGAAAACTAGCAAGCACCCACCAAACGGCACAAGGATATACAGAATGGTTAGTATCTTCCCTTTTGACATCTTCAGATCCGGCACCTTCTCCATCAGAAGATGGGATCCTTTCTTCTCAGACATCTCCACTCTTTCCTTTGATTGATTCCAGGGAGAGAGTTCGAGATAACTTATTTCGTCAGCTCCATTCCGCACTTCTGACAGAACTGTGCACCGGCCTCAACGCCTGTTCCACACTTGGGGCACTTTCCTGAATATCTACTCCAAACCGTGAGCAATCTTTCAATGTCATCGCGCTGAAGGAGTCTTCTTCCTAGAAGCCCCTCCAGCCCCTGCACAAGCATCTCCTCAGCTTCAGCCGCCAGCAGCATGTTTCCACGAGCACATGCACGCTCGAAGGATTCCTTAAAGGATTGGTCCCTCTGCAGCAGATCGTCTATCAAGGCATGAAATGCGTCATCAAACTCCTTGCTCAGTGTATTGCCTGTCCCCATGGTCAGTAGACTCTCCTCAGGCAAGAAACAAGATGTGAGCACTCGATAAGACTGGTCGTCGTATTTGACCACATATGTGTGCACATCGAAAAGCGTCAATGGCGAGAGTTCTCTGACTGAATTGTTATCAAGCGTCCAGTTCATCAGTTTTAG
>JBHLPF010000108.1:0-2575 GCA_048939765.1 Promethearchaeota archaeon
CACACTCAGAGCTCTCTGATGGCTCAGGCACTGCAGAACACTCATTCTATTATGGAAGATATGTCGCACGTCTGGACTTCATGGCCCTCACTGATCATGGGGAGATTATGATGTGGACTCCATGGTCAATCGATACACTTGAAGCTGCAGCAAACACAGCATACGACCCGGGGCACTTTGTAGCATTTCAAGGGACTGAGTGGACCGATGTCGTGACTGGGCACTACACCTGCATCTTTAGTGGTGATCAGTTAATCAAGGACCCAATCCTCTCGTATCTCAACCTTCCAACGCCTGATACACTTTGGGCTGCCCTCGATGACTTCATTGAGTCAACAGGCTGCAATGCACTGGCCCTTCCTCATCACACAACCCAGTTGGCCTACATCCAAGACTGGACATACATGAATCCGAAATATGTCAAAATCGCCGAAGTCACTTCTGTGCATGGTGAATTTCTCTATGAGCAGAGGCATCCCCTGAATTACGTGGGTGCAATTGACCCTGCCCCTGAGTACGTGAACGGTTCTTCCATCATTGATGCCTTCAGGATGGGCTATCGAATGACCCTGTACGCATCAAGTGATGAACACGATGGGCATCCAGGTCATTCTCTGAGCCACACGCCAGCATATGTCGGACATCAACGACCTTGGAGCATTTGGCAGACACGCAACGAGCATCCCTATCCTGGGGGTCTTGTAGCAGTCTATGCACAGAACCTCACTCGCGAGTCTGTCTTCTTCGGACTTGATAGCCAGCGTATCTTTGCAAACTCGGATCATGGCCGCCCAATCATTGACTTCTCAATAAATGGCACGGGAGTTGGCGATGGTTCAACCCTAGCGGCAGCTAGTGAGCTCGACCATCGAGAAATCACTGTGTTCTTGGCCCAAGATGGCGCACCCGCAGGAACAGAAAACACTGCCGTTTCAGTGACTCCCAATTGGAGTCCTGATTGGGGAGCCACAATTGAGATAATCAAGAACGGAGAGGTTCTTGCCCAAATTCCTGTTACCAGTCCTGTGATTAATGTCACCTATGTTGACACCACACCTATCAATGGGACTTCCTACACGGATAGCTGTGTTATGAGAGATGGACAATACTATATCAATGACTACAGTGAAAACCCCATTGATCCTCTAGAACTGGACACAGGCGACGCAGATTTCTATCTAATCCGCGTCGTAGCCAACAATGGGCGAATCAGCTATGCAGGCCCAATCTGGGTTGAGGTGTCCGGCTAGTTCAGTGCGTAGTAGCCTGTAATGGGCTTCAGTACTTTAAGGGCTCTATCGAAAGGCTATTAACAATTGTTAATAGACTGACAAACATGATAGTTGCTCCGACGATTGTATCCCTCAGAGAAGGTATTGAGGCCGCACTAGTAATCGCCATCATGTTCTCATATATACGCAAATCTGGGCGAGATGATCTAAGGCAGTTTGTTATTGGCGGAGCTGTTACTGCAATCTTTGCCAGTGTTGGAGTCGCACTAGTGATGGGCCTAGTCTGGGGCATTCTTGAAGGTCCAATCCTAGCTACCTTCGAGGGAGTAGTTGTCCTCATAGCAGCATTTCTCTTAACAACCATGATCATATGGATGTGGAAAGCGGGTCCCAATGTTTCTTCAGAAATAGAAGAATCGGTTGAGAGAAGGTCTCTTAGCCAGAGTGGAATTGGAGTTGCACTTCTGAGCTTCGCTCTTGTGATGCGCGAGGGCGTGGAACTGGTCCTATTTGGCATGGCCCTTGTCATCCAGGATGGGTTACAGGTGTATCTAGGAGTGTCCCTTGGGCTATTGATTGCTGTGGTCATAGGATTGGGAATCTACCAGGGATCGTTGAGAATCAGTCTACGGTCGTTCTTCAGATGGACATCGGCCTTTCTCATCCTTGTTGCGGCAGGCATGGTAGCTTATGGCATCCATGAGCTGCAAGAGGCTGGTCTTCTCCTTATCGGACCCATTGAGGTGTGGAACATCAACCCTCCAGTTCTTCCTGATGGGAGTTATTCACTGTTCCATGAGAATGGTCTGATTGGTGGATTGCTAAAAGCCATGTTTGGATACAACGGGAACCCCTCATTCTTGGAAGTCATTGGCTACGTTCTGTATTTGCTGATACTGTCTGGATACTATGCATATCAGCAGCGCGTTCGGCCAACACCCATCGCGTCTGAAACCCGTGTGGAAGCGTCGACCTCAGTAACTGCACGATAAGCTCACGCATAAATACATAGAAATAGACAGATTCTCACAACCGATATGAACTAGAGAGTAAGATGATTACTTTGTGTTCTTAATTTCATGACAAGAACACTCAGGCCTTGTAGATTGCACCCAGTCGGGATATCGGAATAGAAAGGCGCTCAAGTTGTACCTCAAAAATCAAATCACAATGAGGGGAAAAATAAAGATGAAAGTAAATCATAGAAGGGAGGGTGCTAGACAAATGGCAAAGCCCCAACGACAAAGACTCACCCTGAAAGAAAGAGTGCGTAAGGAATTAGAAGCGAATGAATTATGCGCTACTGCATTTGATGAACTTGAAAACGATGTAGAGGTTCAGGC
>JBHLPF010000035.1:0-38439 GCA_048939765.1 Promethearchaeota archaeon
ACCAACTCCGGAGGCTGGTGCCTTATCCAGGCTAGACTACGGCCCCAAGACTCCTCATAGATTCCTCTTTTTAGATTTGCTGCACAGCACCAAGATTATTCTCGAACAAGGTCAGGCTCGACAAGCCACCATGCATCACGTTTCCCCTTTACCTCCCCCTTTTCATATCTGAGAATTCGAGATCCAAGGACCGCCTTGGATCGATCATTCAACTTCCGGATTCGTACGTGAATTGTTTTGCGTTTCTCTGCATCTTTGAGGAATTTCTTGGCAATCTCTGGCGTTGATGCGCCCTCATGTTGTAGGAAGTAGGCGACTATATTGCGGTCTAGGTCATCTCGACATATCTGAGTCCGGACAGTCTCATTCATTCCTCCAATATAGACACTAGTAGAACGAATACTCTCCAGATGTTCTACCCTCTCCTGAAGCTGTTCCACATCTTTCATCAGCTCGAAGACCACGGGAGGAATATCCTTGTCAAGTCTCCACAGAATAGCATCCTTGATGAACCTCTGTCGCCCCCGCTCTCCGGCCATGGCATCTATTCTCTTCAGGGTTTCCTCGTCAAGCGCTACACGAATGCTGAGAGTTCTCTTCTTGCGTGCTGGATTCATCTCAATGTCCACCTCTTCCGACTAGACCACATTCAATACCGGAACAAAAAGCCTTCCTCTATCTGATGTGCTCCTCCGACACAGTTATAACAAGTGCCGCAGCGGGCACGCTGAAGAAGCAGCGGTGAGAATCTGATGGTCAACAAGGAGAAGGCTGCGAAACGGGACCTGATAAGAATAAGAAAGAGCCAGAATCCGCAGCAGATAGACTTCAGAAGAATGCGGAAGCATCGCAAGGCGCGATCAGAATTGTGGGCATTCAAGAAAAAGCCCTCATCACATGTTGTTAAGGAGAAGAAGGAGAAGGCCAAGCCCAAGAAGAAGGCGCCAAGAAGAACGAAGAAGCCGGAACTGGAAGTCATTGACGAGGAACCTGAATTAGAAGTCATTGATGAGGAACCAGAACTCGAGGAGATTGAGGATGAACCAGTATTGGCGGTTCTTAAAGAGGAGCCAGAACTGGAAGTCCTCGAAGAGGAAGAAGAGGAGCCAGAACTCGAGGCCATTGATGAGGAACTCGAGGACCTTTACTCGTATGATGACGATATTCTGGATGATGATGAACTCGAGGAACTGGATGAGTAGAGTCTACACCTTCCTTCAATTCATGACAAAGAATAAGACAAGGGTTTCCCTGAATTAGCTCGTATTCAGGTGATTTGAGTGACTACTCTATTGACAATCATAAAGCATCTTGAGATGATTGCCCCTCCGCCTCTTGCATTTGGAGGTCTTTATTCTAGAGTGGAGATAGGGCCTCAGACTGAGAAAGAGCAAGAGAAAACGACTGTCAATCGAATCATCATTGCCACATACCCCTCCGGAAGAATAGTGGCTAAGGCTACACAAGACAAGGCAAACCTGCTCGTGATACATCGACCGTTGTTTCCTTTTGCAGTGGATCGGCTTTCAGGTCTTGACCTGATCAGAGTCAGGCTGTTGACGAAGAACTACATCTCGAGCTATATGATTGGTAGTGCATGGATCTGCGCACGTGATGGAATAGCCGATGCCTTGGTTGAAGCCCTGGAATTGAACAGGAAGCAAGAGTTCCTGGTCATGGGAGATAGTGAAGACCTTGTTCCTGCAGGTAGAGTCTGTCGACCTAAGACCACCATGAACCATTCGCGGTTCGCTAATTATCTAGCTGAGAAACTTGGGATTGAAACCGTGAAGTTTACGGGCGACTTAGATGAAGAGGTGGGTCAGACGCTGGTATTCCCTGGTAGCCTCTTGGATGTACCCGAGATTCTAGCCGCAAAGAAACAGGATATCACAACAGTAGTCACTGGAGAGCTGTCACCTGAAGTGAGGCTTTTGGCAGCTGAGGAAGGAATGCAGGTCTACGAGGCGGGGGCATTTGTGACGGAGGAGCCAGGGATGAATCGATTAAAGCATCAGCTTAGTCTGCAGTTTTCTGACCTGAAAATTGAGTACACAAAGTCAGAGCCTGTGACGAAGATTCTTACAAAGAGCTAAGTGCAGAAGTCTTCAAGGCTTTCTGACAAGAATGACATTCTGATTGAGACTAGTGCCTATGTGTCTAGCCACAGGCGGACACTTCGTTCTAAGAATGTGCACGATGGGACAGTGAGGCTCCAGTTCCGTCAAAGACTCGAAATTGCCCATTCCCTTGGCGACTATCAATTCTGCTTTGTTAAAGACATCTAGGAACTCCAACGAATTCCTTTCAACATTCACTCCGATTGCAGCGGCACCTGTGTCTATGACTTCGTCGGCACATTTGTCTAGGTCGACTTCCTTGGCATCATTCATTGTAGCATCGTTCAGAACAGGGCCTCCTTTTACTACTGCAACCACCTTCAATCCAAGATTCTTGAGCTCAGATATCAGAATCATGTCCAGAACAATCTCTCCAGCATTATCCAGTAGGTACAGGACTTCCTTTTTGTCGCGGCATAATCTCATGAACTCGTCAATCTGATCAATCGCAAGATCTGATTCCACGTTTTCAACTATTCCACGAAGCTCTTCCAAGTCGAAATCCCGACCTGAAACATCAAACTCGATTGCATTAGCTGCCGCGGCTATGAGTGCAGCTCTCCTGAACCTGCTCTCAGAATTAGGAGACTCATCCAATAGCTGCGTCAGCTCTGGAAGGATACCAAGTGCCACGGCATTAGAAATGCGTTTGAGCTCTTCATATGGGTCTCTGCCTGTCATCTCTTGTACCAAGAGGTCACGGTCTGTGCCGATGTGACTGGGCACTGCATCCATACTGAAGCTCTTGCTCAGAAAATCAAGCATTGCTGCAGTCACATTCATCCGTGTATCTGGGTCATCTGTCGCTAGCATCACTTGATTTATTGCTCTTTTGAGCAGACAGTGCGCGCATTCTAATGACACCTTCACCTACAATCGCCAACTCCTCGGGTGGGAATTCCTGTGAAAAATGAACCGGAATGGCCTAATCTCTGATCGGTTCAATCAAGTCTTTTAACACATCTTCAGGCTTGTTTGACTTGGCAACAGCTGAAGCAAGAAGAACGCCCTGAGAACCGAGCTTGATAGCAGCCTTCACATCGTCCCCAGTCCCAATTCCAGCTCCACAGAGGATAGTGACTTCCTTGTTTACCGCACGAATTCGTTCTACAGTGCCCGAGATTACTTCGGGCTGAGCCTGGGATACTGATATTCCGGATCCAATTAACTCTGGAGGCTCCACAGCGATGGCATTCGGATTGAGTGAAGCTGCTGCAACGCTGACCAATGGATTGTTCGTGCATACAATGGTGTAGAGATTGAGATGCTCAGCGCGCCTAGCGGCATCTTCAATGTCTGCAAGCTGCATTCTCTTCTCAGAGTGATTAAGCAATGTTCCAGCACACCCCGCATCAACTAGGGTTTCTCCAATAACATGCCCTGTGAACCGACCAGGGTCTCCTGGATCCATATGCTGTGAAAATACTGGAATATCAACTGCCCTGCTGATTCTATATAGGTCGGGAACCTGAGGGCAAACGACAACTGAAACTCCATACTCCTTTGATACCTTCTCACAAGTCTGCGCAAGTAATACTGCCTTTTCTCCGGTGGCTTGTGGGTAGGTCTTGAAATTTATCGCAATAACTGGTAGCTCTATCGCTGGCATTTTGTACTGTCCTGCCGGTCTCCGCCTCAATAGCGATGCAGGCAGGGAATTCGTGGTGTTTCGGTTAATAAGTTGTTTTGCTCATTGCAGCATCTAGCGGACTTGTCCTACCAGGAGCTTCAGGAGCGGGACTCTAGCATATCCCTGACGATTCATCCATACAAGGTCCTTGCGAAGTTCGATTTTTACAAATTTGCCAGCCTCAGGATTTCTGTAATATTTCATGTAGACTTGCCTAAACTCTTGGAAATTAGGCACACTCAATAGCTCTGTTACTGCATCATTCGAGATGCGTATGAAAACATCTTCATCAGGAGCAGTCCCTGTCCCGAATTTGACCTCACCTCGAGCCTCCTTGATGAAATTGAATCGTTCACCCATAGCCATGAACTCAATTGTAAACTCATCAGGGCCCTCGATATTTGCAGCGATGTTAGCATCTTGAAACATGTACTTCAGCCGGTCTGTGATTTCTGAATGATATGGAATTGTGGCGGCCCCGTCTACTGGAAAGGGCTCATCAGGCTCAACTTCAGTCTCGGGCTCAGACTCAGCTGATTCCTCTGTGACCTCCGCAGGTTCTGCTTCTGGAGCGGTTTCTTCAGCGGCAGGGGTGTCTTCAGTTTTTGTCTCCTCTTTCTCTTCATCACGACCAAGTAGTTTCTTGATTCTATCCATCTTCCACACGGTCTCCTTTCAAAAGTCGACATCCTAGATTCGCGAAGCATTCAATATAGGTCTGAATAAGTCGACAAACACCGAATAACTGCAATTGCAGAAAAAGGTAATTTGACTGTACAATTAGGCTGATGGCTCAATAGGTGCTACTTTTGGTGCAGC
Organism: Promethearchaeota archaeon; assembly: GCA_048939765.1. GTDB lineage: Archaea > Asgardarchaeota > Thorarchaeia > Thorarchaeales > Thorarchaeaceae > SMTZ1-83. The sequence goes on from JBHLPF010000035.1 coordinate 4,570, forward strand.
GGCAAGTTCCTGAATCTGAGCAATAAGCGGAACGGATTTGGATGGAGTGCGATTGCCCCATAACTCATCCACGAGAAGGTCTCGAATGGCAATTCTGATTACTTCAGAGCGGTTAGGGTATTTGCTCTGCCCAATGAGCTTGTCCAGACCTTCAACATAAGACTCAGGGAGGCAAATCGTTACTACTTTCATTCTTGACCAATCAATGGAGGGCAAACACGTTAATGAAAGCGTGTCATTTCCAGATTGACACCACGGTATTACTCGCTCTCTATTGAAACTGGAAACGGCATCCTACGGGGTGAGAACAATCTTTCCGAATTGATCTCCACGTTCTAGAATCTCATGGGCCTCTTTTGCTGAAGAGAGAGGGAGAATCCGGTCCACAATAGGTTTGAGCTGTCCATCCCACACTAGTTGAAGAACAGCTTCCAGCTCTGCTCGGCTGGCCATAGTAGACCCCAGTATGTCTAGTTGCTTCCAAAACACCAGATTGACATTTGTAACTGCGTTCGAGCCAGAAGTAGCTCCGCAAGTCACTAGTCGTCCGCCTTTGCGGAGGCTGCGAAGACTCCGTGCCCAAGTCGCTTCGCCAACCGAGTCGACAACGACATCAACACCTCGCCTATCTGTGAGTTTCCATATTTCTCTGTGATAGTCAGGTGTTTCTGCATGGTTGATCAGAAAGTCAGCACCTAGTTGACGTGCCTTCTCGAGTTTATCATTGGAAGAGCTGGTCACAAAAACACGGGCACCAGTTGCCTTGGCAATCTGTAGTGCAGCTACAGCTACGCCGCCGCCAATCCCAATAATCAATACATCCTCATCCGCTTTCAAGTGAGCCCTGGTCTTGAGCATCCTCCAAGCAGTCATGAATGTGAGAGGAACTGCAGCAGCCTCCTCAAAGCTGAGTTTAGTGCCCGTAGGAATGGGAATTACTTTGTAAGCATCGATTGCCATGAACTCCCTATAGCCCCCTGGGTGATGTTCACCAAGGATTCCATAAGTGGAGCACAGCGATTCTTCACCTAAGGCACAGAACTCACAGACTCCGCAGGAGACACCAGGGTCGATAACCACCCGTGTGCCAACTTTGAACTCATCTGAAACATCAGAACCCTTCTCCGCTATGACTCCAGAAATATCACTTCCCAAAATGTGTGGCATCTGTAGACTCAGACCGGGAATTCCTGCGCGGGTAAACAGATCAAGGTGGTTCAAAGCAACAGCCTTGACCTCAATCATCACCTGGCCAGGACCAGCAATAGGCTTTGGAAAGTCCGTTGTGTACTGGAGCACATCTGGGGGCCCATGTTCGTTGAAAACTGTGGCTTTCATTGAATCTCTCCTCAAATCTGGATTGCATAGGGCGAGGATTAGTCTAAAACTCTATGTTATAGCACTTCAGTATCGCAGTGCTTATTGCGGTGTTTTGCTTGGCTTGACATGGTGTCACACAATGGGCAAGAAGAGCAAAGCCAAGAAGAAAAAAGGTGACGGGGGAGGCAAGGTATGCGCCAGTCATATTTTGGTCAAGAAACATAGCCAGGCACTTGAGATAATCAGCAGAATCAGGGAGGGAGAGGACTTTGCTGCTCTCTGCAGAGAGTACAGTGATTGTTCTTCAAAGAAGCGCGGGGGCGATCTTGGTTGTTTTGGAAGAGGCGAGATGGTGAAGGAGTTTGAAAGGGCAGTCTTTGCGCTCAGTGTAGGAGCAATGACCACAGAGCCGGTCAAGACCGAGTTTGGCTACCATATCATAAAGAGAACTGGATAGCTATCTTGAAACAAAGAGATTGCGGGATTGCAGTCCCGCATCTACTCTGCAGAGGCAGAAGTGTCCTTGGCTTTGCCAGTCGGGACTATCTCCTGTTCAGTGAATCGAGTGCCACACTTGTCAAGCACTTTTGGCAGAGTGCTGTACTCCATACGATCTGATGACAGTCTGTGGAATTCAAATGGACCGTGCCGACGAAGGTAGTCTGCGATCTCCATTCCACGCTGGCGAGTGATGTCAAACGCAACATCATCGAAGAGATCGACTGGACCGACGAGCATCCCGTCTGAAATCTGGAAGCCAAGTCCGATTACACGAGGCGGACCATCGAACCTTGTACATCGCGAGTCCTTTAGCGCAACTGGGAGAAGTGGTCCAGCGTGTGAACCGCGCATCCATCCAGCGACTAGATGCGGAATTGTGAATGCCTCCAGCACCTCTCCCATAGCAGGCAGACCTGAATGTGCTCTAATAATGGCAACAGGATCATCTTTTCCAACGTATTTCCCTGCAATGGCATGAAGCTTGTCTGTACTGACCGAAGCACAGACCATGCCATCCGCTCGATAGATCTTCTTTATGGTGAAAGTCCCAGTGCTGCCGAGAAGAGCAAGTAAGTCGTACATCTCTTCAGGACATTTCATATCAACGAAACACGGGACTTCCTTCATGATATCCTGGACCACGAAGGTGAACCCATCGTGAAGGTTCGGGTCAATGACGAGTCCGGCAGTGTTGAACGGATCTGCAAATACCTTAAACAGAGGCAGATTGAACGCACCGGGCTCAGTCTTGTCAGCCATGAATATTGCGAATGGCTCAGACTTTCGTTCCTCAATTGTCATCTCAGCAGAGCCAGGTCCCATGCCCTTGACATTACCACTGAATGTGTCTGACAGGATGTCTTGGCCGGCTGCATAGATCTTCTTCTCACGAGCCAGTTCTGTACCCTTTAGAAAGGTTTCAAAAGCTAGACGATGAACCTCCTCGTTATTCTCACCCTTAAAATGAGTCATAATGAGTTCAAGATCGTCTCCGGCATTCGCCACATGGAAGTCGTTGATGATCTTCTGTTCAACACCCTTCTTCAGCTCCTTTCTTGCGAACTCAAACAGAAAGTCCGGAACAACAACATGACCAGCCAAAGAACCGATATCGGCTTTGATTACACTAATGGTGGTTTCAACCAATCTCTTCTCGCTCCATTTCCAAATTGTCATGAGGGCATAGGATACCCTCTGGCAGGACTGGGCGCCTTTTGCATTCGTAATAGATTTTTCGGAGACCCTGTCCCGAACAAGGCTCAAATATTCTATGAACGTATAATAGTTTGTTGGTAGTGCAAATCGTGCCCCGAAACTCAAATAGCCTAGTAATGATGAATCAGAGGGGATATCGATGCCAAAAGATACTGTTTCTGCACGTAAACCTGAAACCACTGAGCGACAGCAATACCATATTGAAGTAAAACCTGGAGAGGTTGCAGAGACAGTTCTGCTTCCTGGAGACCCCCAGCGTGTGGCAAAGATTAGCTCAAATTGGGACTCATTTCAGGAGGTTGCTGCACACAGGCAATATGTGACCCACACAGGGTTGTTCAAGGGCACACCAATCTCTGCCTGTTCAACTGGTATTGGTGGCCCAGGTGCAGCAATTGCAGTTGAAGAACTTGCCAACGTCGGTGTCAGGAACTTCCTACGTGTTGGATCGTGTGCGACACTCAAAGAAGAGATAGAGATAGGCGATCTGATTATTTCCGCAGGTGCCGTTAGACTAGAGGGCACCAGTAAGCAATATGTGAGACCGGAGTACCCGGCAGGCGCATCATACGAAGTCGTCATGGCTCTCGTGGAAGCGGCAGACACTCTAGGATTCAATTATCACTTGGGAATATCAGCCTCAACAGACTCATTCTATCTTGGTCAATCTAGACCAGGATTTAATGGATATACACAGAGCTTCAGTGAAACTCTGATTAGTGACCTCCAGAAGGCTAATGTGGTGAACTTCGAGATGGAGGCCGCTACTATCTTTACTCTGGCAAACATCTTTGGCTTTAGGTCAGGTGCGGTGTGCGCAGTCTATGCCAATCGTGTCAAGGATAAGTTTGCAGTCGCAGGAGAGGAGGACGTAATTGCATGCGGTAATGAGGCTGTACGAATTCTTGCGGAAATTGATGAAGAGAAGGCGATTGCAGGCAAGGACTACTGGACACGCAGTCATAAACAATAGATGGCTGGAGGTTCCTGCAACTATCTACAGGCACATTGCCAGTATAATGAATTAGACATGCCCGAAGTATCTTCTGATTTGGGGAATGCACTGATATATATCAGGAATCTTCAGCATACTCATGTCCATTGGTGAGGGTTGCACAATCACTGTAAAAGAAGGATTACTCGTAGTAGTAATCTCCAGATCGTTTCTGCTCCTCATCCTTGACGCTTCCAGCCTTGTTGACTCGCGGTCTACCGGTCTGAGGATCTCGTCTAAAGGTGACAGCCATCTGTTTCAAGAATGCATTCATTCCACGACGAAGTGTAGTGACGGATGATGCAATCCCCTTCCTCCCAGGCACTCCGCCAAATATCACCATACTATCGCTCAGATAGTCTGCCATGAGAATTGAGTGCTCAACAACAAATGCAGTCCTCATCTGAGTCTGAATGGTCCTGCGGATAGCCCTTGAACTGGCCAGTCTTTGCTCAATGTCGAGGAAAGCTGAGGGCTCATCGAAGAGGTAGATATCTGCATCTTGGGCCAGAGTTCGTGCTATAGTTGCACGTTGAAGTTCGCCACCAGACAACTCAGCCACTGCATGGTCCATCAAGTCTTCGAGTTCGAGTTTCCTCAGTACTGAGGTTCTGAAGTCTGCGCTATCTACTGTGGAACCACCAGCCTCACGAAGATACATTCTCACATTTCCAGAATAGTCTGCCTCAATGTACTGTGGTTTGTATGCTACTTTTAGATCGAAGCCAGAAACAGTCTTTGTTGGAACTTCTCCCTCACTGGACTCTAACTCCCCAGCTAGCATCCGGACAAAGGTAGTCTTTCCAATCCCGTTGGGTCCAAGGATGCCAATTATCTGTCCTCTATTCACACGCCCACCTTTCACTTCAAGTGTGAAGTCTTCGAACTCCTTCCTCAGGTCTCCATACTCAATAAGGGTCTCTGAGCTCCTAAACTCTTCATCTTCTCCTGTCATGCCTTTGAATGAGATTGCGGTGTCTCGAAACCTCATGTTCTCATCAGGGATATAGCCATCGAGAAAGATGTTCACGCCAACTCTGGTTCCATGGGGATGAGATACAATTCCATAAGCACCTGGTTTGCCATAGAAAATGCAGACCAGATCTGAAACATAATCGAGAATTGAAAGGTCGTGCTCAACAACGACCACTGTCTTTCCTTGGTCAGAGAGGTTGCGGATTGCTCGGCCCACTCTTAGTCTCTCGCGGACATCAAGGTAGGCAGTTGGCTCGTCAAAGAAGTAGATATCGCCCTCCCGCACAATTGCAGCTGTCATCGCAACTCGCTGCAGTTCTCCACCTGAGAGAAATTTGATTGGACGGTCCCAAATCTCAGTCAGGCTCATGTCTTCCTTCAGGTCTTTGAGTCGACCGGAGGTGTCTGCAGCTTGAAGGAGTTCACTGATTGGTTTATCAGCCACAGCTTTGACCTTGGGCAGGTCGGTTATGGTCTGGGGTTTGTGGACTGGCACAATCTGCCCATCCTGTATTCGTTCAAAGAAGGGCTGCAACTCTGACCCTCGATACTGCTTGATTATATCATCCCATTCGGGAGGGCGCTCTACATTGCCAAGATTGGGCTTCAATTCGCCGGCCAGTATTCGAATAGCCGTCGTCTTGCCAACGCCATTGGCACCAATCAGCCCTAGGACCTGCCCCTCCTTTGGAATAGGCATCCGGAAGAGTTCGAATCCATTAACGCCGTAGCGGTGACTGCCGTCAGTATCGAGTTCTTCAGGAAGATTCACCACGCTGATTACATGGTAGGGACACTTCTTCACACACATTGCTGCCCCGGAGCAGAGAGACTCCACAATGGTAGGGGGCTTGTCAGGGCCATCGAAGAATACGACTGTTTCAGTGCCAGTCCTGACCATAGGGCAGAACCTCTGACACTCATGAGTGCAGTCTTTTGGCCTGCAACGGACCCTATCAATTACTGCAATGCGCATTGTTGTCATTCACCTTCAGGAGGAATGAGGGGGGATTTGGCGCATAGTATTTAGCGCTTTGGCTCAGGTCGAGGCAAGTAAATAGACAGATGAAAAACCTTTAGAACCATTGGCGTCAACAAAAACACAGAGATGAAACTATTAGAACGAATTCTGGGCATATTTGCCAGACAGCGCAATCTGTTCCTAGGCGCAGTTGGGCATCCAGACACTCTTGCTGAATACATCTATCAAGTCAGAGCCCAGACATATCTTAGACTTACCGGAAAGAAGCTCACACAAGTATCTATGAAAGATGCCGCAAACAGTCCCAATCCAAGCGACCTCTCAGATAGCATTTCTCGTGTCCGGCGTGTGACTCGTAGAAATGCATAGCGAGACAAGGGCTTGAGAGAGTTTATAGGATTTCAGTCGTAGAAGCACTTGGGGATTGGAGATTCCAGTCAAAGGTCGCAATTCTGTTCTGATGGGTCTATTGGTAATTGCCCTCCTCATCCCATTCATCACCATGGTCACAGTCCACGCAGAAGGGATCCATCTAGACCTGACCTATGAATACTTGCACTTCTACAGGCAGATTGGATCTGAAAATACAAATGAAACATCTGAAACCTACAGTATCTCCGTCGGCGTATCTCTAGATAATTTGAGCCTTGCCCTGAGCGGTGAGGAGTTCGAAGGGTATCCAGTCTGGGCTAATGTGAGCATGTGGAGTGAGGGTGATACAGTTCAATTAGGCGGCCAAGAAGTCACAATCTTGAGTAGCCAAACCAGGTATGGATTCTATTGCTGGGTGGCAGAAGATCAAAATGGTACAGATATCTACTATCATAAGGAATTTGGTATATTCCTGGGTTCTTATTACTGGGAATCATTCTGGTTGGAAGATTCATTTTCGGTGTGGGAAACACGGGAAATCTTTCTGACAAATCAGAATATTGACGATTTCAATGCTGTTCAGTTTATGTACAATACCGATGCGATACTGTTCTCAGCGATTCTAATTGAGTCCGTAATACTCGTTCCTGCCTATGAAAGAAGGGAAACCACATAGCTGACCGTTGCTAGAGTTTATAGGAATTCATTCATAGAAACACTTGGGGATTAGAGATTTCACTCTCGAGTCAGGACATAGTGGTGGCAAGCCTTATTGTCATTGCACTCGCCATTCCGATAATCACCATTGTCCAGATAATCCCAGAAACAATAGATCTTCAACTCAACTACTTGTATAGACACAGCGTTCAGCACGGTAGTTTTGATTCTGATACCGGCACCAACTACACCATCTACGAGTTCTCATCAGCGGCAACGCTAGACAATTTCAGTCTTGTCCTTAGCGGTAAGGAAGTGCGGAGCTATCCAGTTTGGATCAATGTCAGCTCGTGGGATTTCGGCGATACTGTACAAATAGCCAATCAGACAGTTACGATTGAATGGGACTCTGAGAGAAATGGCCTAGAGTGCTGGATTGGGCAGCTTCAGAATGGAACAGACGTGTATTATTCAAAGGAGTACGGTGTTTTTCTTGGTACCTACTATCATGAGTTTGAGTTCATTGGTGCGACTTTCTACTCTGAAACATACCAGATTGAACTCACATACCAGAATCTCATGGATTTCTTTGAGATAGAATACGAATTCAACATTGATGCGCTAGTACTCTCTATAGTCCTCATAGAGGCGGCCATCGTCATTTGGCTTGTTGAAAGAGGACGAAGATGAGTGTAACTCCGAAAGTCTTAAGCAAAATCAAGGATGGCTAGTAATGTGGAATGATGATGAAGTAGGGATGGTGAGCGTCTCATCAACGTGATGACCCACTAAACCGCAGTCTGACCACTTATCAGTATACACTGAATTGTAATTCAACACCTCATAACGAAAAGAGGACCCAAAGCCCTTGACGGCCTCTACCAGGAGACCCATGAAACTTGATGGCCATTGACTGTAAGCGGTTTTGCCCCGATGTGAGGATATGCTGTCAAGAAACCGAGATGACCATCACACGAAAGGATGCAGAAAGAATCAATGCACTTGGCTATTCCACCACAGACTACTCCCATAAGGTAGAAGACGGGTTTTGTGAATTGGATAATATTGATGGTCATTGTTACTTCTATGACCCATCATCTAAAGGCTGTAGCATATACGATGCGAGACCAGAAGGGTGTCGATGGTTTCCCGTTGTATATCACTATAAGAAGCGCAGGTGTGTTCTTGATGATGTCTGTCCTGCATCGCCAACTTTAACCAGGACCGATATTAGAAAGGTCTGTCACAAGGTGAAAGCACTGATAGAGGAGTTAAGGAGAGAGGCTGCTCATGCCGAGAGCCCTTGCTGACCTTCATACCCATTCGTCCATTTCGGATGGACAAGATTCTCCAACTGATTTGGTCAGACTAGCCGATGAATTGAATCTTGGCGGAATTGCATTGACAGACCATGACACTATCTTGGGTCTAAGAGAGTTCATGGAGGCAAAGGCAACACTCGACCTTCAAAGGGTTCCAGGTCTGGAACTCAGTGCAGACTACGAGAATCAAGAAGTGCACATTCTAGGGTACTTTGTGCCCTTGGAATCCGAGAAGCTTGATGCAAAACTTGGAGACCTCAGAGATCGCCGGCGGTTCAAGTTTTCCAAAATGATTGACAAACTTCATAATCTTGGGATAGAACTGGAGCATGAGGAGATAGAAGCGGCGCTGGAAGGAGTAGAGAGTCCTGGGCGTCCACATCTTGGTGCGTTGCTGGTGAAGAAAGGAATAGTGGCATCAATCGATGAGGCATTTGACTTGTACCTAGGAGAGGGAAGACCTGCATATGTTGAGAAGAAACGCATGCATGTTTTCGAGGCGATTGATCTTATCAGGTCAGCAGGGGCGGTGCCTGTTGTTGCGCATCCGTTTACCGTCGAGGTGCCCGACATAGTAAGTTTCCTTGAAACCCTAAAGAGAGCAGGAATTCTTGGTGTTGAGGTCGATTATGACTATCATCCTGCCAGAACCGATGTGAAATTGGAAGAATTGCGAAGAGTCACACAGGAGCTGAATCTCATAGAAACCGGAGGAAGTGACTATCACGGAGAGTCCTGGATGGGCACATTGGGAAGTGTAACAGTGCCAGTAAGAACCATTGAGATTCTCAGAAATGCTGCAGATGACATTAATACGCAAGCCTAATCTGAAGTGTTTTCAAGTGGCAGTCGAGTGGTGACCAGTTGAGAATAATAGATGCTCATACACACACTTGGACTAGGGATATCATCAGTGAGAAGGACCTCGAGGCACGTCGCATCGCCGCAGAACGGGATGGCACAGAGCCTCAACTAGACTCCCCTCTTAAAGCACTGCAGGCCTCAATGAAAGATGCGAATATAGAGAGAGCAGTCATCCTTCCGATTGACAGTGGTCTCAATCAAGATATGCCATTGACCATGAGGGAAAAGACTGACTGGCATGCAGATGAAGTGAAAGGATATCCGAATATCCTCACCTTTGTGGGACTCGATCCTCGCAGAGGGAAGGAAGGATTAGAGGAGCTAGAAAGGGCAGTCAAGGAGAAGAACTGTGCTGGATGGAAGATGTACCCTCCAAACGGATTCTATCCTGATAACGAGGAGTTCTATCCCTACTATGAACTATGCACGGAACTAGGAGTTCCAGTGCTAATTCACCAGGGATTCACTTCAAGATTCAAGCACATCAAATTCGGGCAGCCAGTCCATGTGGATAGTGTGGCGGTAGACTTTCCGAAACTCAAGATAGTCTTAGCACATGTAGGAGTTCCATGGGTGGATGAGGCTCTGACAATCGCTGCAAAGAATCCCAACGTGCATGTCGATGTATCAGGATGGCAGATCTATGCAGCTGGCAACGCATCCAGACTCTATCGCATGGTCGTAGATGCGAAGACTATGCGAGTGTTCCCAAATCGTGTCATATGGGGTAGTGATTTCCCACTCTTCGAGCAGGTCATGTCCTTGAAGAAATGGAGTGAATTCTTTGCGAATCTCCAAGTTCCTGACTCAATACTGGATGAGGGGCATGCTCAAGTAACCAAGGATGAGATTGAAGCTGTGATGTGGAAGAATGCCGCTCGTTTGTTCTTCGGTGAGAAATTATGACCCATTTCATTGTTGATGCAATGCTGGGCAAACTCACTCTTTGGCTAAGACTGACTGGGCACGATACAATCTATTCCACAGAAATACATGATGATGAGATGTTGCGTATTGCTGAGAGAGAAAATCGAGTCCTGCTGACTGCAGATGAAGAGCTTTTCGAACGGTCCCAGCAGAGAGGAATCAATGCACTCCTTCTAAGAGGTACTGTCGATGAGCGTGTGGCACGGGTATTCAGCGAGTTTAACATTCGGCCTCATATCGACCCTAGTAATTCGCGTTGCTCAAAGTGCAATGGTACTCTGGAAGAGCTGAGTAATACCACGAAGGTGAAGATCAAGGACCTTGTCCATGAACAGACCTACAATCATTACGACAAATTCTGGTATTGCAGTGATTGTCAAAGTGTATATTTCCAAGGTGGACAATGGGAGAATATCACTGAGTATATGGAACGAATTAGAGGGCTCCTCGGCTAATCCGTTTCCTCGCGAACAGACACGTCGTAGTCTATCGGTATACTTCCGCTTATTGTGCGTGTAAGATGACAGTATTCTTTCATGAGGTGAAGACACCTCTCACCTGCTTCTATCTCGTCCTCACCAACAACTATCTCACCCCAGACAGATATGCCAGTTATCTTGTAGCCCTCACCATCGAATTTGGCTGTTGCTTTGCCATTCAGATCTATAGCTATGAGATGCATCTCAAATCGTCGCTGAAAATCAAGGAATGTATTGTTCAGGCACCCCAAGACTGATGACACAAAGAGCTCATCTGGACAGATACCATCTCCCCTGCCGCCATAGGTTGGTGGAGTGTCAATCACAACCTTTCGATTATTTGTCACATAGGCGGTACACCCAGTCAGTCCGTCCCACGAGCTTCTGGCCGTGTATTCCAGAATCTCAGGGTATCTTGGTTTCAACTTCATCAGAAGCACCTCGATGGAGTCGGTTCTAGGTTCTGATTAAGGATTGCGGTCAGTCAGTAAGCCATTTAAACGGGCCAACCAATCACGCCTTGGAGTCTGACCTCATGAGCCGTCGAATGAACGCTGCAATGTATCATGGAGTTGGGGATATCAGATATGAACAGACTGATGTTCCGGAAATTGGCCCTGGTGAGCTGCTGGTGAAAGTCGGCAATGCACTCACCTGTGGTACAGATGTCAAGACCTACAAGAGAGGACATCCAATCCTCTTGAAACATACACCGGCGCTGTTTGGTCATGAATATGCAGGGACAGTCGACTCCGTTGGAGAAGGCGTAGACAGATTCAGTGTAGGAGACCGCGTAGTAGCCACAAACTCAGCTCCATGTGGAACCTGCTTCTTCTGCAAACGTGGTAGTTTCAATCTCTGCCCTGAGCTGAAGGAGTCATTCGTGAATGGTGCCTTTGCAGAGTTTGTAAGAGTCCCTGAGCATGTAGTCAAATGGAACACACATCGCATTCCGGATTCCCTCTCGTTTCGAGATGCTGCCTTGACCGAGCCTCTTGCCTGTGTTGTCCATGGGATAGAAGAAGCGAACATCCGGCTTGGTGACACTGTGGCGATAATTGGGGCAGGACCTATTGGACAGATGATGATTATGCTTGCAAAGAAGAGCGGCGCATCCAGTGTCATAGTGTCAGATCTGGCTAAACTTCGAAGGGAGATGGCGTTGCGGGCCGGAGCAGATGTTGTGATTGATCCCGCTAATGAGGATGCTATCGAGAGAGTGAGGTCAGAAACCGAGGGCTATGGAGCAGATGTTGTGATTGAGGCGGTTGGGCTCCCAGCGACTTGGGAGCAAGCGGTGGATATGACCCGAGATGCTGGCATGACTGTGCTGTTTGGCGGCGCTGCTTCGGGAACCAAGTTCGAGATTGACACAGTACGATTCCACTATGGACAGCTCACGATCAAAGGTGTCTTTCATCTGACACCAAGACATGTAGAACAAGCGCTCAAGCTCATAATAGCCGGCGATGTTGACCCCGATATCTTGATTACTCACACAATGCCTCTCGAGAAGGTGACCGATGCCATTCTTATGATGAGCAAGGGAGAGAGCATGAAAGTCGCTATTGAGCCATGACTTCTCTGGGGAAAAGAACCTTGAGCGACGATAGAGATAGAACGCTCGAAGACAAGGTTGAAACGATATATAGAGCGAGAGACAAAGAGAGAGAGAGCGCCCGGGGCCTGCGAGAGAATGAGAGGTCACTGATAAGCCTCATTCAGAAGCTGGATGACTATGAGGGTATTATTGTGATAGTGGAGGGAAAACGAGATGAACACATTCTCCGGAGTCTGGGACTTCGTGCTCCCATAGTGAAGACACAGCATGGTATGCCAAGGCCAGAACTCTTGGATGATATTGCATCACGTGCAGGCAGGAATGGACAGGTTCTCATCCTTACAGATTTTGACGACGAGGGCGTTGAGATCTGCAGGTTCATTGAAAGAGGGCTGGAACCAAGGCGGGTAAGAATCCTTCAAGGCCTCCGCTTAGAGATTCGCAAAGCTATGGGAAACTGGCGTTGTATTGAGGAGATGGTGGCCCTCTTCAAGAGAAAGGACTCACCAGAACCATGTCCGTACTAGCCCAACTATACAGTGACCTGTGAGCCGCAATTCTGACAGATGAACTGTCCACCAGCCGCACCCAAAGTGATGCCACACGCAGACAAAGGCCATTTAAGAAGAGTGCGTTGAGCATTTGCATACGAAGGAAAAGCGACAGTTTTGCTGAATAAGAAGACAGAATAGCAATGCATCTAGGAGTGAAATGAGGTTTCATGCGAGTCTTTTCGATTGCTGGTTACTCAGGCACAGGCAAGACAACACTAGTCGAGGCACTCATCAGAGAACTGACTAGAAGGGGATACTCGATTGCAACTATCAAGAGCACCAATGAGAATGTGACTGATTTGGAAGGTACAGACACGGAGCGGCATCGATTGGCTGGAGCAAGGATCACAATGCTGGTGGGACCAGATTCAGTGATGATTCGGTCGGAGAGACCGTCGAGTCTGAAAGAGTATCTTTCCTCATTTCAAAGCGACCTGCTAATAATCGAGGGCATGAAGGAAAAGGCCATTCCTAAGATCTGGTGTATTGGTAAGGATGTGCCACCGAAGGCCTTGCCTGACGGCGTCCTGGCAGTATTCACATTGGATGAAGCATCATCTGATGAGGAAGGGCCTACGATTTCACGTTATACCAGAGAGCATATTGCGGAGCTTGCTGATTTGATTGAAACAGATTCGGTAGACTTGGATGAGGTAGACCTGTGAAGGCGGCATGTCCAATCAAAATACTCTTCAAAGGTCATAACGCTGCATACTATGATGCGGACTATCAATGCCGAGAATTTTAACCTGGCAGACACAATTGAGTGCGGTCAGACCTTTAGCTGGATGAGAGAGGAAAAGGGATACATCAACCCTGACGTTGGGCAGGTAGTATACGTAGAGCAACATGGGAACAAGCTCCACTATGAAACATCTGATAGGAATATAGATCTAAGGAAGCTATTCAGGCTGGATGACCCGCTACTTCAGATTCAAGACGAGATTGCCAAGGACAAAATCATGAGGGAGAGTATTGCATTTGCTCCTGGGCTTCGTCTTGTTTCGGACGAGTTCTTTCCCTGTCTGATATCATTTATCCTCTCTATACAGAGCAACATCCCAAGGATGCATGGATGTATGCATTCTCTTAGACAGAAATATGGACATATCTATGAGTTCCGTGGGAAGACCTTTTACGGCTTCCCCAGTCCGGAACAATTGAGTATCGCGTCTACACAGGACTTGAAAGAACTCATGTTTGGATGGCGATCCTCATTCATAGTCGGGACCACTGCCTCTATTCTGACTGGAGAAGTTGACCCTCAAGAGCTAGGCAAGCTCAATTATGCTGAGGCTCATAGAAGATTGAAGTCCCTTCATGGAGTTGGAGACAAGGTCGCCGATTGTGTTTGCTTGTTCTCACTTGGCCATCTTGAAGCATTTCCAATCGATGTGTGGATTGAGAAAGTAATCAACCAGCATTATGACATATTCAAGACTTCAGGAAAGTCATACTCTAAGAGGTCGTTGGCCGCCAGAGAGTACTTTGGGAGATATGCTGGCTATGCACAGGAGTACCTCTACAATTATGCTAGATTAGGGGAGGCAAGACTGGTACTTTAAACAATCAGAAGAACTGCTTTGGTTTTCTTCTTCGTTCGTACCAGGAATGATTTGTGATACCCTTGCTCATCTCCCATGCTCTTGTGTTGTAGAATGCAAGAGGATGGAGTATAAATCGGCACAGAGGATCGGAGGCGGTTCCAAGTTGAACTGGACATAGACCTGCGTTTTGGAGCTTCTTGCATCCAGGAGGTTTGTACTCCTTTCGACGAATGTGATCCACCTGATATCCAGCGAGACTCCTAGCAAAATCAGGTGAGCCCTCAAAGATCTTCATAATGGACTTCATATCCATATTGATATTGAGAAGGAACGATGCCAGAGCAAAGCGGCCTTCGTGTGAAACGTTCCTCCCGTCTAGATGGTCCTGATGCAGATTGGCGATGCATGGAGGGAATGCGGTTGATGCATCCTCTGGTAATTCGATTTCTGAACGCTCCCGAACATAGGTGGGCATTTCGGATTCAATTCTTTGCACGGCCTCTGTTAGACGCATGGGCAGGTCAGGAACAGTGATTTCGCTTTGCTCGATGAGATTTTGAAATTTCCCGGATATTAGTCTATGAAGCTCTGATTTCCTAACTGATACCCAACCGTGATCAAGATGACGGTTGATTAGTTTCCATTTCCCGGTAGCATCTTTGAAGGAGGGAGCAACTTCAAGAAAGTCCTCGAAATGAATCCGATAGTCAAAGCTTCTAAGTGAAATGGGTAGTTTTGCCCTCTCAGATGATGTTCCAGTAGATTCGATCTCCCATCCTAACGAATCGGTGCATAGACTCATGACATATCTCTCTCGCTCGGAGCTTAGATGCTTGTTGACAGCTTTGGACTCTGCGACAGCTTGAATCCCTCTAAGTGTCTGCCTTCCAATCTTTTCGACTATAAGACGGGCCGTCTGATATACAAGCAGAGCTTCCTCACGGACTATGGAGGGGATTTGAATCTCTGATTTTGTGAGTGCCGCATATACTCGACCCTCGGCCTCTTCAATTATGTCGTAATTGCGGGGATCCTCTAATATCTTGACCATGGAACCGATGTCACGTGCAATCTTCTGAACCGATGTCCTGGCCTCCACTGAAAAGGGATATTTCAGTAGCTCAATTGAAACGGCCAAGTCCTCGCGCCTCTCACCAGTATTCTTTCTGACCCGTTAAATAACCTGTCCTCGACGACCTCTGGAGAACCGCTTCCCGAATGTTGGTGTGTAATCATCAATTCCTCTTGTATAGTACCTTTTTCCGCATGAAGTATACTGAAACATTTGGACTGCCTTCGTCCGACCCCAGCGGTCAAAGATACGATGTACATTCTCACTATGACAACGAGGACATACTACATTGGATACCTCGTAGGTCCATGGCGAATGACGCCGTTTTGTCCTCATTGACATCCTCACATACACAATGAAGGTGTGCTACCTTAAACTCGACCTAGAACGTAGTCGGATCTTATCAGTAGACTCATGAACTCACTGAGACTTTGCCGTAGAATCTCTGAATCGCTGTACAGGCTCTTAAGCGCGGCTTTTCTGTCGGCCAGGACCGGCTTAGAACCCTGATTCACATGCTTATAGGCTGCATTAGGTCTCTCGACCCATCGACATATCTCCTGGTTCTCTTCACTCATGAAAAGCACTACAGGCGTCTTTCTCTTCCCGTTGACCTTGTATTGCTGGTGGAGTTTAGCATTCTTATCACTGTCAAGAACACGAAGCTTTAGTCTTGGAGAAAGCGCCGTCATCCGGGCAAGCACGGGTATGTTTCCTGCAGAATCATCACAGCGGTCAGTTCCAATGACAAGGATTCGAATCTCATTCTGAATGCTGCTCAATGTCTCTTGTTCAGCCTCATTTAGCATGAGATCAGTGTATCGTGCTTTCATAAGCTCGACATTCTCACGAGCATTCTTTAGGAATGTATCGTATTCCACAGCACTGTCCCAATCTGCAGTTTCACACATGTTCTACCAACTCAATATTCACGAAGAATTCCGCTGAGCATGCCAGCAATATCATCTTGCGGCGTTCGAATAAAAGGATTACCTGAAAGGCATTTACAATCAAGAAATGGAAACAAATCTATAGTCAGCTCCTTGGATGAAGATACATGGTAGAAACAACTCGTAGAGCCTTGATGCAAGATCTTAGGAGTAGAGAGGACAAAGAGAAAGGGAGAATGGTTGCCAGCTACATGAAGACATCGAGCCTTCGATTCCTCGGAGTTTCTGTGACCGAGGCTCGCAAGATTACAAGGATGCACATCAGAGGACTGGCTATTGATGACTTACCCTTGCTGATAGAGCTGCTATGGCAAGAGCCTGTATTCGATTTCAAGCTAGCGGCAATAGAAACACTTGAGGAGTACAGTGCAAAGGGCAACATCAAGATTGCATTTGCCATGATTGATAGAATGGTTGAGGACGTTGATACATGGTCCACTGTAGACCCATTATGCATCGTCTGTCTGGCAAATATCATCATAAGAGACCCAGATTATGAGAAGAAGATAGCTAAGTGGCGTAGAAGCAACAACTTCTGGAGGCGTAGAGCTTCTATCTTGCCCTATGTGCATCTATCCAAGAAGAGCATCTATCGTAAAGAGTATGCAGAACGTTCGCTTGCCGCAATCGAGCCCCACCTATCCGATACCGAGTTCTTTGTGGCAAAGGCAGTTGGATGGGTTCTAAGAGAACTGAGCAAGAGAGAACCAGACCTCGTACGTAGATTCATTGATGATAATAGGGAGAGGATGACCAAACTCTCGATAAGAGAAGGAAGCAAGAAACTGTAGTAGGCTTCTCGGGGCTTCCGAGTAGATGATATAAGGCCAGGGTTTGCTGGAATCAGTAACATGACAGCTAAGATGATGGCATATTGTGGGATCGTCTGTACGGAATGTAACGCATACATTGCAACAAAGACCAATGATGATGAGCTCCGACAGAAGACAGCAAATGAGTGGGGCTCACCTGAATGGCCTGTTGAGGCTGCAGATATCAATTGTCAGGGGTGCAAATCGACCGGAGATGAACATTTCAAGTTCTGTTCGACTTGTGGTGTCAGAGCCTGCGGTAGTCAACGCGATGTCGAAACGTGTGCACACTGTGAGGACTACGGATGTGATATTCTCGAGGAATTCCTCAAGATGACAGGAGAATCGTTCAGAGAGAAGCTCGAGGCACTCAGAAGGAGCCTTTAGCGCCTCATCATAGACAATACTTTCGGTTTCCTGTTGGGTTTATCTAACATAGTCTTTCACTATACTTAGGAGCACTGAGAATGAAGAGAGCAGGTGTTGCTGACCTGAAGCTGCATCCAGGCAAGGCACCATATTGGCTGGTCAAGAGGATGATGCCCATGGCCAGTGCGCTCTGTGAGTTCATTGTGGACGAGTTTGGCACACTCGAGCTTCTAAGACGACTCTCAGATCCGGTCTACTTTCAAGCGCTGTCGAATGTGTTGGGTTATGATTGGGACAGTTCAGGATCAACCACGGTGACATGCGGAGTCCTGAAGTCTGTTCTGAGTTGGGAGAAGCACGGCATGGTAGGCATAGGAGGGAAAGGACTTGCCTCCAGAAAGGTGCCAGATCAGCTGAGGGCATTGGAAGACTTTGGACTCGATGGATACGGACTTGCTGAGATAAGCAAGGCCGTTGCAAAGGTAGACAATGCCGCAGTCCAGGACGGATATCAGCTGTATCAGCATGTCTTCTTTGTAGACCCTGAGGAAAACTGGACAGTGGTACAGCAAGGCATGGATAACAATTCAAACGATGCGCGCAGGTACCACTGGATCTCTGAAGAAGTGGAGAGCTTCATTGATGAGCCTCACTCTGGAATGATATCGGGGCAGGTGAAGAAGGCGACTCTCGATCTCACCTCCAAGGAGTCGGATGAGTGTCGAAAGACAACTCTTGATGTAGTCAAGGAGAATCCGCGAAAAGTCAGGAAGCTCTTCGAGGATATGAAGGCATATGGTGAGAGCACGCTGATCCCATGGATTGAAGGAGATGACCCAGAGGTTTCAATGCCATCTTACAAGGTAATCCCCAACAGAATGGACTGGAATGCAGTACGCAAGGCATACGAAGTGCAGCCATCCGGCTATGAGGATATGCTCTTTATA
Organism: Promethearchaeota archaeon; assembly: GCA_048939765.1. Taxonomy (GTDB): domain Archaea; phylum Asgardarchaeota; class Thorarchaeia; order Thorarchaeales; family Thorarchaeaceae; genus SMTZ1-83. The sequence goes on from JBHLPF010000035.1 coordinate 22,990, forward strand.
GATGGGATGGGGCCCGCCACAGTGAGGGGATTGTCTCTTATCTCAGAGATGATCTATGGGTCAGCACCATCCTGGTCAGATCCAGTCCGCATGACATTTGCATTTGGTGGGAAGGATGGAGTACCTTATCCAGTCCCTCGTCAAAACTATGATGAGGCAATCAAGTTCATGGAGCAAGCTTTGAACGATGCGAAACTGGGTAGAAGAGACCGCGTTGTAGCCCTCAGGAGGCTGAGGGATTTTGCACCCCCGGTCCTCCATGCGACTTCCCAAGGTAGCTGACGTCGATGGTGCAGACCGAAGCATAGATTTTACCGACTTGCACAACCAAACCCATGATAGAGATTGAGCCTTATGACAATCTGATGACATGTATCAAGACTGGCTCAGAATTCAATGGCAGTGTTGTGATGTGGACTTATGCCTACCGGATTGAGGACTCTCTAATAGATGCAGGATGCCCAAATGCATCTAGGGAAATTCAGGAATTTGCCACCAGAAATCCAATCAGACGTGTTTTTGTGACACATACTCATGAAGACCATCTTGGCTGTTGCTCAGTTCTCGCACCTGAATCCGAGATATATGCAACACCCCCCGTTGCAGAGTTTCTGAAGAATCCAAAGGCACTCCCTGACTTCTTTGTGATGGTCTGGGGTCAACCAGAACCAGTTCATGAAGTCTTGCCGATGCCTCAACAGTTTGAGATTGGGGATCTATCATTTGAATGGTTATCACTGCCTGGCCATACAGACCATATGATAGGGTTCTACGAAAGGGAGAGAGGGTGGCTTTTCTCTGCGGATGCAGTCCCATTGCCATCAAGGAAGGAACTGGCAATGCCTGATGAGAATGTTCCAGAGATGATAGCCACCATGGAGAAGATTCAGAAACTTGAACTGAACATTCTCTTTGATGGTCATAGGGGACCTGTAGAAGATCCCTACGAATACATTCAGAAGCGAATTGATTTTCTGAAGGAATTACAGGAATCTGTAAGGGAACTGCATGGTCAGGGGCAAGATATTCCGGAAATCCAGGAGAGTCTTGGAATAGAGGCACCTTGGTATGCTGGTATGACTGAGGGACGATTCACTGTGGACCACTTGATTAAATCGCTGATTTTTGATGAAGTTCCCTAAGCTGAGAAGTAATAAGGGCAGGATTCAACTAATGCGTGAAAGTGAGATGAGCAAGAGATGCTTATGGGAATCGTAACAATAGCAGTCATCATCATTGTAGCTGCTGCCACTCCACTCATTTTCCCTAACATCTATGCTGACACAATAGGTCATTTCTTGGCGGCTAGGCCAGACGATTACGAAGGTTGGACATTCTATGGGGAAATTCTGACCCGATTGAAGGAATACGACACTGCACTATTTGCCTTTAACAAAGCAGTGGCAATCAGGCCGGACTATTCAAGTGCGTGGGAGAAGATGGGAGACCTCTTCATGCTGCTGAACGAACCCGAAAACGCCAATCAAGCCTACAGAATGGCAAGAGATGAATAATTCCCCATCACTCGTCTTTAGGCATGCATCTTCCCGCATAGACATATTTGTCGTTCATCATTCGACTGGCTATATGGTCCGTCATTGAACACCTGCGAAAATGGACAGGCTTTAGGTCTTGCACAGAAGATGGCATTTCTTTTATCGGGTCTTCTTCGACTTCCTCCTGCGTTCATCGAATCTGTCAGAGAAGGAGCGAGAGGCCTTTTCATGTTCTCGTTCTGCACGGGCGGCCTTCTTTTGGTGTGAGCAGTTGATACGTGCTGCACGGCCTAGCTCTGTAACGCGTTTTGCTTCTTTGTCGTCACCACGCCTCTTGTAGAGCTTTCGTGCCTCTTTCCAAGCCTCTGATGCAGAACAAAAATCATCCAGTCGGGCAGAGGTTGTTGCTTTTGCATCAAACACCCGTGGATCATCCTTGACCAATGCAGTAAGTCGCTCCCAAGTCTTGCTGGCTCCAGACCAGTCCTCTAAATCCATTTGGACAAAGCCCAGATTTCGAAGCGCGGTGATATGTTTCTTGTCACGAACTAATGCCCTTCGAAAATGCGCCGCCGCATCTTTCAGCCGACCAGCTTTGAACTCGATCATGCCCATAGTGTTCTCAACTGACGCATCACTTGGGTCGATTTCTGAGGCCTTCTTGAGAGCCTTCATCGCCGCATGTTGTCTACCGTATCTGATGTTCACATCGGCAAGAACACGCCAGGTTTCTATGTCGTCTGGTGCTAGCTTGGTGGCCTTCTCAGCTGATTTCACTGCTTCATTTCCCTTCTCCATCATTGAGAGGCCTATTGCTCGATGAACCAGCGCCGTCACCTTTTCAGGATCAAGCAGCAGCGCATGGTCATAGTCCCTGACTGCATCATTGAAGTGTCCCTGCTCCAACTTGATGTCGCCCATCCGAATCCAGACAGCTGGAACGTCAGTGACTGATTTGCTGACCTTCTCATAGCATGCAAGCTCTTCATCCGTTCGGCCTAGTGCATGCAGAGCCTTGGCCTTGTCAATAAGGGCCTCTGAATTGTTTGGAGAGAGGCGAAGTGCTCTGTCGAAAGACTCCAACGCGCTACTTGCCTTGTCGGGACCTAGAGCCATAAGGACACGACCGCGATTAGTGTGTGCCTCTGAGAGGCCTGAGTCCAAGCGAATTGCTCGGTTCAAACAGCGCAGAGCCTCTCCGAACTCCTTCTTGTTTGCTAGAAGAACTCCCCGGACATTCCAAGCGGATGCATCATCTGGATTCTCCTCAAGATGCTTCTCCACAGCTCTCAGGGTATCATCCACAGATGTCATCCAAATCTAGATGATATCACTTGGATTGAAGAAAAAGGTTGACCGACTAGACTCCTCTGCCGTCAGATATAGATAGAGGTAGGCAAATTGCATGTCCACTTGGCGGAGTGCTGATGATAGAAGGAATTGATGCCCTTATCTTCGACTTAGGAGGAACCCTTTACAGGACCGAGAGAGACCTAGGAGAGGTCCATAGACGATTTCTTGCCGAGGTAGGCCTGGCAGATATCGCAGTCATGTCTGACTATGAGCTTGAAGGAGCGCAATCCCGCGGCCCGGATGTGTGGCTCGATGAGTTCATGTTGAAGAAGCGAGCCGACCTGCATTGGGAACCATCCAGAGAGGATTGGGTGGAGTATGATAAGAGACTGTTGAGGAGCCTTGGCGCAAAAGGGGATATTGAGAGATTGGCTAATGATCTTCAATCATTATGGGATGATTGGCTTCGACTTGAACGATACATAGCTCTTGATGGCTGTAGAGAAACACTAGTGGAACTGAAGAGGAGAGGCTACAAGCTTGGAATGGCATCAAATCGCTTTGGAGACCCTAAATCTGTCCTGAAGCGAGATGGCAACCTATCTCTCTTTGGATCTGTAGAGTATACAAATGTGCCTGGATACAAGAAGCCATCTCCGTACATGTTGTTCAAGGTGGCTGACGACCTTGGAATCAATCCGAGAAGATGCGTGTACGTCGGCAACTATGTGAAATATGATGTTGAGGCTGCAATCAGAGGCGAGATGGTACCGATTTTAATCGTAGAGTGCAACCCTGCGGAGAGAGAGATTGCACCGGCCAATACCACGATTATCGAGCATTTGCCTGAACTACTGGAAATCTTACCATAATCCTAAAGACAAAAGAGCAACATACTCAGGGCAATGAAACATGGACTATGCGGAGCTATACTCTCTGTTGCATTGCTTATCTCATTTCTCAGCGCTCCATCCATTTCAGCCCAGAGCAATCATAACCTAGAGTGGGGAGTGGATGTAGGTGACGAGGTAACATATGTTCTGCAGAGAAAATTGCTCGACGAGACCTTTGGCTCCTATCTCAGTGAGTTCATGCCGTTCATCTCCGAAGTAGATGAAGGACAAAAGATTACCGCGCGCGTCACACATCTTGATCCCATTCCTTCTTTGATCAATGAGTCTAGTCAGATGCCATGGTCAAATTGCACTCTGATTCGTCAAAATGACTCTGAAGTCATAATGGAAGACATGTTTTTGGTCGTAGTGCCAATTGGTGACTGGAATTTCTCAAGCGAACTGGGTGGGTTTGCATTCTTTGGAGGCGTCAATGAATCAGAAGCGCCCAGTAACTTCACAGCTTTTGACGATATTGAATTGGTTGACACCGATACAACCTGGGGCACTGTAATTGACACCTCATTCGTCTTCGGAATATTCCCCATCTCTATCTATATGGAGATGCTCTACGAAAAGGTCAATGGGACTCTAACAAGCATGCAAATGCGTGTCAATTTTGCTGGGAATGACATGATAAATCTCGTGTTCACCCAGTGGTATCCAGGAATAATGCTCATACTTCCTCCAGAGTTGCAGCTTCTCACAATTGGCCTTATTTCTACTGGAGCGATTATCATCGTTCTCATAGCTTTCTTCTATAGGCGTCGACAGATGCGGCGGGCTCAGCTTGTTGCACCTTCAGAGATACATGGTGAGTAGTCTATGAAGCCTAAAGATACCGAGATGCGGCAGATTGAATGTCCAAAGGCAATATGCGAGGTCACAGTCCAAGTGGGAGAACGCTTCTTCTACCAGTTTCATAGACATGGTTCTGTCGGTGAGGATGCTGAGTTTGAGATTGATGATGACACGGTGATTTATCTGGAGGACACCGAATCCGAGTATGTGAATCCAGAGAACATGAAGAAGCCAGGATGGACCGGAGGAGACGCTGAGAAGGTGAGGTGGATTTTCAGAGCATTACGCCCAGGGAAAGCAACACTCACCATTCGGACATTGTTCAGGTTCGAGGTGGAAGAAGATCGACTCATAGACGTCACAGTGGTATTCTAATCAATAGATTTCCTAGCCCATACATAGGTGTAGCCAGCTGCATAGTCTAGCTCCTCACTATCTGCGAAAGCTTCCTGAAGGGCTTTGAAACCCTCCTGATAGTCGTTCTCAGATATCTTGTGGAGCATCGAGTAGCCTTTCCGTGAAACTGTGTCTAGATACTCCTCACCCAGACTGACTGGAGCAAACCTGTATTGTTTCGACCAAATGCTCTCAAGTCCTGCTGATCTCATATGCCCCTCAATCTCAGGGATGCCTGGATACCGCGCCTTGTCAATGTCTACTGTTGCGGGAAAGAAGCGCGAAGTCATCCTTTGCTCGATCTGCTCATGGGACTGCGTGACTATGCACATCGAACCTCCGCCAAGAACCCTCGCCATTTCATGAATCGTTGATGCGGCATCAGGAAGGTGATGGATGACCTCAGTCATGAAGACCATGCTGAATGTGTCAGATGGAAAAGGCATCATGTTGGCAGGCGCCTGGACCAATGTGATGACATCAGCCTTATGTCTGGCCTCAGCAAGCATTCCCCCCGAAAGGTCAAGACCCACCATCTGGGCACCAGTAGACCTCTGAAAGAGCAGTGTATTGTTTGCCGTTCCGCATCCAACATCAAGAACCAGTGACCCTAAACGAGGCGGAGACTCCTCAAGAAGATGAAATATCATCTCTGGGTCGCCTGTGCGGACTTGGTCATAGACCTTAGAAACTGCGTCGTAGTCGATGCTCTGCTCTCTTCCTCCATTCATAATACACTTGAAGACCTAGTCAGTCCAACATTTGAAAACAGCGGTCAGCTAATAAGAGAGCATTAGACTCCTGAAGTAGTGGTGCATTGCGACTGTATCGGGCATCAAACTCGAAACCACTCTTGACTCTCTCATTGAGTCATAGAGACCTTTACAGCCTTCGTGAAACCTCTGCACATCAGCTAAACATCCGATTCACACAGCGGTCGCATAATAGCTCAGAACCACCATCATCTCGTTGAATAGTCTGGTTACACTTTGTGCATGCAGGCCTGAAACATCGTTCACATAGAGTGAGATCGGCCATCTTGCGAATTCGTCCGCATACTGAACACATGTTCTTTGTTCCCCTACCTCTATGCTCAAACAGCGTTCTCACTATCGCAACCGCATCCTCCTGATCCAAGCGGCCAGCCTTCACCTCGGCTTGAGCTTTCTCCTGAATCTCGTCATGATTCACATCGCTCTCAATCTCAATTCCAATCACATCGCTCATGGCCTCGACAGATATCTCTGGACGTTTCTCTAGGCTTACAGAAGCTACCGGGAACAGAAGCGAGTTTTTGACTTTGTCAATCACGACATCTAGAACGGACACCAGTTCTGCGTCCACAAGAGGTTTGAGATGATGCTCCAGAGCTGCACGTTCCAGTCCAAGCTCCTCCATTACATCACCTTTGTTGGCAACTCGTTTGGCAAGGAGATACTCTAGAATCCGAACCCTTGTGGTATTGGATAATGCCTTTGAAACAGGTAGAAGATCGTTCATCTTGCTCAAACAGTAAATAGGTAAAGACTTCTTTATGTAGTATTAGACCAGAGCAAGGAGAATTTTTCCCTGCACTCTACGAGAAATTGTTTCGTGTCTATTCATATTAGGAAAAGCCCTAATGCATACAACAAAAGGAGTGAAAGAAAGATGGCTTCATCAGACAGCCTTGTTGAAATCTCGGACCTTAGAAAGGACTACAAGATGGGTGAGACCATAGTCCATGCTCTAAGAGGGATATCGCTAGATGTCGCAGATGGTGAGTTCGTTGCGATACTGGGCCAATCAGGCTCGGGCAAGACAACTCTCTTGAACATGATCTCTGCTCTTGATACACCGACATCAGGAGAGGTCTCTGTTCAGGGAACAGTCATCTCCTCAATGAAGAGAGATGAGCGGACCAGATTCAGACGATCTAGCATCGGGCTAGTCTTTCAATTCTATAATTTGTTTCCCACCCTAACGGCTCTCGAGAACGTAGAGATCGGTATCGCCATGGAAATCAAGGACAGACAAGAGATGCGCAATAGGGCAAACAAATACCTAGAGCTAGTTGGTATACTCGACAAGGCAAACAATTATCCGTCGCAGATGAGTGGAGGAGAACAACAGCGGGTGGCAATCGCTAGGGGATTGGCTAAGGAACCGCCTATACTTGTGCTTGACGAACCGACAGGGAACCTTGATGCGGAAACATCCGAGGTGATTTGGGATCTCCTTCAAACTCTCAACAAGCAGACTGGAACCACAGTCATCGCAGTGACTCACCAAACATCAGTATCAAAGCTAGCCGACAGGTCGGTCTTTCTGCGCTCCGGTTTGATATACGGAATCTCAGAACGGAATGAGGAGGAATAGACCTTGGCTGGAACCCTCCTGCGAAAGACTAGGAAAGAGATCTTCAGTCAGAGAGGAAAAGTAGTCAGCAGCATGTTCCTTGTTTTCATTGCCGTCTTGAGCTATGTCATGTTCTCAGCAATGATGCCAATGATGAGGGTCACAATTGACAATACATACGAAACCTATGCTGCGCCCGATTTCATGGCTGTTGTGTATTCAGCTCCTCGAGATCATATCAGTGGTATTGAGAATGTTGAGGGTGTTGAAGCATTCACGAGTCGCTACCATGTCTTTGGGAAGATCAATTTCTCCGGCACTTCTGAAAACCCAGCAGATCTCTATGGCATCGATCCAGCAAATCCCCCGGATGTGTTCAGGCTTCTCCTGTCCGAAGGAAAATACCTCGACCCCACAGACAATCATTCTGCATTGGTAGAGAAAACGTTTGCAGCGAACAACGGAATAGAACTGGGGTCTGAGATTACAGTGTCAATGTTTGGAGAGGAATACCAAGTAGAAGTGGTTGGTATAGTGATTTCTTTGGAGCATCTGTTTCCGCATAGAAATCCAAAGCAATTGATCTATGCCCCTTCACGTGTCTCATTCTCTACAATTGCGCCGATTTGGATGGACATTTCAGTGCTGCAGGAGCTTGCCTATCCAGGATATGGCGAGAAGGATGTTGTGAATGAAGTAATCGTCCGTTTCGAGGAAGGCTACGACTACACTGAGCTCTCAGAATTGGTCATTGAGGCGATAAACCCCTATCCAATTGTGACTACTTTGGACATCAGTGATTTGAGAAGCGCTGAACTCACGCGTTTTGATGTGGCAGACGAGTTCATTGCTCTCTTCGCAGGCATCATCTTTGCCGTTGCTGCTTTTGTGGTATTCACCACGGTGAAGCGAATTGTCGAGTTCAACTCTCGGCAGATTGGCATCACAAAGTCTCTTGGCTACACAACCTCAGAGATTCAAGGGGCCTACCTTCTCATTTTGGGAATGTTGGCAATAGCAGCCACCCTTATAGCTCTACCCCTTGGCGAGCCGTCAGGAAAGGCGATTCTTCAGAGTTTTGCCTCTGTCTATTCATTAGAGATACAGACAGGCACCGTGCCCCCAATGGTCTTTGTGTGGGCGTCAATAGCAGGACTAGGCACTGTGCTTGTATCTGCATACTTCCCGGTTCGCAAGATCTCAAGGTACGAGCCGATAAGGGCCATTCGTGGGTGGATGATGGAGAAGGGATATGTTGGTGAAACAGCCCTAGAGAAAGTTGGGAAACGAATTGGAATCCGAGGATATGGTTTCAAGTTTGTAGTTAGAGGAATTTCGCTCAACAAAGTCCGTGCAGGATTGATGGTTATTGGAATTGCCTTAGCAGCTGCGGTAGCCTCAATGGGCACAATCATGGTTGGAGGATTCAACACTAGCATCTTTGTCTATATGGATCAGAATGAGCACTGGGACATCCTCTTGGACTTCAAGGAACCGATGAACTCAACAGACATTGATACGCTGATGTCACAGGTAGACAATGTCGACAGTTACGAGCCATATCTCAAGCTCGGGACAGTGGCGGTTGTATCTGACAAATCAAGGTTGATCAGTTTGCTATGCCTAAACGCAATGGGGCAGTTGCATGATTTCAATCTCGAAATAGGCAGGACCATTCAAGATGTTGATGAAGCTCTGATTGATGTGTCTGTGGCCAACTCGATCGGAGTTGAAGAAGGAGATGTCGTCAATATCACTGTTGGTAGCTCGAGCCAATTGTTCACCGTAGTAGGATTAGTGAGCTCTCCGATGAATGTGCTCTATATCTCTCTCAGTAAGGCATTTGACTTACTTGGTGCTGAGATGATTAGTGGACTGTTCGTCAAGACCTCTCAAGGAATAGATCCTGATGTGGTCGCTGAAGAGGCATTTGCATTAGAAGATGTAGAGAATGCTATGACTATGGAGCAGGCATCAAGTGGCGTGCTAAGTGAAGCTCAAGGGCTTGCTGTTGCTATAGGCATGGCCGCTATCGCGATGCTTTTGCTTTTGGCCGTGGTGTGGAATATCGTTTCGATAAGCGTTGGAGAACGGATCCCCGAGCTGGCACAGCTTGAGGCCATCGGTTGGTCGAGAAACACACTCACACGGCTTCTATTCTTGGAGATATCAATAGTGACTCTCTTTGGCGTCATACTGTCCTATCCTGTGGGCTTCGCAATGTCTGGGATGTTCAACACCTTCATGCAGTCGTACATATCCTTCTATGTTCCGTCGTACAATGTCTTGGTGCTCCTGGGAATAGCCTTTCTGACTTCTCTAACATCTGTCATCGCGACGCTGCCTTCTGTAAGGCGCCTCAGACGCATCGATGTCGACAGAGTGATTCGTGACCGGCAGATGACATGACAGATGATTCTCCGCACACAAGCTGAATTAAAATTGAGTTCAACACTTGTCTAGTTATGAGAAGAGTAGGTGCCGCAATTGTCCTAATGGTTTGGCTTGGGAGCGCTTTCGTTATCGGTGTGAGCGCCAATGAGGGCCCCACAATAGAGTGGTATGATACTACTAGCACTGCAAGTCTAGTCCTTTTCTGGGACGGGGCGTACACTGGTCAGACTGAGGAAGTCTGGACAGGCACTCGGTGGATCAATGATACTGATGGCATAGACACGGTCATTTTCAGATACAGATGGATGGGTGAAACTGAGTGGATGAATAGAACAGCCACCCTGATTGAGGGGAATGCGACTCTTGGACGGTATCAAGCCAACTTCACCTATGCTGTCTGGTGGAACTATGAGTTTGGCTATCCTGAAACCGAGGGCAGCGGAGGGAACTTCTACTTCAAGATATGGGCCAACGATACTCTTGGAAACTGGAATGAGGTCTTGCCAATGCAGTACACAGGAGGCTATATGATAGTGGAGCCTCCTTTTGACTACATTCTCTGGAGGACTCCTCTTGGCTGGCTAATGATCGGATTATCAGTTGCGGCTGCTAGCCTGGTGATTATCTTCATATTTCGAAGACGCGCATGAATATGGCCATCCCAGATGTTCTCACTGATTAATTGACGATGAGTCCCATTCAAATCGCTCAATTGGTGCTGTATCTTGCATCTATTCGTTGTCCAACTTGGGGGATGATGATTGCATATCCAGCTGCGAACCAAATTAGCAAGGCGCCGATAAGAGCCAGATAAAATGGGCTTGTGGGGCTGGGATCACCCCACAGATCAATCATGATTCCCTGCAGTAGAAAGATGAGGATAAATGGCAATATAAAGACCAAGAGCAAAAGGATAATCTTCAGTGCATGACCTTTTGCCACTTCCTCTTTGAATTTGATTTCCCCAAGATCTTCATCATTCATTGAGTGGTCACACTCCAGCCTTTCAGTGTCATCTCCTTTTTACGCTCCTCCGAGCCACATCGCCCAGTCCACAGTCCAACAGCAAATATTCCAGATAGTAAGGGTTCTGAACATTGAATCACTTATGGACTTGCTCACATCGAAAATCTCACCAACGCCGCTCAAAAGATGGTCCACAGCACTGTATATGAATATCACGCAGAGCAGATATACACATGTCCTAACCAGGCGCCGTTCGCTATATGTCAGGCTGATACCGAATAATCCAAAGAGAAACAAGAAGATTGGCATTGTCAGATCACCCAACGTATTGCCGAATATCCGAGCGATTGCCGCAAAGATTGAGTTGTAGCTCAGACTTGAGAAGAAATATGTCATCAAGGAGTATAGTATTAGACCTGCACCATTTCTGACAGCGAGGTTCATCAGTGCAATAAGGGGAGTCCCAAATGCAAGAATGAATCCACATACAAGCAGACCTACAGCAATCTTAACCAAGGGCCAGAGGTCGATTGTTCCCCAGAGTATTCTCACTTTGAACATCTGTGATAGTCCAGTAAGGTCTCCGATTATCCCCACGACACAGCTGACTGCGACAACTGTTGCGGCAAGAACACCAAGAATCTTAGCCGCCGACGCACTAAGATTGTCTAGAATAATGAGCAGGAGAACACCTAGTATCATGCCCATGATCTTGAGCGCGACTGCTGAGTCGGTCCAGTATGTCTTTGGAGCAGGTGTGGCCACCATAATTGTGTTAACTGTCCTTTGAATGGCTCTCCAATTGGCTAGGGGCTCATAAGACTCAGGGCGTGCTTCGAGGGCGGCTACTCTGTCGATAAACTGACCAGTCATCTCAGCAATCTCGGATTGACTTCCGTCAAATGCAGCAACTATTGATGCACTCAGTGCTATCGCTGCAATCTGTGCGTCAATCTCTCCTGGAAATCCGATTGCAGCTGGTAGATATTCTTCGATTTCAGAGCTATAGCAGGACAAGAACACTGGAACATCAACTCGTCCGGTTTTAATCGAGTGTGCAATATCCTCCCATGTTGCTGAAGATCGAGAGTCGGCTATTCCCTCACTACTCCCATGAGCAACAACTACCAAGAATGAAGTTTGATACTCTCTTATAGTTTCAGCTAATTTGTCCAGGGCAACCTCTGATTCTTTGTAGTCAATGTGCGGCACGAGAGTCTGCGTAACAACAGGAGTTGTACCCTGATTCACAAATTGCGGTTGACTCATTCCTCTCCAATCTGCAGAATTCCATTGAGATTCCACAATCTCATTGTGAGATTTGAGGTTCTCTGCAAGTGTCACAGAGGCAGATGCTATTTCCTTTGAATCACCCACCCTCAGAATGAGAACATCTTCCTGAATAGGCATCCCCGCAAAGGTGGCAATTCCAATCGCAACTATGCTCACAGTGCTCATCAATACAATCAGGGTGACCGCTATGGCTACAAAGCGCACCCTTCGGCTAGCTTCTATACTCCTTCTCTTCCCCATCACGATTCCCTCGCGATGCCACAGACCTATGATGAAATGGTCTTTTGTGGCTTTAAACTTTGCATTAAACATGCGGAGCGAGTTCTTCATAGAATTGACCTCATGCTCGGAAAACGTGAGTAGAAATGTTCTGTGTGCGTCAAAGTCTACACCTTCTCAAGTGTAGGTGACACGTACAACAATCCACATCCTGTTATTGAAATAAAGAAATGAGTTTACCATTTTGGTTAATATTATAATATGTTTACCTAATATATTAACATTATATATTGTGTACTAAAAAGGTAAACTTATAACGCGTGACCTGAATGTGATTCAGTATTAGATTTGTGGTGTTTTCATGAGAATGGTTCAACGGATAATGGGTTTGGTAATAGCTCTGGTGAGTAGCATTGCGCTGTATATAATCTGGGTCTCGCCAGTGCTCACGTTCTATTCAGAGTTCTTGACAATTCTCTTTGGGTACCTGCTGGCTCTCTTCTTGCCAGGTCTACTGATTGACTTAGTCTTTGGCGGAATAGGGAAAGAGGTAGGTGAGGACATTGCCTCCAAGTGCGGAGGATTGAAGCATGGAGGCTATCTTATAGGATATGCTGAGAGGAGTCTCATATTTCTGGCTGTCGTGATTGCTTACTATGACGCTGCATTAACATATGCATCGATTCTAAGCTTTCTCTCCGTCATAGTGGCTGGTAAAGCAATTTTCAGGTATTCGAGTAGAGGAACAGACGATCGTGCCTGCGCCGATTGGTATATTCTAGGCACGCTCATGAGCATAACGATGGCACTGGCTTTGACGTGGGGCATCTTTAGGTTCCTATTAATTGGTTGATGAGGAAATGATTGCATCGATCATAGATATCGTCGCATCAAGAGACGCCCCTGTCGGCGAGCGGAGGAAATTGGACAGGAAGATACGAGGCGTGATAGATGAAACATACAAGCGCTTCAAAGAATATTGCATTGCCATACCCGCTTTGACGCAAGGTGATAGTATAGAGCTGTTAGTCAGCAGTTGGCAGCCAATTGTATTTCTTCTACATAAGCTACTGATGGATGGCTTGGAGGTTCGCATGGGACTCGGGACAGGAGAGATCATAATCCACAATGAGAGAGCAGATGATTGTGACGGACCTGTCTTCTGGAATGCCAGAGAAGCTCTGGACGAAGTTAAGAGCATGACTTACAAGAAAAGGTCAGCTAGCATCAAGATCGATGAAAACGCCTCAGACAAAGAGAATTCTATAGTCGTCAATGTTGTTCTCTTCTTCGCCAGTCTTCTCGGTCTAAGCACAACTCAACTGCAGCATTGTTTCTACTACCTCTGGGAAAAGAAGCAGATTTCCGAGATTGCTAAAGCTGTAAAGACGACGAAGGGGAATGTGAGCAGGACTTTGAGCAAGACACCATGTTATCTGCTCCAAGAGGTCATGAAATTTCTGGACTAGTAATTGACAAGGGACATGAATCAGAACATGACCAGCGTCGTCAACAAGGGCATCCGAATGTAAAGTTAGAGCGCTCTAACATTTAATAGTCCATGATTCCTACTCTAGTGGTGTTTGGTGATGAGATGTCTATCGAGATGGAATTGTTCCCTGCACTTGAATTGGGACTATACAATGGATGGATTCTATTCCTTATTCTGGTGATTTCAGAGGGACTGATGTTCTTGATATTTCCACGTGAGGTGGTATCAAGACTGACAGACTTTGACAGGTCAAAATGGAGCAAAACACAGAGAGTCTCATTTGCTACTGGAAAGACCTTTTCGCTGATCTGTATCATCCTGATTGTATTCACACCACTGAAGATGGGGACCCTTGGGTGTGGAATTGGTATAATCATCTTTGGTCTTGGATTAGCAGGACTTGCTGCGTCAGTGATTACGTTCAGAAGAGCCCCTTTAGACAGACCTGTTACTGCGGGACCATATCGATTCTCACGCCATCCACAGCAGGTGTCTTTGTTTACACTACTCACAGGCATCTCAATTGCCATTGGCTCGGGGATTGCTTTCCTAGTCTTACTCATATCACGGATCCTCAATAGTGCTGGAGATAGGGCTGAAGAACAAGCATGCCTAGACTTCTATGGTGAGGCATATGGAGAGTACATGGAACAAGTGCCACGCTATCTCCTATTCAAAAGCCGCATCAGTAGACAAGATACTACCTGAACAGCCAACATCGGCAGGCCATCATCCTCTGCCGTTCAGAATTATCGTCTGATACGCATCTTGTATTCAAGGTCTTCGGCGCATCACGATAATATTGAGTGCAATGATAATTCCTGAGATTCCAAGAGCTATTGGGAGCGATCCCTCCACCAATGGACTGATTACTGTTGGAATAATACTAGTGGATGTAGTTGTTGTGGACGTGGTAGTTGTTGTAGTTGGTGTTGGTTCCTCAAGAACGGTAACAACAACCTGATCTTTGATTTGGTTGCACGCGGCATCAGTCACAATAATGCTATAGTTGTACACACCAGGCTCATGACCGTCAACAATGATATTGACGTCGTTATCATATGAGTAGAAGCCGCATGTTAGCAATGATTTCTCCAATAGGACTAGATAGCAATCAGGATTTGCGTCAGTTGGAACCCATAGGATACTATGACCACTTGATCCCACTATGTAGGTAATATCTTCAGGTGAATTAACCGCAGGCTTTGTATCATCTGTGACAAAAGAGAATAGTGCAGATTCCCAATTGTTATCGGTGTCGTTTGCGTAGAGATGAAGAATGTGTTGTCCATCACCGGTTGGTAGCTGAATCTCATATGGTTCGAAAATGCTCTCATTGATTCCGAAGTCCCAGGCGAACAGGACATGGCTCAGACTGAATGATCCTTCTATTGCGATATCTATGACTATCCCGGACCGTAGGACCGAGTTATTCGCTGGAGATTCAAGCATGATAACAGATGCATCTGAGAGCCACATAGCAATCGCTTCTCTTGGATGCCCTTCTTCTTGAAGAGTCGGATATGTACTGACTTCCGAAGAAATGACACAGATAGCAGAGATGACCAGTACAGCACCAAGCGTAAGAACAAGGACTTGATTGCCCCTTATTGGCTTCATGCGTTCTTCCTCCAAGCGAAAGCACTCTATAACTCTCCTTGGCTATAAGTCTCCCCCAGTTTCCATTTCAAGGACTCAGTGACCTGAAAGCGAGCTTCTCTACCTTTTTTTGGAATGCATTTGGAGCTGAGAGCAGTGTTGTGTCCTCTTCCTGAAACGAATACGCCAACTTGAGAGCTTATTAAGAGGACGTTAGAAATCAATGGTGACCTTCTGATGAAGTGGAGTAGAGAGTCCCTATTTGCACTCA